>CAUPXM010000015.1:0-44581 GCA_963515585.1 uncultured Campylobacter sp.
GGCGAAAAATCATAGCCGTAAATTTGATCCACCTTTTCCGCCGCCAGCACGCTTAGCGCGCCCGCGCCGCACGCGAAATCAAGCAGCGTAGAAACGCCCGTAAAATCGACCTTGTCTATAAACTCGCGCGCGTAGGCGCTTTTCATCACGCCCTCGTTGAAGCTCGGAGCCTTTTTGTCCCAATGCTCGGCCAGTTTTTTGCCGAATGAGCTTTTTGCTTTTTGCGCCTTATAAAGCGCGTCAAAGTCGATCTCGTCGTAGTTTGAAGGTAAAATCATAATCTATCCTCATATCTTTCGTAGTTTATGCCGTAAATTTTATCAATATTTTCGGCGTTTATGAGCTGCTCGCTGCGCCCGAAGGCTAAAATTTCGCCGTCTTTTATAAATAGCGTCAAGCTTGAAACGAACTTCGCATGCCGCGGGTAGTGCGTCGTCTGCACGAAGGTGTAGCCCTCGTCGCCTAGAGCTTTTATCATCTCGAGTAGCTTGATCTGATTGCCGAAGTCCAGCCCGTTGGTAGGCTCGTCCATAAAGATCACTTTCGCGCCCTGAACCAGCGCAGCGTGCGCGCGATGTATGCCAGCTGCCGCTACTTGAAATTTCGCCTTTTAAGATTCTGTCTTTATACGGATTTCGCTTAGAATTTTATATTCTCACGTCTTTAAAATTTGCGTCGTTGCGAATAAATTTTATCGAGGTTTAAAATTTGATGCCGTGTTGTTGCGCTGCGTAAAATTTCAATAACGCGCTAAATTTTAAGCGGCGCGTAAAATCAAGCATTGCGCTAAATTTCAAGTTACGCGCCGAATTTAGCTCGCGCGACAAATCAAACGCGCCGCCTAATAAAAGCGGTATAAAATTTGCTCGCGCGATAAGGCCCGCCTCTCAGGGCCTAGGTGTATAAAATTCTACCCAGGCGGATCATGTTCGAGCCGCATTTGATCGCGAGCTCAAAATCATCGCTCATCCCCATCGAGCAGATCCGCGCGCCGTGCGGCACGAGCGCATCAAAGATCTCGCGGCTTGCCTCGAAGCTTCGCGCGATCTGCGCGGGCTCGCTCACGTGCGCGCCGATGCTCATCACGCCGATTAAATTTAGATTTTTGCACTCCTGCTTGATGCGCAAAAACTCCTCCACCGCGCGGTTTTTATCTAGCCCCGTTTTGGAGCTCTCGCCCGCAGCGTTGATCTCCAGCAGCGTATCTAGCGGATAAGTTAGCCGCTTATTTACGGCAAGCGCGAGCTCGCAACTGTTGCAGCTCTGCCACAGCGTCGGGCGCAGAGCGATGAGCTGATTGATTTTGTTGCTTTGTAGCGTGCCGATGAAGTGCCACTTTAGCGGCAGTTCGCGCAAGGCCTCGCTTTTGCGCTTCAGCTCCTGCACTCTGTTTTCTCCAAACGCGATCTGTCCTTGCGAATACAGCTCGCGCACCTCATCCGTGCCTACGTTTTTACTCACTGCGACTAGCTGCACTTCGCCCGCGCCTGCTTTCGCAGCCTCAATGCGCTTTAAAATTTCATCCAGCTTCATTTGTAAAATCCCAAAATTCTAGCAAAATCATTCAGTACCGTAAATATCATCAAAAGCGCTAAAATCCCCATGCCTACGTAGCTGGCGCCTACGAATACCCGTTTTGGCACCGGGCGGCGGAAGATGAGCTCAAAGAGATTAAACGCGATGTGTCCGCCGTCGAGCGCGGGGATCGGAAAGAGGTTGATAAGCCCTAAATTTACCGATATTAGCGCCACGAGCGCGAGCAAGACGGCCGCGCCGTAATCGACCGCCTTTGAGGTGATATCTGTAATAGCGACGATGCCGCCCATCTCCTTGGGCGAAACGACGCCGCTGGCGAGCTTCTCAAGCCCCACCAAGATAAGCTTTGATGCCTCCACCGTCTGATCCCACGCGAAGCTAAGCGAGCTCGTGCCCTTGTGATATAGCGTCACGGTCGCGTTGTAATCGGGCGAAATGCCGATGAGCGGCACTCTGATGCTCTCGCGCCAGATGGTTTTTTTCTCGCCGAGCTTTGGCGTGAGCGTCAGGCTCAGTCGCTCGCCGCCACGTAAAATTTCCAAGCTTAGCGGCGCTGCGGTTACCTGCTTTGAGATGTCGTCCCACTCGCGGATCTGCTTGCCGTCGATTGATAAAATTTCATCGTTTAGCATTAGCCCTGCGCTTGCTGCGGCGGAATTTGGCGAAATTTTGCCAACCTTCGGCGCTAGCTTTTCGACGCCGATGTAGCCCAGCGCGATGTAGATCAAAAATGCAAGCAGCAGGTTGAAAAACGGCCCCGCAAAAAGTATGATTATGCGCGCGATCGGGCCTTTGGAGTTGTAGCTATCGGGGTCCGCGCTTACTGCGGTGGGATCCAGATCCTCCTGCCCCTTAAGGCTCACGTAGCCCCCCAGAGGGATCGCGCTGATGGCGTATTGCGTAGCGCCGATGCGCTTGGTAAAGACCTTCTCGCCGAAGCCCACGCTAAAGACGTTCACCCCCACGCCCAGCGCTCGCGCCGCCAAAAAATGCCCCAGCTCGTGGAAAAAGATGAGGAAGCTGATCGCCAGCACCGTGACCATAAAATTTATCGAGTAAAAATAAAATCCGACCGCCAGGATCGCTAGCGTTAAAATTATGCTTTTCAAATTTCAAACCTTTGTAAAAAATGGGCTAAGCTTACTATTATTTTGCAAATTTTAAGCTTAGATTGCCGTTTAAAGCCTTGGCTCGCTTTTTTTAAACTTGGTTAGCTTTGAGCTTAGCCTGCCGCCGTTTCAGGCTATAAATTTGGCTAAATTAAGGGCGCGCGGGCGGACGATCGGCGCGCGGAATTTAAAATTTTAAAAGCGAAATTTTACCGCGAGATTTTGCGGAGTGGATTATAAAATTTCGCCGCGCGAGGCTTTGTGGTTTAAACTTCCGTTATGCTTTAAAAATTTTATTATGTCTTGGCAAGTCGTCATACTCTAAAATTTTGTCGCGCTTTGAAATTCCATTATATTTTAAAATACTGTCGCGTCGCCCTGAAATTTTGCGCGGCGGTTTAAACGAAATTTTACGCCGTGAAATTTTACACGGCGGAATTTTATCTTTCAAATTTTATAGGCTTAGCGCACTGTTGTGCGCGTACAGACTAAGCATCTATAGAATTTTGTCTAGCAAAATTTGAACGTGAAATTTCAAAATTTAATGTCACCGTTATAGGTGGAATTTTATGCCGAAATTCTATCGCTAAAACCCACTAAGCGCGGGTTCTAACGCTTTGCGATGAGGTTTTGCAGCTTCACAATACATTGTTTTAGTTTGATAAAAAATTCTGATTCTTCAAATGAATGTAAGATCAAGCTTAGTTTAAATTTTTCATCTATTAAATTTGGACTAAAGCCCTCTAAGCCGCTTTCGCAAGTGGATCTAAACATTTTGCGTATTAGTCGTTTTATTTTGCCTTGCGTCGGCGCGGCGCTGCGATCGCCTAAAATTTCTATTTTCTTTATCTTATAGCTGATTTCATTTATTCCATCTACGGTTTTGTTGGAAATTTGCTTTAGCACTATATTTGCGTGGTATTCGTAATAACCGTGATTGTAACGAGTAAGCGTAAAAAGATCATTGCTACCGTCCGAGCCCACTTTTATAAGAAAAATCTCGTTTAGCTCCTTTGAGATACACCACAGACCATCTATCTCATCTCGGCTTAAGCTAGCTAGACCGTGTTGATTTCTAAATGGATTTATGATTTGCTCTAGGTTATCCTCAAAGCGGTATCCATCAATCAAAAATCCACCTACATAATCAATGTTGTAGTTTAAGGCGTCTATTAGCAAAACATTTTCATTTTCGGCGCTAAGGGCGTCTTGTAAAATTTTAAAAATATCGCTTTTGCTGAGCTTGCCGCTACTTCTCGGTTCTAGCGCATAGAGTTTATGGATACGTCGCTTCTGTCCATTTATCATCCTAAAATCGCCGAACCAAGCGCCGTAAGTAATGACTGCATCAAACATTTTGCCTTGATAATACAATCTATATGCGTTAAAATCTAAATTACAATGATCCCAAAAGCCGCTAAAGCTCCCGTAGTTTATGAGCCATGCGCCAAGCTCTCTATCTATGCGCCAGCTTAATTCTATAGAAATTTCAGGATAACATCTAAAAGGCAATCGCTTTTTAGAAATTTTGTTTCTAATATCTTTTTCTACCTTATTGAGCTTATACTTTCTCGCATTTTCTTCACCGATTTTCTCTTCAACTACGAAAGCCATATATAGCCGAAATTCTAACTCTTTTTCGTAGCCTTAGCATACGCCGCGACGTATTCAAAGCCCGAATATAGCGTCAGTGCAACCGCGATCCAGAGTAGGGCGTTTGCATAGGGCCACTGCATCGTTAGCCAGCCGATAGCGATCATCTGAAAGACCGTCTTTACCTTGCCCGCCATCGACGCGGCGACCTCTACGCCGTCGCCCGCCATCGCCACGCGAAGGCCCGTGATAAAAAACTCTCGGATTAGGATCAGATAGATCGCCCACGGACTGGCTCGCCCGATAAACATAAGCCCCAAAAAGCCCGCAAGCGTCAGCATCTTATCGGCGAGCGGATCGATGATGGCGCCTAGTTTGGTCTTCTGGTTCCAAGAGCGCGCGATGTATCCGTCGAAAAAGTCCGTGACGGAGGCGATGACGAAGACGAGTGCGGCAAAATAATCGATCCAGCTGACGTGCACCGAGCCTACCATGCCGCCGTTCGCATGGCCGGCTAGTAGGATCAGCCAAAAAAACAGCGGCGCGAGCGCAACGCGAAAGCTCGCTAAAATATTGGGTAAATTTAGCATTATTTAAAGGTCGTTCCGCCGTCGACGATGAAGGTGTGCCCCGTCACCCAGCTAGCCTTGCTTGAGCACAGAAATAAACATGCTCCCGCCAGATCCTCCGGCTGCCCCATACGTCCTAGCGGGCTAAGCTCGGCGGTTTTATCGCGCACCTCTTCGTAGTTCGTAAAGGCTCGCAGCGCATCCGTTTCGATCGGTCCGCCGCTTACTACGTTTACGCGGATGTTTTTCTCGCCGAGTTCGGTTGCGGCGTAGCGCGCCATCGCTTCGACGGCGGCTTTTGCAGTGCCGTGACCCGCGTAGTTTTCGATATAGACTAAATTTCCCGTAGAGCTAAGCGAGATGATCGAGCCGCCGCCTACCGCTTCCATGCGTTTTGCGGCTTCTTGCGCGCCCACGACGAAAGCATTTACGGTCGCGGTAAAGATATTGTTGATGCCGCGTGGCTTTAGCCTCATAAATTTAGTGTATCCGCCCGCGACTGCGCGACCCGAGATAATGGCGTTAGAGATAAAAAAATCCACTCGCGCAAAATCCTCATCGATCTTGACAAAGAGCTCCTTATAGGTCTCGGGCTCTAAGATATTGAGCGCATAAGCGCGCGCCTTGATGCCGTAAGCCTTCTCAAGATCGGCTGCTTGCGAAGTCGCTAGCTCCTCGTTGGAATTATACGTAAAAGCGATATTCGCTCCCGCAGCTGCGAATTCTAAAACGATCGCTCTGCCTATGCCTCTCGTGCCGCCGCTGATAACTAGCGTTTTTCCTTTAAATTCGTTCGTCAATTAAAATCCTTTGATAGTGTATTGTTTCATTACGTTTTCTATTTTTTTGAGATTTTCTGCGCTCGGCTCGCAAAGCGGCAAGCGGTACTCTAAACTCGGCGTCAGGCCTGCAATATACATCGCCGCTTTGATCGGGATCGGATTGCTCTCGCAGAATAAAATTTTATTGATCGCGTAGAGATCGTCGTTGATCTGCTTGGCTTTTAAAAACTCATTTTGCAGCGCAAATTTCGTTAGTCTCGCCGTGTAATCGGGCAGTAAATTTGCCGTAACGGAGATCACGCCCTTGCCGCCGTTGCTTAGGATCGGATAGTTGATCGCATCCTCGCCGCTAAGCACGCTAAGGCGCGGCTCGTGTGCGAGTAGATCGACGCATTTATCGATGCTGCCGCTTGCTTCTTTGACGCCGTAGATGTTCTCGCAGTCGTTAAAAAGCTTGATGATCGTATCTGCGGCGATGTCGCAGCCGGTGCGACCCGGGACGTTATATAGTAGCACGGGCAGATCTACCGAGCTCGCGATCGCCTTGTAGTGCAGATAGAGCCCCTTTTGGGTGGGTTTGTTGTAGTAGGGCGCTACGGATAAAATTCCGTCCGCGCCGTGAGCCTGCGCAAACTGCGCTAGCCCGATCGCTTCATGAGTTGCGTTGCTGCCCGCGCCCGCTAACACCTTGACGTCCGTGCCCTTGCACGCATCTACGGCGATCTCGATACAGACGCGGTGCTCGTCGTGCGTCAGCGTCGCGCTCTCGCCCGTGGTGCCTACGGGTACTACCGCGCTTATGCCGTTTGCGATCTGTCTTTTGATGAGCTTAGCGTAGGTCTGCTCGTCTAGTTTGCCCTCTTTAAAAGGCGTGATCAGCGCCGTCATAGAGCCGATTATGACATTTTTATTCATCGTTTTCCTTTCGTAAGATAATGCTCGTGGAGCTTTTAAAGCTTAGATAGGTTTTCATCGCTTTTTTAACCGCGTTTTTATCTAGACTTTTGATCTCGCGCTCCAGCCTAAATAGCGCGTCCAGATCGCCGCGGACGATGTAGCTGCCGTACATCTGCGCTACCTTACTAGCGCTGTCGAGGGAATAGATCAGATCGCTACTTAGGGTGTTTTTGATCTTTAGCATATCGTCGTCGCTTATTTTTGCTTTTTTGGCTTTTTCGATCAGCGCTAAAATTTCACTCCTCAGCGCCTCGCCGCTTACGCCTTGGTTGCAAACGGCAAAGACTATAAATAAATTCTCGTCCTTGGCGCTCATATCGTAGATGTTGATCTGATTGGCGAGCTTTTTCTCATCGACTAGCACGCGCTGCAAAAGTGAGCTCTTACCGCCGCTAAGATATATATCCATCGCTTTGATCGCCGCGGCGTCTGGGTGGTTAAACGGCGGAATTTTAAAGGCGACCGCTACGATTTGCGCTTCGCTGTTTTTGTAAATAATGCTAAGCTTCTCGCCGTCTTGCGCAGGCTCGGTGCAGTGAAGGTGCGGAATTTCGCCTTTATTTTTTACCGGCGCGAAGTGTTTTTTAGCCGCATCAAACGCCGCCTTTTCGTCGATGTCGCCGGTGATCAGCAGCACGGCGTTTTGCGGCTGATAAAATTTAGCGTGAAATTCCTTGATATCTTTGATGCTCCAGTTTTCGATGTCCTTGCGAAAGCCGATCGGCGTCCAGTGATACGGATGGTACAAAAACGCGGCGTTATAGAGCCTGAAAAATAGGTATCCGAACGGATCGTTATCGGTGCGCCACAGCCGCTCCTCGAGCACGACCTTGCGCTCGGGCTGAAATTCTTTGTCTTTGAGGCTCAAGTTTTGCATGATGTCTGCGTAAAGATCCAAGCAGACCTCTAAATTTGAGCTCGCGCACTTGATGAAGTAGTGCGTGTAATCAAAGCCCGTGCTTGCGTTGTTCACGCCGCCAAAGCCCTTTACGATCGCGTCGAACTCACCCGCCTTGCGATTTTTTGTGGATTTAAAATTTAGATGCTCCAGCATGTGCGCGATGCCGCTTTTGCCCATCGTCTCGTCGCGCGAGCCGACGTTGTAAAACACGTCCACGCTGATGACGCCGCTGCCTTTATTCATCGGGATGTGATAAATTTGAAGCCCGTTTTGTAGCGTGATTTTCTTAAATTTCGGAAACATTAATCTTTTTTCGCCTTTCGTTTTTTGCTTGAGTTTTGCTCTGCGTCTTGGGTGCCGTTCGCTTTTTTAACCTCTTTAAACTCTTCGGTCTCTTTAGCCTCGGCATTTTTAGTTTTTGCGCTACTTTGCTTTACGTTTTTGGCTTTTAAGCTTTTGCTTTCTGCGCTACTTTTTGGTGCGGCTTTAGTTTTAGAATTTTTGCTTTCTATGTCGTTTTTTGGCGCGGCTTTAGTTGCGGTTATATTTTTCTGCGCGGTTTTAGTTTTTGCGGTTTTGCTTGCCGCGACACTTTGTTTTATGTCTTTAGTCTCTAAATTCTCGCTTTTTGCGCCGCTTTGCGAGAGATTTTTTGCTTCGGCGTTCTTCTGCTGCGATGCGTTGTTATCCTGCACGACGTCCTTCCGTGGGGCGCCATCATACTGCGCAGTATTCTTCTGTACGGCGTCTTTTTGCGTAGCGTCCTTTGAAATTTTACCGCGTTTGGAGGTTATGCCGCTTTTTGAAATTTGACTTCGTTTCTTATCTGCACCGCTTTTGGAAGCTCTTTTTGAAATTTTATCTGGCTTCTCATCGGCGCTGCCTTGCTTTGTGCTTTTAGCTTCTAAATTTTCGCTTTTTGCGCTGCTTCGTTTTGTATTTTTAACCTCGGAATTTTCGTTATTTGCGTTGCTTTTAATCTCTGAATTTTTGCTCTCCGCACCGCTTTGCTCGATTGATCTTTGATCCGTCGCGGTATCTGCGTTTACCAAGGCGTTTAAATTTGCCGAAGCGCTGAAATTTTCGTCTGCTTCGGAGCTTGAACTTATTTTAACGCTCGGAATTTTATCGGCTTGGGCGCTCGATATTTCGCTTTTGTCGTCGTTAGAATTTTCGTCCACATCCTTGCTCTCGGGTGCGTTTGAAATTTCGCTAGTTTCCTCGCCTTCAGGTGCGCTTGAAATTTTATTCGCCTCTTTGTCTTCGCAAGCGCGCAAATCCGCGCCGTTGCCGAGGTTTTCGGTCTGATCATTTCTGATGCTGTATCCTTCGCCCGCGCGATCTTTTAAATTTACCCCAACCGCCTCGCTGATGTTTTTAAAGCCGTCTGCGCGCAAAAGCTCCGCCAGCCCCTCGTTGATCGATTTTGCGACGAACGGGCCTTTGAAGATAAAAGCGGTAAAAATTTGAACCAGGCTCGCGCCCGATTTGATGCGCTCGTAGGTCTCTTGCGCGCTGTCTATGCCGCCGCAGCTGATTAGGACCGTACGACCGAAGAGCTCGCGAGCGACCTGTGCGAAAAGCTCGCGCGATTTTTCGGTGATCAGTCTGCCGCTTAGGCCGCCGAAGTCCCTAGCGTTGGGACTTAGCGAATAATCAACGCTTGTGTTGTTTATAATGATGCCGCTTGCGCCGCTTTGCACCGCGCACTCGCACAGCGCGATCGCCTGATCCGCGCTCATATCGGGCGCTAGCTTTAAGACGAGCGGCCTGTTCGTGATCTTTTTCATCGCTCCGATCAGCTCGCTTATGAAGCTGTTTTCTTGCAAAGTGCGCAGATTCGGGGTGTTCGGCGAGCTTACGTTGATGATGAAAAAATCGCAAAGCCCGTTAAATTTACGACCCAAGGTCTCGTAATCGCCCAGCGCATCCTCGTTCGGAGTGGCCTTATTTTTGCCGATATTTGCGGCGATCGGGATTACAAAAGGATAAATTTTTCGCACGCGGCGCTCGATAATATCGGCGCCTTCGTTGTTAAAACCCATTGCGTTTTGGATGCTCTGCTCGCTAACGAGGCGAAAAAGTCGCGGCTTTTCGTTGCCGCTTTGAGGACGCGGCGTAAAGGTGCCAAAATCGATGTGTCCGAAGCCAAGAGCGGCCAGCGGCGCGATCATCGTGGCGTTTTTGTCGAAGCCGCCCGCGATACCTACGGGGTTATCAAAGCTGAGATTCCATATCTTTTGAGTTAAAATTTCATCTTTATAAACGCCGAATTTTGCCAAAGCCTCAAGCCCGCCCGGAGTCGCATAGAGCGCGCGAAGTCCGAATTCTGCGATCTTGTGAGCGGTTTCTGGATCGAATCTAAAAAAGATTTTTTTCAAGGTATCGTAATTCATAATTTTTCCTCAAATTTTGCGTAATGGTAGCTAAAATTTAATTAAATATAGATAAGGATTTCGCGCTGAATTGCAATTCGCGGCGGTTAAATTTAGTTTTAGAATTACGCAAGAGATGCCGGTAAAATTTCTACGGCTTGCAATGAGTGGTTCAAATTTATGCAGAAGTTCAAAGATGCGCGGCGCAAATTTTATAAATTTAGCGCGCCGCGATGCGTGCCGAAATGCGCAGTGTCCGAAACACAGCCCGTGGCGGCAGGAGCCGTCGCGATTTTATCCTGCGTCAGATCTGCGCTCAATCCTGCTGAAGCTAAATTTTAAAATTTAAAGCGTCCTGCTGGCGCCGTTTGAGCTTAGCGCGCGTCTTTGTCAGCGAAGGCAACGATCATCGTGCCCAGAGGAATGATCGCAACGCCTAAGATAATCGCCAGCGGGTTTAGCAAGGACAGCTTGGCAAGCAGGAAGATCGCCATCACGAGCGCCGCGTAGGACAAAATTTTAAACGGAGAGAAAAACGCCCTCGCAAAATTGCTCCGAACCTCGCCCCTTTCGTGCTCATCATCCCAATCATCGGCGCCGTCGTCCGCGCCTCTGAAATCATCCTTTGATCCGTCGCGCGCGGCGCCAATCCCACCCCCAAAATCGCTCGTACCGTCGCCCGACTCGCCGCTATCTACATCGCCGCCACGATTGCCGCTATCTGCGCTATCGCTACGATTTCTGTGATATGCGCTGTCGCCCGGGTCGTTGCTCGCTCCGCCTTTCAAGTCGTCGTAACGCTCGCCTATGCCGCCTTGCGAACTATCGCTAGCTTCGTCGTTTATGCTGCCGTGTGAGTTGCCACAAGTCTTGCCGTCATTCGTTTTAAATTTATCGGCGACGTGTTCCAAAGCGGTCGTGTCGCAAGCGGAGGTTTTGTCGTCGCTCTTCGTAGAATTTACGTCGCGCTCGCCAGCGGCGGTTGTGCCGTACTCGGCATCTAAATTTGAGCTGCGAGTAAAATTTATATCGGCGGCGTAGTTTGCGGCGCACCTAGCGGAGCTTGCGGTACGCTCGGCAGAGCTTGCGGTACGCTCGGCGGCGGTCTCATCGTGCAGGGCGCAACTATCGCCGTTTTCGATGCGGGTCTCACCGCTCGTGAAATTTACTGCGTCTTCGGAATTTTGCGCGTTTGAAATTTCGACGCCTGAATTTGCGCCGCTAAAATTTTCGCTCTTTAAAATTTCGCCGCCGCAAACTTCGCTGTATGAAATTTTATCGCCGCCGCCTATGCTGCCTCGGTTTTCGCCGCCAAAGCTTGCGGAATTCGTATCGTTTGCGGAAGTTTCGCCGCTTATAAAACCGGCGGAATTCTTAGGGCTTTGCCGTAAAATTTCATCGTATTTACCGGCTCTTAGCTCATCTTCTATCTTGTTTCGGTAAGCGCGAAACGAAAAATATACCGCGCCGAATGCGCCCAAAAATCCAGCCTCCAAGCTGAGAAGCCACGCTAGCGCCCGCACGCCGAAAGAGCCCGCGCCGAAAAACCCGCCGCCGCAAAGCGCTAGCCCAAGCAGGGCAAACGCCGCGTTTAGCGCGCAGTATATGAGCAAAAACCGCCTATTCAATCCCGCTCATCCCATTCATCGTCGTCGTCAAAATTTTTCGGATCCGCCTTGTATTTTGGATCGTCCTCAAGCTCTTTTAGGCTCGAATTTAGCGCCTTGCAGGCGCGGTAAACGTTCAAAAACGCCGCTGCGATGCCGATAGCGATGCCAAGCCAGAGCAAAATCAGCGAGCCCGTGAGGTGCCGCAGTCCAAGCCCGATCGCTACGCCGATGCCGATCGCTACGACGATTGAGATGCCTAGGCTGATGTCGCAGGCGCCCTTTACGATTTTGTTTAAATTTTTCGTTACTCTCATCTAAAATCCGTAAAATTTTAAAACTCAGCCCTTAAAGCACCGCCATCGCTTCATCCGCGGCGTTTAGCGCAAAGTCGATCTGCGCTTCGTTCATCGTAGAGCAGACAAAGCCCGTCTCAAACTGACTAGGCGCCAAAAATACGCCGCGCTTAATCATCTCGCCGTGAAATTTCGCAAAGCGCGCGGTGTCTGCCCGCAAAGCGCCGTCGTAGTCGTGCACCTCTTCGTCTGCAAAAAAGTAGCCGAACATCGAGCCTACGCAGGCGGTTTGCAGCGCGATGCCGCGGCGCTGCGCTATGGCGCAAAGCCCGTCCGTAAGCCTGCACGCAAGCTCGCCGAGCCTTTCGTAAAGGCCGCTGCTAGCGTAAATTTTACTTAGACTGGCGATGCCCGTAGCCATTGCGACGGGGTTTCCGCTTAGCGTGCCCGCTTGATACACCGCTCCTAGCGGGCTTATCATATCCATAATTTCGCGCTTGCCCGCAAACGCCGCCACGCTCATACCGCCGCCAATGACCTTGCCGAAGGTTACCAGATCGCCGCGGACGCCGTAGATGCCGTAGCTGCCTAGCTCGCTCGCGCGAAAGCCGCTCATTACCTCGTCGATTATCAGCACGATCTTTTTCTCGTTGCACAGCGCGCGAAGCTCGGTTAAAAATTCGGGATCCGCCGGCACTAAGCCCATATTTCCCGCAATCGGCTCGATTATGATCGTGCCGATGTCGTTTTGCGCTAGGACGTCCTTTACGCTTTGTATGTCGTTGTATCTGGCTAGGTAGGTGTTTTTTGCGATATCCTGCGGTACGCCCGCGCTGCTTGCGTTACCGAAGGTGCTCGCGCCGCTGCCTGCTTTGACGAGCAGGCTGTCGCTATGACCGTGGTAGCAGCCCTCAAATTTTAAAATTTTATCTCGTCCGCTAAAGGCGCGCGCAAGACGGATCGCGCTCATCGTGGCCTCCGTGCCGCTGCTGGTAAAGCGGATCTTATCTAGGAAATCGAAATTTTTTAGCACCAGCGAGGCAAGCTGCGTCTCAAGCGGGCTGGATGCGCCGAAGCTTAGCCCCTTTTTGGCGGTCTGCACGACAGCGCGCTCTATGTCAGCGTCGGCGTGACCGAAGATGAGCGGGCCCCAGCTCTGCACGAAGTCGAGATATCTTTTGCCCTCAACGTCGTAGATGTACGAGCCCTCGCCGCGATCCACCATAAAAGGCTCGCTGCCTACGTTGCCGAATGCTCGCACCGGCGAATCGACGCCGCCTGGGATAAGTTTTTGTGCTGCTAAAAATTCGTCGTGATTATTCATTTTTTCTCCTTCTTTTTGGGTTGATTTATCGATTTTATATATTTGTAGATGATTATGATCTCGTTTTGCGTCAAGAAGTAGCTCGGCATCACGTCGCGCGAGCTGCTGATCCCGTCGGCGAGCTCCTGAAGCGAGAGATTATTAATCGGCGGCGCGTTTAGGGCGCGCTCGTAGTAGGCGCCCGCGGTGCGGTTAAATTCTTTATACTTTACGATTAGCGAACCCTCGCCCTTTTCGCCGTGGCACTTGTCGCAGCCCACGCCGCGGGGATTTTTATACAGCATCGCGCCGTACTCCTCGTCGGTGATAAAGCTCTCGGCTTGCGCGCCGCGAGGTAGAAAAAATATGGTCGCGATTAAAAATAGCGCTAAAAATATGAAATTTCGCATCTTCTCGTTTCGAATTTTTGGCGCAATAATATAAAAAATGTGCTTAAATTTCATAACGTCGCTATATTTTCGATCCCCTCAAAATAAAATACGTTTAACTCGTCCTGCCTGCGGTAGAGGAATTTTAGTCCGTGCGCCTTGGCGATGTTATCGACGATGTAAAGCCCTAGGCCGAAGCTTTGCTTGGCGTTCGTGCCCTTTACGAAGGCCTCTTTGTAGTAGCTAAAGTCCTTCTGCAGCGGCTCGCCGAGCGTTATGAAGTCCATCGACTCGGCATCTAAGCGGATTAAAATTTTACCGTCTGCGGCGTATTTTACGGCGTTGTCGATTAAATTTTTCACCGCGACGCAAAAGAGCTTCAGATCGACGTTTAAGCTCAGGCCTAGCGGATTTTGCAGCGTGACGTAGCCGGGCTCGATCATTGCGATACTAAGCGCTTCTTTTAAAATTTCATCCATTGAAAAAATTCCGCGTTCGATTAGTGCCGTACCCGCGGTCGCGCGCTCGACCGCCGCAAATTCGTTGATTAGGCTCTCCAGCCGCTCAAAGACCGAGATGAGGCGCTCTTGATTTTTACCGTGCTCGATCATCTCGACGGCGATACGACCCTTTGTGATGGGGGTTTTGAGCTCGTGCATTATGTTTCGCAAAAACAGATGGCGCGATTCGTTAAGCTTGTTTATCTGCGTGACAGCCTCGTAAAATGCGTGCGAAACCTCGGAAATTTCGTCGTTTCCCGCGCTTACGTCCTTGATCTGAAGATCTCCTTTAGCAAATTTATCGATCTGGCGCTTGAGCTTGCGAAGGGGGCGAATTTTGCGGATGATGAAGATATACGCAAGCAGGATAATCGCCAAAATGACGCCGTAGATCGCCTTGAAAATATCGTAGCGGTAGGGCTGATAATCCTTGTCGTTTAAAAGCCGCGTCTCGCCCGCGTGGGTGATTTTTAAGTAGTGCTTGCGCTTAAACAGCAAGATGTCTGCAGAGCCGATGTCTGCGGAGATGCTGTCTAAAATTTCAGCGCCTTTAATGATCTCATCGCGCTTGGCTTCATCGCGGATGGTCGAAAACTCGAAATTTGCGACCTGCCGTTCGTATTCGACATCGCTGATGAGCTTGCTCATCTGATATAGGTTCGCGCGCGCGACGATGGAGTATTTGGAGTTTAGCTCGCGGGTGTAGTTTTGCTGATCGTAGCCGATGAGCCAGAGTAAGGCGAGCGAAACGCCCACAGCAGCGAGCGCGAAGATGAACGTGATGGTGTAAAAAATCGACGATCTTACTTTCATTAAATTTATATGATCCTTAAATTTTTAAAATTTCAAAGCTTTGAAGCCGCGGGCTTACTTTGCTTTGGCGCACGGAACCGGCTTGCCCTGCTTTAAATTTACGGCGCGTCTTAAAGGCACAGCGCGTAAATTTTAAAATTTCATCGCAAAGCAGGGTGCTTTTAAATTTAACAGCCGCGCCGCTTTAAATTTTAAAATTTGCCCCTTCTCGCTGCCCTGGGCTCTGCCTTTTACAACTCGCCTCGCGCGTAGAGCCGAATTGCTTGTCGAATTCGACGATAAAATTTCGCGCGCATCTAACCACGCGTCAAATTTATAACTACAAAATTTTATCGTAAAATTTTAACGCTTCAGTTGCGGCGTCTTAAATTTAAACGGCAAAATCGCGCAGGCCGACTTGCGATTTCAGTTTCGCCGCACTGGCATCTATTAAATTTAGAGCCGCGAGCATTGAAAATTTCATCGCGCAAGCTCGTCTATAGTGCAAGCCCGCTCATTGTATCAGCTTATAGCCTACGCCGCGGATGGCGTGGATGTAGCTGGGCGCCTTGGACGTTTCGCCGAGTTTTAGGCGGATGCGGCCGATGATGACGTCGATGCTTTTGCTCGAGGATTCCTCGCTTATGGAGCTGCAGTTGTAGATGAGCTCCTCGCGGGTGATTGCGCCGCCTTCCTTTTTGATGAGATACGAAAGCACGTCGTATTCGGCGATGGTGAGCGACAGGGGCTGCCCTTTGAAGCTGATGACGTGGCGGAAATCATCCACTTCGAGGTCTTTTTTGGGCTTGGCGGCGCGCTGAAGCGAGTTTATGTCGTAGCGCTCGATGTGGCGCTTGATGCGCGCTAAAAGCTCTTGCGGATTATAGGGCTTTGGCAAATAATCGTCCGCGCCGAAATCAAAAGCGTTGATCTTATCGGTCAGATCGTGGCGGGCGCTTGAGATTATGATCGGTATATCGGTGTTTTTGCGGATCTCTTTGCAGACCTCAAGCCCGTCCATCCCAGGAAGCGTGAGGTCTAAAATCACGAGGTTGAAATTTTCTAAATTTAGCTTGGAAAGCCCCAAAAACGGATCGTCCGCGACGGTGATATCGATATCGTATTGCTGCAGATATTCGCTTAAAATTTCGGCGAGTTCTAAATCGTCCTCTATCATTAAAATTTTAGTCATAAAAAGCCTTTGAAATTTTGCGCGGATTATAACAAAATATAGTTTATATATTTTAAAGCGGCAAATTTGGGCGAAATTTTATAAAAATGAAGCGCGGCGGGTTGAAATTTTGAAATTTTTAGAAACCGGGCGAAATTTCAAAAATCAGCCCCAAAAATATGGCGGAATTTTAAAATTTAAAGAAGCGAAATCCGAAAAATTGACGAATTTGGGCTAAATTCGGCTAAATTTTGCCGATTTTTGCGTTTTTTTCTTAAAAAACTATTGTATTTTTTGCGAAACTATTGTAGAATACCGCCGAAACCACTTTATTTTAAAGGATTAGCATGAAAAAAGCTGATTTTATCCAAGTAGTTGCCGAGAAGGCAGGTCTTTCTAAAAAAGATACCGTTAAGGTAGTAGATTCTGCACTTGAGGCTATCAAAGAGCTTTTGGTAAAAGGTGATGACATAAGCTTCATCGGCTTCGGATCTTTCGGCATCGCAGAGCGTGCAGCTCGCGAGGGTAAAGTTCCTGGCACAAACAGAACTTACAAATCTCCTGCTACTAAAGTAGTAAAATTTAAAGTCGGCAAACAGCTAAAAGAGGCTGTTGCAGCTGCAAAAGGCAAGAAGAAAAAATAATTTTCTTGCTCCAAGCCCCGTCTTCGGGGCTTTTCTCTTTTAAATTTATACAATCATAGCTTTTTAAGTGCCCGAGTGGTGAAATTGGTAGACGCACCAGACTCAAAATCTGGCGAGGGCGACCTCGTGTCGGTTCGATTCCGACCTCGGGCACCATAAATCTTCTTTAAATTTTATCCGTAATTTCAACCACCTTTTGCAAATTTCAACTTGCTATAAAATTTTTTATACTATTATTACTGCGGTATTTCTTTAAAAGAGGCAATTATTTATGATACGTAAAATTCTTATCGCTAATCGCGGCGAGATCGCGGTTCGCATCATTAGAGCCTGCAGAGATCTGCATATTAAAAGCGTCGCGATCTATACCAAACCCGACATCGATTGCTTGCACGTAAAAATCGCCGATGAGGCCTACGAAGTAAGCGCGGACGCGCTAAAAGGCTATCTGGATGCCAAAAAGATCGTCGAAGTCGCCAAAGAGTGTGGCGCTGATGCGATACATCCTGGATACGGCTTTTTGAGCGAGAATTTTGACTTTGCAAGAGAGGTCGAGGACGCGGGGATCATCTTCATCGGTCCAAAGCCCGACGTTATCCGAAAAATGGGCAACAAAAACATTGCTCGCTATTTGATGCGCAAAAACGGCATTCCGATCGTGCCGGGTACCGAAAAGCTAAATCACGAGAGCATGGATACGATCAAAAAATATGCGCGCGAGATCGGCTATCCCGTGATCTTAAAGGCTAGCGGCGGCGGCGGCGGACGCGGTATCCGCGAGGTATGGGAGGAGAAGGATATGGAGAGCGCCTACGATTCGTGCACGAGAGAGGCGAAAACCTTTTTTAACAACGATGAAATTTTTATGGAAAAACTCGTCGTCAAACCGCGCCATATCGAGTTTCAGATCATCGGCGATAATTACGGCAACATCATTCACCTCTGCGAGCGCGATTGTTCGATCCAGCGCCGCCACCAAAAGATCATCGAGATCGCGCCGTGCCCCTCGATAAGCGAGCATCTGCGAAAGACGATGGGTACGACTGCAGTCGCTGCGGCAAAAGCGGTGAATTACACCAATGTCGGCACGGTAGAATTTCTACTTGATGATTACAACAACTTCTATTTTATGGAGATGAATACCCGTATCCAGGTCGAGCACGGCATCACCGAGGAAGTTACGGGCGTCGATCTTGTCGTACGCCAGATCCGCATCGCAAACGGCGAAATTTTAGAGCTTGAGCAAAGCGACATTAAGCCGCACGGCTACGCGATCGAGGCGCGTATCACCTCCGAAAACGTCTGGAAAAATTTCACCCCGGTTCCCGGCACAGTTAGCGATTATTATCCCGCGCTAGGTCCTTCCGTGCGCGTCGATAGCCATATCTACAAGGGCTATAAAATTCCGCCGTTTTACGACTCGCTTCTAGCCAAGCTAATCATCAAAACCACCGACTACGACCTAGCTGTTAATAAACTAGAGCGCGCGCTGAAGGAGTTTCGCATCGAGGGAGTGCGTACTATCATTCCGTTTTTGCTCAGCATCAGTAAGTCACGCGAGTTCCGACTCGGCTTTTTCGATACAAGCTACGTAGAGAAAAATTTAGACAAAATTTTAGAAAATACTATGGACGATATGCAGCCGAATAAAAACGAAGCTATCGCCGCTATCGCTGCTGCGATGCGCAAATCGGCGCGGATTTAGGAAAGAGTTATGGATTTTTTAGATAGCCTAAAAGACATAAAAAAGGATATGCTTAAGGATAAAGCGGCAAGTTCTACACCCAAAAAGCCTAAAAGGCTCAATCCTAATCGCGACGAGTTTAAAGATATTTTCAGAGATGATGATTCAAGCTTTCAAAGCGAAAGCGGCTTAGACGGCGTCGTGACGGAAGAGCTTGACGTAGCCAAAGAGAGCATCGCCGCACGCGAAAATCGCCTCAAAGACGAGTTTTTAAAATACGTGGACGCGGCAAACATCAAAAAGCTGAATGACTGAAATTCCATTTTGCACGCTGGATTTTGCCTGCCCATATCTGGATGGCAGAGCCGCGCGCAGCGAGTATCTCTACGTAAAAGACTGCGACTTTGAGTATAATTCAAGCTTAGTTCAGCACGGCTACCGCCGCTTCGGCAGGTATTTTCAAAAGCCCATTTGCGCAGCCTGTGCGGAGTGCAAAAGCCTACGCATCGATGCCGCAAATTTTAAATTTAGCAGATCGCACCGCCGCGTCTATAAAAATAATCGCACGACCGCCTATGTGTGGCAGCCTCGCCCGCTTTTAAACGATGCGCGTTTGGAGCTTTTCGCGCTTTACCACGACTACATGCATCTAAAAAAGGGCTGGCCTCTGCAAGAGATCGATTTTGAGCGATATGACGAAATTTACGTCCAGGGCCACGGCGACTTCGGCAAAGAAATTTCCTACTACGGCGAGGACGGGCGGCTTATCTGCGTCGATCTCATTGATATCGTGGATGACGGCATTAGCTCGGTGTATTGCTACTACGATCCGTATCTGCCGCATCTAAGTCTGGGTAAATTTTCGCTTTTAAAACAGATCGAGTTCGCCCAAGATCTGGGGCTGCGCTGGATTTATTTAGGCTACGCGGTGAAGCAGTGCCCGAGCCTAGCGTATAAATTTAGCTACGAGCCGTATGAAATTTTAAACTCGTACGTAGAGCTTGACGCTCCCGCCGTGTGGGAGGGGCGCGTACAGAGATAAGGTTCTACGCGCGGACGCCCAGAAGCAGCCTAGACAGACATACGCGCTGTGCGGTACGGTGCGTGAAAGGATAAGCTCCGCTCGCCCCCGCAGTCTATAAATACGTCGCGCGGTAGAGATCGTGCTGCCGCGTAGAATTCGGTCGCGCAGATGCGACGCGGTATGTTAAAAACGCGCCTCGGCGTCAAATAATCGCGCTGAAATTTCGCGCGCTATGAGTCTTCAAGGCTTTTGAGCCACGGCGGGCGTTAAATTTTGCGCTGAAATTTAGCGCCGCTCGGTCTGCAAAATATCTGCGGCGATGGAATTTAAAAGGAGGGCAGATGGGTTTGCAAATTTTACGACAGGATCGGCATTTACATGTTGCAAGACGGCACACGCGGCTTTTGGGCGTACTTGACTCTTGAGTGCGCGCGACAAAGGGCGATTAGTTTTGGCACCGCAGCGACTAGCTTCGGTTCTGTACGGATGCCGCCGCTTAAGCGGCGGAGCAAAAAGAAAGCGACTGATTTAGGGTAAATTTATCAGCTCCACTTTGTTTTCCAGCGTTTTTGGGATCAATAAAACCTTGCCGTCGCTTGAGATATCCGCAGGTCTTTGCATCGCGCCGAGGTTTATTTTGCGTATCTGTCCGTTTGCATCGATACGCCAAATTTTACCGCTTAAAAGGTCCTCGCCCCAGTCGCTAATCAAAATTTCGCCGTTTTTTCCGCGCGCTATGCCGTAGAAAACCCCCTTCATATCGGCAAAGATCGAAATTTCGCGAGATTTCAGATCCATGCTTAACACGCGCCCCGAAACCTTTCCGCTAAGATCGAATGTAGTGATCAGAAGCTTGTCGCCTTTAGCCAAAAGTCCGTTTGGGCTGCCTAGCGATGGATCAATGCGCGCAAACTCATCCGCGGTGCGCGAGAGCAAGTCGATGCGCCAGATCGTCCCACGCGCGGGATCGCTTGCGAGCAAAACCTCGCTACCGAGCGCTACGACGTCGTTTAAGGCTTGCGCTCCCTCGATTTTTAGATTAAAAACCTCCTGACCTTTGCTAAAGCCTCTGATTGCGTCCAGATCGCACACGTAGAGCACGCCCTCGATCTGCGCCATTCCGCCAGGATTTACCAGATCGTCTATAAAATTGGTCTCAACGACGTTGGAATTTTTTACTATGCGGCTGATGAAGCCGTCGCGCTCTTGTGGATCTTCACTCCTGCCGCGATTTGCGATATAAAAAGCGTCATCGGTAATGAGCGAACCACTAGGTGCGCTAAATCCGTCGATCTCTAGGCCAAAAAGCGCGCCCGCCAAGGCGCACGAAAGTAGAACTTTTTTCATAATCTCTCCTTGATCTCGCCAAAATTTTAAGAATTTTAAAATTTTAAGGGAAGCGACGAGCGCCGGGTTAAAATTTTAAAATTCGCAGCGAGCTTTAAGATGAGCGAAATTTAAACCCGCAGAGCAAATAAAAGTGTAATTTTAGTTAAACGAGTCGGTAAAATCTAGGACGAAATTTCGGAATTTGCTCTAAGTTACGTAAAATTCAATGTATAGTCATATGTAAAATTTTATGCTAAATTTTACGATTTTAATTTAATAGTGGCGTAAATTTATACTTTTATCTGTTCGATTTGTAGCGCGAGAGCGTCGAATAAAGGCGACATCATAGCTCAAGGCGACGCAATAATCGCGATAAGGCCGATGAAATAACCGGAGGCGCCATGCGATAAAGCAGGCGATTGCGCGGAATTTTAAATTTTAAAGGTGCAGGAATGGTTAAAGTAGCGCGATAATTGGATCGCGAGAGTTTGATAAATGATAAAACGTCATTGATTTGATAAACGATAAAATGCTGTTAAAATGCAGCGCCGCTGCGGCTTTTTGCGCGTAAAATCGCGTTAAATGTAAAATCTAAATTTAGTCGCTCGTTAAATTTAAAATTTACGTAAATTTAAAACTTGCGGCGAGCCGTCGGCGATAAGTGGCGATAAATTTAGATTATAAAATCCTCGCCGAGGTAGAATTTACGCACATTCGGATCGCTGGCTATCTCTTTTGCGGTGCCTCCGGCAAACAGCTCGCCGTCTTTGATGACGTAGGCGCGGTCGCAGATCGCAAGCGTTTCGCGGACGTTGTGATCGGTGATGAGCACGCCGATGCCAAGATCGCTTAAATCGCGCACGATGCTTTGGATATCGTTAACAGCGATCGGATCGACGCCTGCAAAAGGCTCATCTAAAAGTAGAAATTTCGGCGTTATCATCAGGCTCCGCGCGATCTCGCAGCGCCTGCGCTCGCCGCCGCTTAGGCTCACACCTTTGCGCAATCTGATCGGCTCGATGTTGAGTAGATTTAGCATCTCATCGACCTTTCGTGAGGCTTCGGTCTTATTTTTATAGGTAATCTCTGCAGCAAGCATTAAATTTTCTTCAACGCTAAGCTCCTTAAAGATGCTGCTTTCTTGTGGCAGGTAGCCGATGCCGAGCTTAGCGCGTTTGTGAAGCGGAACCTTTGCAATGCTATTTTCATTAAGCAAGATATCGCCGCCGCTAGCGCTTATCAGCCCGCAGATCATATAAAACGTCGTGGTTTTGCCCGCGCCGTTGGGACCCAGCAGCCCCACGATCTCGCCATTGTAAAGTTCTAGCGAGATTCCTTTGATGATCGGCGTGCCTTTTATGGTTTTTTTTAGACTCCTGACTTCCAGTTTATGCATAGCTTACCTCATATTTTCGCCCTTGCGCGTGCGGCGTGATCCTCACTACGCAAAAATCAAGCTCATATTTTTTAAGTAAATTTATCAAATTTTCATCCGCCCATTCGATCAGATGAAGCCCCTCTTCAAATAAATTTTCAAATAGTCCGTTTTTTAAAATCCCCTCACAGCCGCCGTTATAGATATCGTAATGATAAATTTCGCCATAGTTTTGCATGATCGAAAACGTAGGTGAGCTCACGTGCTCGTCTAACCCATGCGCTCGCACGATCGCGCGCGCAAGAGTCGTTTTGCCGCTGGCAAGATCGCCGATTAGCAATATTATGCCGCTTTTTGGCAGAGCCTGCACGAGGCGTGAAATTTCATCCTCACCGCAGATGAGTTCAAAGCTCTTGGACATACTTTGCCTGCTCGCTTTTGGGCGTATTTTTCGCGCTAGGAAAGGCTAGGACTTTAAAGCTTTGCTTCCTATCTAAAAAGCTTATGGTGATTACATCGCCGATTTTAAGCTCTTTGGCGGGCTTTGCTACCGCGCCGTTTACGGCTACGACGCCGCTTTTGCACATATCTTCGCTGATTGCGCGCCGCTTAGTGATATTTACTGCGTTTAAAAATTTATCGATTCTCATAGGCGTGAGTTTAGCGATATTTGCCTTAAAAGCAACTATTAAACTATTTTTGGTAGAATTTCGCCAAATTTTACGTAAAGGATTTGAGATGGCAAAAGATGTAAAAAAGGTCGTTTTGGCGTATTCCGGAGGACTAGATACTAGCATTATTTTAAAGTGGCTCGGCGATACTTACGGCTGCGATGTGGTGACTTTCACCGCAGATATCGGTCAGAATGAGGATTTGGAGCCGATCAAAAACAAAGCTGTGAAACTGGGCATCAAAAAGGAAAATATTTTCGTAGAGGATCTGCGCGAGGAATTTGTACGCGATTACGTATTTCCGATGTTTCGCGCAAATGCCGTCTATGAGGGCGAGTATCTTTTAGGCACGTCGATCGCGCGCCCGCTGATCGCTAAAAAGCTAGTCGAGATTGCGAAAAAGACCGGCGCGGACGCCATAAGCCACGGTGCGACCGGTAAGGGTAACGACCAAGTCCGCTTCGAGCTTGGCGCATATGCGCTAAATCCCGATATTAAGGTGATTGCGCCGTGGAGGTTGTGGGATTTGAACTCTCGCGAAAAACTGCTTGCCTACGCTAAGAAAAACGGCATCGACATCGCCTCAAAGCCTGGCAAATCGCCATATTCGATGGATGCGAATATCCTTCACATCTCCTACGAGGGCTTGGTGCTTGAAGATCCCGCCCATGCGCCTGAAGAGGATATGTGGCGATGGACCGTAAGCCCTAAAAATGCGCCAGATAAGAGCGAGATCATCGAGATCGAATACAAACACGGCGATCCCGTAAAGCTAAACGGCAAGGCGCTTAAACCGCACGAGATGCTGGCAGCACTTAACGAGCTTGGCGCTAAAAACGGCATCGGCAGGCTCGATCTTGTTGAAAACCGCTACGTCGGCATGAAGAGCCGCGGCTGCTACGAAACTCCGGGCGGCACGATTATGCTAAAGGCCCACCGCGCGATCGAGAGCATCACGCTAGATCGCGGCGCGGCGCATCTAAAAGACGATCTGATGCCGCGCTACGCCGAGCTCATATACAACGGCTTTTGGTTTAGCCCGGAGCGCTTGCTGCTTCAAGAGCTGATAAACAAATCCCAAGAGCACGTAAACGGCAAGGTTAAGCTAGAGCTTTATAAGGGCAACGTGACCGTGCTGGGCAGGGAGAGTAAGAGCGATAGTTTGTTTAATACCGATTTCGTGACGTTTGAAGAGGACAAGGTTTTCAATCAAAAAGACGGCGATGGATTTATCAAGCTAAGCGCGCTAAGATTTATCATCGCGGGAAAGAACGGACGCAAGCTTTAGCTGAAATTTTGCCTCATAGCGGCAAGGCGCGCAGGCGGATTTCGCAAAGCGAAATTTTAAAATTTATCGGAAAAGCGCGAGCGGCTGAGGGCAGGTTTCATGAAATTTCACTGAATTTCAGATCCGCCCGCGCCGCTTATAAAATTTTATAATTTTAAAGCCAAATTTAAAAGGATATATAGATGAAAGTATTATTGATCAAAGACGTTAAGGGGCTCGGAAAGGCGGGCGAGGTAAAGGAGGTCAAAGACGGCTACGGCAACAATTTCTTAATCGGCAAAGGTTACGCCAAAGCCGCTACGACTGAGGTTTTGCGTAAATTTGAAGCGGATAAGAAAAAGCAAGCCGAGCTTGAAAAATATGAGGTCGCAAGCTTGCAAAAACTAGCCGAGGAGCTAGCTAAGATCCGCGTAAAGATCGTAAAACAGACAGGCGAGAGCGGCGCGCTTTTCGGCTCGGTGACCAAAGATGAGATCGCAACCGCGCTAAAAGAGCAAAAGGGGATCGAAATAGATAAGAAAATTTTAGAAACCGAAGCCATCAAAACGACCGGGATTTACGACGTAAATGCCAAGCTAAAGCACGGCATAAGCGCTAAATTTGAGATAGAGGTGGCTAGTGTTTGAAGCGACTACCATTTTAGCCTACAAAGGCGCGAAAGGCTCCGTCATCGGCGGCGACGGGCAGGTTACGTTCGGAAACACCGTCCTAAAGGGCAATGCGACTAAAATTCGAAAGATCGGCAAAGAGAGTAACGTCTTGGCGGGCTTTGCGGGCAGCACTGCCGATGCGTTTAATCTTTTTGATATGTTTGAGAAGTGCTTAGATGGCGCAAAGGGCGATCTTTTAAGGGCCGTGATAGAATTTAGCAAGCAGTGGCGCAAGGATAAGTATCTGCGGAAGCTCGAAGCGATGATGCTGGTGCTGGACCGCAAAAATATCTTTTTGCTTAGCGGCACGGGCGACGTGGTAGAGCCGGACGACGGCAAGATCGCGGCGATCGGAAGCGGCGGAAATTACGCTCTTAGCGCGGCGCGAGCTTTAGATAAATTTGCTAGCCTAGACGAAGAGGAGCTAGTAAAGCAGAGCCTTAAGATCGCGGGCGAGATTTGCATTTACACGAACGAAAACATCAAAACATACGCAATTTGGGACGAAAAGAGATGATGACGCCAAAGCAGATCGTAGAAAAACTAGACGAATATATAATCGGACAAAATAGCGCCAAACGTACGATAGCGGTGGCTTTGCGAAATCGCTATCGCAGAATGGCGCTTGAAGATGAGATGAAAAACGAGGTGATGCCCAAAAATATCCTGATGATCGGCTCTACCGGCGTAGGTAAGACCGAGATCGCGCGTAGACTTTCGAAGATGTTCGGACTTCCTTTTATTAAGGTCGAGGCTAGCAAATATACTGAAGTAGGCTTCGTAGGGCGCGACGTGGAGAGCATGGTGCGCGATCTGGCAGCTGCGTCGGTAAATTTAGTGCGCGGCGAGGAATTTGAAAAGAACAAAGACAAGATCGATGATTACATCAAGCGTAAAATTTTAGAAAAAGTCCTTCCGCCGCTTCCGCGCGGTGCGAGCGAGGAGAAGGTCGCAGATTACGAAAAAAGCTACGAAAAGATGGCAGCCAAGCTCGAGCGCGGCGATCTGGACGATCTTAGTATCGAGATTGAAGTAAGCGAAAACGCGCTTGAATCAAATCCGAATTTACCGCCCGAGATGGCGAATATGCAGGAAAGCTTCATCAAAGTAATCGGAATTTCGACGCGCAAAAGTAAAAAAGAGATGAAGGTCAAAGATGCCAAAGTTGCCCTTAAAAGCGAGGCTAGCGAGAAGGTCTTGGATATGGAGAGCATCAAGGCCGAAGCCGTTAGGCGCGCACAAAACGAGGGCATTATCTTTATCGACGAGATCGATAAGGTAGCGGTTTCAAGCGGAAATAGCGGCAGGCAGGATCCGAGCAAAGAGGGCGTGCAGCGCGATCTGCTTCCGATCGTGGAGGGCAGCAGCGTAAGCACGAAATTCGGCAATATCGACACCGATCACATCCTTTTTATCGCCGCGGGCGCCTTTCATATCAGCAAGCCGAGCGATCTCATACCCGAGCTTCAGGGGCGCTTCCCGCTTCGCGTCGAGCTTGACAGCTTAGACGAGGCGGCGCTGTGTGAAATTTTAACCAAGCCGAAAAATTCGCTTCTTAAACAGTACTCGGCGCTTTTAAAGACCGAAGGCGTGGAGCTAGAGTTTAGCGAGGACGGGGTCAAAGCGATCGCGAAATTTGCGGCAAGCACGAACGAAAAGGTCGAGGATATCGGCGCTAGAAGGCTGCATACGATAATGGAAAAGGTGCTTGAGGATATCAGCTTTGAAGCAGATAAGTTTAAAGGGCAAAAGATCGTCGTGGATGAAAAACTCGTAAGCGAAAAACTCGCAGACATCGCAAGTGACGAAGATCTGGCGAAATACATTTTATAAGGCGGCGCGACAGTTACTCTTAGAAAACTACGGAGCCGCGGAATTTTGCGCTTTTTAAATTTACAAAGCGTTAGAATTTTAGGTTTGAGATTTGGCGAAATTTTAAAAATGCGCAGAATTTAATCCTTTTAAATTTGGCGATACTTTGAAATTTTAAGATTGTAAAATTTCAAGGATAATTGAATTCTGTGCGGTGCGGGTTATATATAATGTAGTCGTGGGATGAAATTTAAAATTTCGCGATCAATTTATGAAGCTGCAGAATTTGCGCCTCGCGAGATTCTGGATAGATAAAATTCTGTGCTGCGACGGGTAAAATTTATCGCTATCGCGCGGCTTGAAATTTTAAATTTTACCCACTTATGTGATGGCAGAATTTCAAAATTTAGCCGCTCGTGCGGAGCCGATTTGTATGAAGCGATATTTTAAATTTGCTTGCTAGGGCTTGGCGCTACGGTCGCAAGCAGGATAAAATTTTATAAATTTAAGGAAAATATGAAAAGCGGATTTGTAACGCTCATCGGTCGGACCAATGCGGGCAAGAGCTCGCTGTTAAACTATCTCTGCGGCGAGAAAATTTCGCTCGTTTCGCATAAAATCAATGCTACGCGCCGCAAGATTAGCGGCATCGCGATGAACGGCGCAGATCAGGTGATTTTCACGGACACGCCGGGGCTACACGAAAGCGCCAAGCTGATGAATAAGCTGATGGTCGAAGTGGCGCTCGGGGCGATTGAAGGCTGCGATTTGGTGCTATTTTTGGCGCCGGTGCACGACGGTACCGCGGAATATGAAAAATTTTTAAATTTAAACTCAGGCACGAAACACATAGTGATTTTAACTAAAATTGACGAAGCAAACGACGAAAAGATCGTGCAAAAGCTGCTGCAATATCAAAAATTTGCCGATAAATTTGAGGCGATAATCCCCGTTAGCATCAAAAAAAAGGTCTATAAAAAGCAGGTTTTGGACGAAATTTGTAAAATTTTACCCGAGCATGAGTATTTTTACGATCCTGAAATTTTAAGCGCGACCAACGAGCGTGAAATTTACCGCGACTTCATACTCGAGGCGATCTTTGAGAGTATGAGCGACGAGATCCCGTATTGCAGCGACGTCGTGATGGAAAAAGTGGTCGAAAAACCGGGTCTGATCTCGGTATATGCGCGGATCATAACGGACAGCAATTCACACAAAGAGATGTTGATCGGCAAAAATGGCGAGGCGATCAAGCGGATCGGAATTCGAGCCAAAAAGTTAATTTCAAATTTTTCTAAGGTCAAAATTTACTTAAAATTAACAGTTTTTGTAAAAAAAAGCTGGAAAAATGACGAATTTATGGTAAAAACCGATTTTATCTATTGACATTTTATTTTATTTCTATTAGTATTAGCAGCGTAGAAAATTTCATTTGGAAGTGGAGTGTTATGGCAAAGAATAGTAAAAATGCTAGTTCGATTGTTGCGATTAACAAAGTCACGCAAACCATATTCGGTCTAAGTGAGAATGAAGTTTTCGAGCACGACTTCTCAAAAGCGAATCGTGCGAAGGAAACTTACGTCTCATATATTCCGTATAAGGATATAATGACTGCGACGGTCGAGATAAGCAGATCGGTAGAGGACGCGGATCTTTTAGATGCGATCGTCGTTAAGGTGTATGAGGAGCTGGGGCTTGACACCGCTTTGGATTACAAAATCACCTATAGTGAGGTAATAGGCGCTGGCGGCGATGATAGAATTTTCAATGTCTTTGTCGTAGATAATGCCAAACTCACTTCAGAATTCGATGCGATCGCCGCTAGGACGAACTACATCGACTATGTGGCTATGGCTCCGTTTTTATACGAGGGCTTGTATAATAGAGGTGTCCTAACTCGCGACGGAATCGACTGCTTCATCTACTTGCAACGCGACGATGCGTTTTTGGTAGTGTATCAAAATGGCGAATATTTTCAATCCCGCCAAGTAAGATACAACCTAAAATTTTTGCATGAAAAATATGTCGAGCTAGTCGGTAGCAGGGTCGATGAAGAGAGCTTTTATAGACTGCTCTCCAAACAGGGAGTAAATTTAGAAAATCCGACCGAACGCGATTATATGATCCAAATTTTTGACGATATGTTTTACTATATCAACGACGTGTTGAACGGTATTAGTAAAATTTACAACGTCAATATTCAAAACGTTTATATCGGAACGGATATCGGTAAAATTCCTGCGATCGAGGTTTTTGTAGAAAATAATCTAAAGCTAAGATACAAGGATTTTAATTTTAACGTTGCAATCAACGCAAAAGATTATCCGCTCACTCAGCTAGATATTTTGATGTTCTTGGTAGGTCAAGATTATTTGGTTACCAAAGATGACGATCACAACTACTCGCCGTTTATGAGACCTCCGCCTTTGACTCAAAGATCAACCGGCAAGCTGATAGGCTATATGTTGCTAGGCTGCTTACTTGGCGCTGTGTATCCTGCGTATAACTTCGGCTATGGATATTATAATAATATGGTAGCTAATGATAAAATCAACGAGTATGATGGATTAGAAAAACAAATGAGTCCCGCTAGAGACGAAAGTGCGCGTTTGGATAAAGAGACTAAAGAGGTAAATGCCCAGGCTGCTAAGAGTGGTAAGGAGCTTAACGATAGGCGCGAACTAATTAACGCTATCTCAGATAAGAAAAACAATTACGCCATGAAAGGCGTTTCTATTTTCGAGCTAACCAATATGGTTGTTAAAAATAAGGGCAATATGGTTAGGATCGGTGATGAGAATAGGACTCTAACTGTTCAGGTGCGCACCAAAAACGATAAGCAAATGACCGAACTTTTAGAGGATATCAGTAAAAAAGAGGTGTATGGCGTGGATACCAAAACAATCACACTACAAGAGGGTAATAAAACCGTATTTTACGATAGCAACATCAGTGTGGAGGTTAAATAATGAAAAAGAAAAGTTCATTAGATCAACTTGATCAATGGTTTGCCTCCAAGGGAAATAGTGCAAATAACTATTTTTACATAGCTTTGTTGTTTGTAGGTTTGGTAGCTTACTTTATTTTGAGTAACTATGCGGATCCGTATTTAGAAGAGAGCGAAACAAATTTAAGTACTGCCACGACTAAGCTTGAGGGCGCACAAAGAGAGTATAACGAGTTTTTTGGTGGTGATCCTAAAGCTTTCGTTGATAATAAGCGCAATATCCTCAATGGTGCTAAGACCAACCTTAACAATATCATTGAAGAGCGTGGGTATCTAGACGACAAGCTAAATGAAATTTCAAAGCTTACCTATAATGAAAAGAACTGGGCTAAATTTATGGATAGCCTCTCAACGATCGCAGAGAATAACAATATTAAAATTTATGCTATTCACAGCGATAGAAGAGAGCCTAGCATCAAACAGATTTTTCAGCCTGAGGCTTTGCTGGATATAGATGTGAAATTTGAAGGAGCATTTTCGAACGTCCTTAGGTATATCAACCTTATCGAACAATCGGAGATGATCGTAGATGTAAATAAGATGGATATCAATGCCACTAAAAATGGCAAAATCGGTGGAAGCATCGGTATATCTATCTGGGGAGTAAATTACTAATGAAAAAGTTAATTTTATGCTCTTTGTTGCTTTCTGCTACTCTGTTTGCCGTAGATAATAATCAGACGGTAGCGCCTAGCAATGGTGCCTATAAGGCTAGATACGATGCTATATTTGATAATCTTAGCAAACCTAGAGTGGGTCTTAGCGATGAGCAGATAGCTTCTTTGCAAGATCCGTTCTATCCTAAAGAAGCCAATGCGCCTAGAGAAGCTAATCAGCAGGTGGACCTAGGTTATCAGCTAGTAGGTATTATGGGCGATAAGGTTAAGCTAAACGATAAGTGGTATGGTTTGGGCGAATATGTAGGCTCATATAAGATCGTGCAAATAACGGGCAATAGCGTTATTATTACCAACGACGATGAAAATAAAGTCGAACTAACACTAAAACAAGGAAGTCAAAATGTCATTATTACATATAAGTAAAAAGCTTAGCATAGCTGCTATGCTTGCTTTGTCTGTTACGGCTACTAGTATATATGCCGCTCCCGCAACTGCAGGTAACTGCGATAGGAAGGCGCTAAATATTAAGATTAACGATACCGTTACGCTAAACGAGATGCTAACTCAGCTATCCGATATGTGCCACTTCTCAGTGGTAGCAAAAGACGCTATTGCTCAAGAGGAGATGAGTAAGCCACTGCAAGGTGTAAGCATCAAAGACCTTTCTTTACGCGAAGTTTTAGATCTACTCATAAAAGAGAATAATCTAAGCTATGAGTATTCTCATGGCATATTAAAAATTTCAGCGCTAGAGACTAGGACTTTTAAAGTGGATTACATCACTTCTATTAGAGAAGGTACTGCTGTTACTAAATCTTCTGTCGATTCCGCACCTACTAAAGTAGATAATGGCGATAGTGATAAAACAGAAAATGACGATAATAAGATCACTACCAAAGAAAAATTTGATTTTTGGGAGAAGATTAGTGAGGAAATCACCTCCGTTCTAAATAACGGTACCGAAAAATACGTCGCAGTCGCTCCTATTATAAATCAAAATGCCGGTTTAGTAACTGTTACTGCTATGAAGTCTCAGATAGCTCGCGTCGATAGATATCTAAGTGGTATGCAAAAACGCCTTAGTCGTCAAGTCTTGCTAGATGTAAATATCATATCTGTCGAGCTAAATAACGAATACACCACCGGTATAGATTGGAGTAAATTTCAACTAGGATTTAATACCTATGTAGGTGGAGATCCGACTAAGCTTTCAGGATATCACATAGATAACGGAAATAGAGGAAAGGCTAGCGATACTCACGGAACTTGGACGATAGGGGCTAATCTAAATTTCAATATCGACGGTTTGATTAACTTCCTAGAGACTAAAGGTAAAACTAAGGTTATCTCAAGCCCTAAGGTAACTACGATGAATAATCAGCCTGCTATTATCTCTGTAGGTGATACTATTAACTATGTATTAAAATCCACTACTACAGGTGATTATCAAGGCGGAGATACTCAGTCAGATGATCAGTATTCGATATTTGTAGGTATTCTTTTGAATATCTTGCCTGAAATTTCAGATGATAATAGGATTATGCTACGAATTAATCCATCTTTAAGCTCTCTTAAATACGCAGAGGACAATGTAAGAACAAATAATAGAAGAGAGATTGCGCCTGATACCTTACAAAAGAAACTCTCAAGCGTAGTTTGGGTAGATGATGGCGATACTGTAATTTTAGGCGGTTTGATTGGTGCAACTAAGTCGAAAGATAACACTAGGGTGCCTGTGCTAGCTGAAATTCCATTAATCGGAAATCTTTTCAAAAGCACTGCCGATGTTTTGCGAACGTCGGAGTTAATCTTCGTAGTAACTCCACATATCATTGACAATACCGGCGCGCCGCTTGCTACCTCTCTTAAAGAGCTAGGTTACTCAAAATCCATCTACGAAAATGAGTAATAATTATACGGCGATCAAGGAGATCTTTATCGAGGATAACGAAGTCTCAGACTTCGTTAATCTCGATAAATCGACCCTTGCTTATCATAAAATTTTAAATGCTTTGCAAAAGCCGTTAAAACTTATACTTTTTTACGGCAAACCGGGCTGTGGCAAGACATTTTTGCTTAATAAGATCAAGGTCGATCTTGAGAAAAAGGTAAGAGTCGTATTTGTGCCGCAGCCGTTTTTTGATGAGAAAGAATTTTTCTTAGAGCTGTATTCGCAGATTTTTCATTCAACTCCTAGCGAGCCAATTGATAATTATGAAAATTTTATGCGGGTTTACAGAGAGAGATTTGGAATTTCTACAAATGTAGGAGCGGTAGAGCAGGTCGTTATTTTGCTTGATGAGGCTCAGCTGTATCCTGGGAATTTAATAGAAAAAATTCGTCTTATGGCAGATACTAGATTATTTAAATTTTTATTTACAGTGCATAAGACTGACGAGGAAGATCGCCTCGCAAAGGATTATTTTAAAACTAGAATTTGGGAGAGCATCGAGCTTCCTAATTCAAATTTAGGCGAAGTCAAGCTGTATATTGAAAAAAAGCTTGTGCTTCATGGCTTTCAACAATACTATTTTATGTTTAGCGACGATAATTTCGATTTGATTTTAAATTTAACGGACGGTAATATGAGGAATATCAACAAGCTTATGTATAAGATGTATGAGCTTTTTGAGTATTACGAAGTAAATAAACCTACGGAAATTAGTTTTTCGCAGATTAATAATAAAATTATAGAGATGGCAGCGATAGGCTCGGGGATAATAAATGCTTGAATTTTACGAAGTAAACGAACTTGAAAAAAAATGGGAAGAGTATAACAAAAACAGAAAGCAGTTTTCTTTCCTAAAATCTAAGCCGAATTTCGTATTGAGATTCGACAAGACGATTTTGGGGCTTTTGATATTGATCTCGGTTGCTATCGGAGCGATATTTTGGCTGCTTAAAGATAGCGATAGCGTTAGCATGGCAAGTATTAATCAAAATATTGAGGATAAGGGCGGTGCTACAAATTCTGCTAGTGATGCCGAGCAGCAGGCGGCAGATCTTGCAGTGCAAAATAATATCTCCAAAGAAGATTATAATATCAGCGCGCCGAAAGTTGCCCGCGCCTCTAAACACGAAAAGGAACGCCCAAGCTTAAATTTAAACGATGTGGGTGTACTATCCAGCGAGGATTCCGGTGGGTTTAAGATAACCAATAATTACGAAAATGGCGGAAACTATGGCGGGCAGGCTCAGGCTCAGAATTTCGGCGGTCAAAATTTTGGCGGACAGAATTTTGGCAATCAAAATGCTCCTACATTTAATGTGCCTAATACCAATAACGCAGCTTTTGCAAATCAGCCGCCTAAAAACGAGGTTATAGATTTTGGACGCGCTCCATTGCCACCTAAATCAAATTTCTCTGGAGGTTCTACAAATACCGCAAGTAGCGCTCCACTAAGTTCCAGGATTGAGATAAAAACTTCAAATTTAAGCGAAGACAAGCAGAGCTTGGAGAGCAAATTTTACGCGACGAATAAGATTGAGTATTCGCTATCGCTAGCCGAAGAAGCGTATAATAAGAAAGACTACGACAATGCGATCAAATGGGCTCTTACATCAAATGAGCTTGATAAGGACAACGTCGCTAGCTGGATAATTTTTGCCAAAGCCAATTATAAAAAAGGTCGTAAGGAAGACGCGCTTTACGCTCTTGAGACCTTTAACGCAAAGGCGAAAAATAGTGAAATTTCTAACCTCATTTCAAAGATAAGAAGCGATAAACTATGAAAATTTTATATATTTTAGCTTTTGCGATCGCGTCGTTATTTGCAGTTAGCGCCGATGACGTGCGCAACTGGGATCAGATCGGTCAGTATAACCGTATCTGCCAAGAAAGCGTGCGAAATTTATTCATTGAAGAACAAAGCGAGGCACTTGCAAATATGTATGCCAAGGCGTGTCTGAAGATGGACAAAGTAAACGAGCTTGTAGTGCCTACGGTGATGCTTTATAAGACGAAAGAGGCTCGCGAGAACGCCTCTCTTTATTCGACCATAATTTTTCAAAAAAAGATGCTTTATTTGGCGCTTTGCGACGGCGTAGACATAAGCTATATAAGAACGCCTAAAATTAATTATATTTTGTCTGAAATTTTTGATAAATTTACGGAGAGAGCATACGTAAAAAAGAGTGATACGTATGTCTTTACCCTAGAAAACGGCGAGCGTGCCGAGCTTTTTATCAAAGAAGAGGAAGAGGTAAAAAAGATGGTAATTGCAATTTATACTGGCGATAAGCTTAGCTCGATTAAAATTTATTGGTGATCGCGATGACGAAGATTGAAGAGCAGATCGTTGCGATTTTAATACGAAACAATATCCTTACTAGCACCGTTGTTCCGGAAATCAAGGACAAGATGGATATCGGCTTGACGCTAGGAGAGGTTTTAGTCGGAGATAACTATCTAAGCCAGGATGATTTTTGCTCGATTTTAGTTGAGTTATACAAGCGTCGTCAGATAGAATTTGACGATATAAGCGAAAAATTTTCGATGGATCCGAAGGAATTTTTGCAAATTCTAGCTAAAAAGATGAATCTGTCGTATATGAATTTAGACGATATTGACATAGACTTTAGGCTATCGGAACGCACTCCTACCGCACAGCTTAAAAGATACGGCGTGATACCGGTTAAAGCGGATGATCTGAATATTTACGTTGCTTTTTCTGATCCGTTTAATCTTGAGTCGCAAGATAAAGCGCAGGCTATGTTTAGTAAACAGCTGCTTAAAATCGTAGTAGCCGATCCAAATCAAGTAAATAAATATCTATCTAAGCTTGAGCTTTCAGAGAGTATTAAGGGGCTCGTAGCAGAGATCCGCAAAGAGCTCGCCAACACTGGCGGTAGCGGAAGTAGCGATGATACCTCGGCGATTTTGAAGCTCATTGAGATGATAATTAGTCAGTCTATTAAGATGCGAGGCAGCGATATTCACATCGAGCCTACCGAGAATAACTGCGTCGTGCGCACCAGAATCGACGGAATGCTCGCTGAAATTTTTATCTTTGATAAGGATATCTATCCACCGCTAGTAAGCCGCTTGAAGCTACTTTCGAATATGGATATAGCCGAGCGCCGTAAGCCGCAGGACGGTAGGTTTAGTATGAAAATTTCAGGTCGCGAATATGACTTTCGTATTTCGACACTGCCTATTATCAATGGCGAATCTACCGTTATGCGTATCCTCGATAAATCCAAGGTTATCATAAGTCTGGAAAAGCTCGGTATGCACCCTGATAGCTTTAAGAAATTTAATAACGCTATGAAGGCTCCATATGGTATTATCTTGGTTACCGGACCTACGGGAAGCGGTAAGTCTACGACGCTATATGCAGCGCTAAACGATATTAAAAATATCGATACTAAGGTTATTACCGTAGAAGATCCAGTCGAGTATCAAGTAAATTTAATCCAACAAGTCCAAGTTAACGAAAAAGCGGGTCTTACTTTTGCTTCAGCATTGCGCTCGATCTTAAGACAAGACCCCGACATCATAATGATCGGTGAGATCCGTGATCAAGAGACCCTTAGGATCGCGATCCAGGCTGCTCTTACTGGACACTTGGTTTTCTCGACCCTACACACCAACGACGCCGTTAGTGCGATCCCGCGAATAGTGGATATGGGTATAGAGGCCTACCTCATAAGTGGTGCGCTCATTGCAGTAGAGGCACAGCGTCTCGTGCGAAAGCTTTGCCCGCACTGCAAGCAGCCTACGAATTTGCCTAAATCGATGCTTGATCAGCTGAAGGAATTCTTGCCTGAAAAATACACATTTTTTAAGGCCGTAGGTTGTGATCAATGCGGTCAAACGGGCTACATGGGGCGTGAGATGATTAGTGAAATTTTACCTATTACCGATAAAATGCAGAGCTTGATCGCCAACGGCGGCTCAAAGGACGATATGAGAGCCTTGGCGAAGGAGGAGGGATTTATAGATATGTTTGAAGACGGTGTTATACGTGCTGCGCGCGGAGTAACTAGTATAGAAGAAATTTATAGGGTGGCTAAACAATGAAAAAGCAATTAGAAGTTGAATACAACGCCAAGGGCGCAAGAAGAAAGATGTTTTTGCAAGCTAGCGATAAGGTGCAAGCAAACAACCTCATGAAGCAGCGCGTAGGCGGGACGATCGTAAAAAGAGGTGAAACCCAGGTCGTAGCCAATACGGGCGGCGATTTTAAGGCGCAGGTTTCGCGTATGCTAGGTGGAAGTGGAAGAGTTAGAACGCTGCCGTTAGTAGCGTCGATCCGTCAGCTTTCGGTTATGACAAATGCCGGAATTTCAATCCACGACTCTATCAAGGAAGTCGCAAGGGCGGCAGAGGACAAGACGCTAAAAGAGATTTTTAGTGCTATGAACGATGACCTTAACGCAGGTCTTAGCTTGACAGAGTCTACGGAGAAATTTAGAGGTCAGCTTGGCGATGTCGTCGTTGCGATGGTAAGTCTGGGCGAAGCTACCGGTAATATGGCAGAATCTCTAGCTAAGCTTGCTGCTATGCTTCAAGAGCTTTGGGAGAACCAACGTAAATTTAAAAAGGCGATGCGTTATCCTATGATCCTTATGATTGTTATGGCGATTGCGTTTTCGGTTTTGATGATGTATGTCGTGCCGAAATTCCGCGAGATTTTTGAGGATTTGGGCGCGGATTTGCCACTACCTACTAGAATTCTACTTGGCATCGAAAGTACTCTTAATAATTATGGAATTTTTGTTTTAGCAGGCATCATAGGCACTATCATAGCTCTTAGATGGGCATATCGCAATAACGATGAGTTTAAAAAGGGCTTTGACAAGACGATTTTAAAGGTCTATCTATTTGGTAAGATCATATTTTTCTCTACGATGTCGCGATTTATGCTTATTTTTACAGAGCTTGTGCGAGCGGGTATTCCTATTGCTGATGCGCTGGATACATCTGTTTTAATGGTGGATAATCATACTTTAAAAGAGAAACTCTCTACCGTTAAAATTGCCGTGCAGCAAGGCGTGAGCCTAACAGAGGCGTTTAACAATACAGGGCTTTATGAGAGTATGCTTATTCAGATGATCAGCGCGGGCGAGCAGGCCGGTAACCTCGATAAGATGCTTGGCAACGTCACGGATTATTATAAAGAGAAATTTGATGATATCATCGATAATATCTCAAGCTACGTAGAGCCGATCATGCTATTTTTTATGGCGGGCATGGTTCTTCTTTTGGCTCTGGGTATCTTTATGCCTATGTGGGATCTGGGCAAAGCCGTCAAAAACTAACCCCTTTAATTCCGCGCCTTCAAGGGCGCGGAATTTTATCAAAGCATTAAAATTTCATCCTTCAAATAAAATTTTAACCTTCGTTTGGCTAAAATACCGCTTTAAATTTAAGGATCAATCATAGTTAAAGAAATATATTTTATCGTCATATCGGCTATCATAATATTTTTTGGGCTTGCTACTATTGCGCCCGATTCCGCGCTTGTAGGCAGCGCAGGCAACGCCATCCGCTCATTTAATACCCAGCTATTCGGCTATTTTGCATACATCTATCCGCTATTTTTGCTTGCCTTGGCATACGTAGCCTATAAGCATTTTCGCGGTTTTGACTTTAGATTTTTTGAGTTTAGCATCGGAGCCATTTTGCTGTTTTTTACCATTTTGATGGTGCAGTCGAGTCTCTTTGGCGCTAGCGGTGGAGCAGTTGGCAGCTTCGCGGTGGACGGACTTAGGCGAATGATTGGAAGCGTCGGCGTGTGGATTTTTAATATTACGATTTTTGTGCTTTCGCTAGTGCTTATATTTGAAGATCGTTTTACCGATATCATCAAAAACTGCTTTATTGGCTCAAGAGATGAAAGCTCGCAGGATGAAATTAGAGACGATTTTGCTAGCGATGCGGATGCGGCGCAAAGAGGCGGGCTTGCAAAGCATTCGTCTGCGCAGGGCTTGAGAGGTACGGAAAATTTTAACGCTTCGAATGACGCTTTGAGCGCAGAGGAAAATTCGGCGAAACAGGGTAATTTTGCGGAGCAGGGCGCAAGCGAACGCGGTTTTGAAAGCGGGCAAAATTTTCAAAATTTAAACGATGCTCGCGAGTCTGAAAATGAGCAGAATTTCGGTGACGCGCAGGGTCCGCAGGCTTCCGCTGAACGCGAGCTTAAAATGCCGCAAAAGGGAAAGCCGAGCAGACTAAAAAGGGTCGAGCGCCTAAGCGAAGTCGCCGAAAATAAAAGGCTTTTAGATCAGCTCAACAAGGGCAGGGTGGCTAAGCCCAAGGATTTTAAGCTGCCGCCGCTTGATTTTTTAAACCTGCCGCCAAAAAAGAAAAGCAATATCGACGAGAGCGAGATCGATCGTAAAATTTACGACCTGCTCGATAAGCTGCGTAAATTTAAGATCGACGGCGACGTGGTGCGGACCTACTCGGGCCCGGTCGTTACGACATTTGAGTTTCGCCCCGCCGCGCACATCAAGGTAAGTAAAATTCTAACGCTGCAAGACGATCTGGCGATGGCTCTTAGGGCACAGACCATCCGCATCCAAGCGCCGGTTCCGGGCAAAGACGTCGTGGGCATCGAGATCCCAAATCAAAATATCGATACGATCTATCTGCGCGAAATTTTAGAAAGCGACGTGTTTAAAAGCGCCTCCAGCCCGCTTACCATCGTGCTTGGCAAGGACATCGTGGGGCAGCCCTTCCTCACCGATCTTAAGAAGCTACCGCACCTTCTCATCGCAGGCACCACGGGAAGCGGCAAGAGCGTGGGCATCAACGCCATGCTGCTTAGCCTTTTGTATCGCAACTCGCCCAAGAGCCTGCGCCTAATAATGATTGATCCGAAGATGCTCGAGTTTAGCATCTACAACGACATCCCACACCTGCTAACGCCCGTCATCACGCAGCCTAAGCAGGCGATCATCGCGCTAAGCAATCTTGTTGCGGAGATGGAGCAGCGCTACTCGCTCATGGCGCAAAACAGGACGAAAAACATCGACAACTACAACGAAAAGATGATGCGCGAGGGCGGCGAAATTTTGCCTTACATCGTCGTTATCATCGACGAGCTCGCGGATCTGATGATGACGAGCGGCAAGGACGTGGAGCACTACATCGCGCGTCTGGCGCAGATGGCGCGCGCCAGCGGTATCCATCTCATCGTAGCGACGCAGCGCCCTAGCGTGGACGTCGTCACGGGGCTGATAAAGGCCAATCTGCCTAGCCGCATCAGCTTCCGCGTGGGCTCAAAGGTCGATAGTAAGGTGATTTTGGATCAGATGGGCGCAGATAGCCTGCTCGGGCGGGGCGATATGCTGTTTACGCCGCCTACCGCGCCGGGGCTCATCCGCCTGCACGCGCCGTTTACGACCGAGAATGAGATCAACAAGATCGCGGAATTTTTAAAAGCGCAAGAAAGCGTCGTTTATGACGAGCGATTTTTGATCGAAAACGAGGGCGCCAAGCAAGAAGGCGGCATAATTAATCCGCAAAATATCGTGCTTGACGAGCTTTACGACGAGGCGAAAACGATAGTTTTGGAGGAGGAGAAGACCTCGATCAGCTACCTACAGCGCCGCTTACGTATCGGGTACAACCGCGCCGCGACGATCATCGAGCAGCTCGAGCAGATGGGCGTTTTGAGCGAGATCAACGCCAAAGGTCAGCGCGACATAATCAAGTAAATTTCAAAATTTTGATAAAATTTAAGCGGCGAAATTTTGAAATTTATTAAATTTGCGGGCGCCGTAATTTTTAAAATTTGATGGGTCTGTGTCGGTAGAATTTTAAAATTTATCGGATTTGTCGCAGCGGAATTTTAAAATTTCGGTACCTGCGGCGGATTTTAAATTTTAAAATTTGCGCGCCTTGCAGCTCATACTCGTTTTCCTGCGGCTGTGGTAAAGTGTGGCAGCTTGCGCGGATGCGATCGAAGCATTTTGCGGCGTAGCGGCAGCGAGATGCTTCAAAAGTAGGCTCGGCGCAGTGCAAATAGCGCGTTTTACAGCTTGCGTTTACGGCGCGCCCGCTTTAAGACGTATTGAAATTTAAGGCGCGGTTTAATTGAGCGCTGTGTTCTTGGCGCTAAATTTGAACCGCGGCGTGAAATTTTAAAGTGCAAGCAGAGCAGAAATAGGGCAGGCTTTAAAATTTAAAAATTGAGCGCTAAAAATTTTGCGATTTTAAATTTTATAAATTTACAAAGGTCGGCAGAATTTAAAATTTCAAAATTTCGCTCCTTTTGGGCTTTGGAATTTTGAAATTTTAAAATTTTGAATTTACCGCAGCGGACCTGAATTTTAAATCGCGCCTTGCCGGTATGAAGCATTTGAAGTTGCGCGAGCGAGAGAAACTGTCGGAGTATTGGCTTGCCGTGCATGGCGGCTGATTTGCGGCGCGAACGCCCATGTGCGATTTTGCACGGTCGCGGTTTGCGACCTTGTTATCGCGTGCCGAAAGCGCCGCGATACGCCTGCTGGAGTGAAATGTGCCCGCCTGTGTATTAAAAGATAGTGCGAGGTTGTGCTCTACGGTGCGGCAGCGCGTGTCGAAAGAGTGAGAGCAAAATGCACGCTTAAAAAGCGGCGTGGATTGCGCTTCACGGCGCCCTATCCGCAGCGTGCGTCGAAAGCGTCGCGATATGTTAGAATAGAGCGTACGCAATGCACGCTTGCGGGATAATGCGGGATCGCACCTTGCAACGCACTATATCGCACCGCACGCCGCAAAGCCGCCTTATTGTGCGAGAAAAATAATTCGCGCCGCGCGTCAAAGACGCATGATCGCACTGCGTGCCAAAAGATAATACGTGGTCGTGTCGTATGCTTTTTAAAAGGCGGTGCCGCGATCGGCGCCGTGCGGCACCGGCGCGATACGAGGTTTCAAATCTCGCGCGGCAGACGAAGCGTGCACGGCGCACGTAAATGCGAATAAATTTTAAAACGGAGAGACGATTGAGAACCGATAAATGGCTATATTACTTCACCTGCGCGCTCATTACGATCGGCATGATATTTTCGCTGTCGCTGAGCTCATATACGGTGCTTTTGCTCGGCACTACGCCGTTACATTTTTTTTATCGCCAGTGCGCGGTGGGGATCGCTTGCATCGCGGTGATGTGGATCGTCTCGCGCGCCAACCCCGATAAATGCCTAACGCCGGTGTGTATGTCGCTTTTTGCGATTATGGGGATTTTGATGCTCGCGATGGGCTTTTTGCCCAAGTCCTTGGTCGCCGACGTAAACGGTGCGGCGCGCTGGATCAGACTGCCGTTTTTTAACCTCGCGCCGGTAGAATTTTTCAAGGTGGGCTTCATATACTTTTTGGCGTGGAGCTTCTCGCGCAAGCTCGATCACTCCAAAAAAAGCATCGGGCGCGAGATCGCGACGTTGCTTCCTTACGTAGCGCTTTTCGGCTTCGTCGTCATCCTGGTCGCCATCGTGCAAAACGATCTGGGGCAGGTCGCGGTGCTGGGGCTTACGATGATTTTTATGTCACTTTTTGCGGGCACGAGCTTTAAGCTCATCGGCTTTAGCTTTATGGGGATTTTGGGGCTTGCTTACGTCTTTATCGTCACGAGCGCGCACAGGGTCGATCGCGTGCGCTCGTGGTGGGGCGGAGTGCAGGATTTCGTGCTGTCGTTTATGTCGCCCGAAACTGCCGCCGGGCTGCGTATAGAGGATGCTAGCGCGCCGTATCAGGTCGGTCACTCGCTAAATGCGATAAACAACGGCGAGTTTTTCGGGCAGGGGCTTGGGCTAGGAAGCTTTAAGCTAGGATATCTGAGCGAGGTGCATACCGACTTCGTGCTCGCAGGTATAGCCGAAGAATGGGGATTTATCGGGATTTTGCTCATCGTGGCGCTATTTTATGCGATGCTATTTCGCATCTTTCAGACCGCGAGTAAGTCGCCGAGTAACGTAAATTTCCTCTTTTGCCTGGGTATCGGCTTTATGTTTTTCTTTTCGTTCATTATCAACTCCTACGGCATCACGTCGATCTCGCCGGTTAAAGGTATCGCCGTGCCGTTTCTAAGCTACGGCGGCAGCCATCTGCTCGCGGCGTCGTTTGCGGTGGGACTCGTTTTGATGGCGTCGAAAAGGGCGAAATTTTAAGGCTTTTGCGGGTTTTGGAGCAAGTGCGATTTAAATTTAGGCGTAAATTTAGAGCCGAATTGCGCTTAAAATTCTACGCCGAAGCGCGTCGAGGCTTAAATTTAAGCGCGAAATTTTATAAATTTAAAGGAAAAGTATGGTCATAGCAATCAGCGGCGGCGGCACCGGCGGGCATCTGATAATCGCTAAAAATTTAGCCGCCCGCCTTGCGAAGCAGGGCATCAGGGCGATCTTTATCGGCTCAAACCGCGGGCAGGATCGCGCGTGGTTTGAAAATAGCGAGCTTTTCGCGCGTACCTATTTTTTGCAAAGCTCGGGCGTCGTTGATAAAAAGGGCTTTGCCAAGCTAGCCTCGCTGCTAAATATCCTGCGCCTTTCGCTTGCGGCGCGTAAAATTTTAAAGCAAAACGGCGTCCGCGCGCTCATCAGCGTGGGCGGATACAGCTCGGCGCCCGCATCCATCGCGGCGATCCTTTCTCGCGTGCCGTTTTTTATCCACGAACAAAACGCCGTTTGTGGGAGGCTCAACCGCCTGCTGAGGCCCTTTGCGCGCGCGTTTTACAGCTCCTATGAAAAGCCCGCGTTTGCCTATCCGATCGCGGATATTTTTTTCGAGACGGCGCGGCCGCGCACGGCGCTTAAGAGGGTCATCTTTTTGGGCGGCTCGCAGGGAGCGAGCTTTGTCAACTCGCTTGCCGTGGAGCTTGCGCCTAAGCTTTTGGACCTCGGCTACGGCGTGATCCATCAATGCGGCGAACGCGAGTTTGAGCGCATCTCGCAGATCTACGCGCAGCAGGGCCTTGACGTGCGGCTCGTAGGCTTTTGCAAAAACATGCACGAGCTCATCGCAAGCGCCGATCTTTGCGTCGGACGCAGCGGTGCCAGCACGCTGTGGGAGCTCTGCGCAAACGGCCTGCCTGCGATATTCGTGCCGTTTCCGTTCGCGGCGGCGGATCATCAGTTCTATAACGCTAAATTTCTTAAGGAGCGCGGACTTTGCGAAATCGTGCGTCAGCAGGACGCAAGCGGCAAGCGAATCTTGAGCTTAATTGAGAGCTTCGACGTTGCGCGAGCGAGTAAAGGACTGCTTGAGCTCGCGGATCGAAACGGCGCACAAGCGATAATCGACGATGTGATGAGTAAAATTTAAGTAAGGCATTTTTGTTTTCATACTCGCGCTTTGTGCGTAAATTCCGTCGCAGAGCAGGGCGAGTAAAATTTAAAATTCACTTTTTCGTGCGCTTTACTACGCGCAAATACGGCAAAATAGGGCAGGATACGATACTTTAAGAATATGTAAAGCGGCGCAAGGATGGGTTACACAAGGGCGACGCAAACGAGAGCGACAAAAATTTAAATTTGATTTGGGAAAATTTGAGAGGTTTTACCCGAGCTAAATTTGCGCTCGGGTAAAATTTAGATTATTTTAAGATATCATACATATCACAAGATTTTTGCCACCTACTTTTATACTCTGGATAATTCTGCGTGCTGTAATCATCTCTGCCAAGATCGCAAGCTTTTTTAAGGTATTCCGCAGCTTTGCTTTTATCCCCATAGTTATAAAGATATGAAGCGAAATTCCGACATCCGCCAACGTCTCCTTTGTCGCAAGCTCTTCTATAATATGCCGCGCCTTTTACTATATCCCTTTGCACGCCTTGCCCCTTTTCATACATAAAACCGATATTTGAGCATGCCGTGGTTGTTCCGCCGTCGCAAGCTATACTATATAGCTCAAAAGCTTTTTTATAGTTTGGCTTAACGCCGAATCCATTTTGATACATAAGTCCAAGATTTAGGCAGGCTTCTAGAGAATATTCATCTTGCTTGATATTTTTATCTTTTTTGCAAACTTTTTCAAAATAAAATTTAGCTTTTTTATAGTCTTTGTTCAAACCGGGATTGCCAAAAAGATAACTATCTCCTAATCCAACGCAAATTGGACTATCTCCGCTCTCGCACTCTTTGTCTAAATATTCGATTTGAGTTTGTGTTAATTCTTCAGTAGGAAATGCTAATCGCTAGAACCACCAAAATCAAAATTACTTTCTTCATTTTTTCTCCTTTAAGATAATGCAAATGCTTATAGCTAGAAATACAAAAAACGCTAACCAAATTAAAATATAATTTTTATCGTTTATGTTATCAATAAAATATATAGAGATAAGTCTGCTCGTCAAAGCTATCAAACAACCAAATACTAACTTTTTTCCAAGCAAATTAAGTATTTTGTTATTAATTAACTTATCAAAAATCTCTTTAACATTCATTGGCATTCTTTGAAATAAAAATTTAACGTATTCTAGCCCCCCCTACTTAAAAATCTATAAATTTAATTATCGGTTTTCTAAGAGATAAATTTTTGATTTTTTCCTCTTTGCAAGAAAGCTTCATTATGATGCACCAAATTTTTACCGAAATCCGCGCTTGAAATTTCTGCGGCTTTTTCGGTTTTTTCGGTTTTTTCGGTTTTTTCGGTTTTTTCGGTTTTTTCGGTT
>CAUPXM010000016.1:0-40780 GCA_963515585.1 uncultured Campylobacter sp.
TGCCGGATCCAAAGCCGAAACAGGAGTAGAATTCCATCCCGTTGGGAATTGAAACTATCAAAATTTAAGGCAAAGTGCATGGCTGATTTGAGTAGAATTCTATCCCGTTGGGAATTGAAACAGAGCATAAATCAAAAAAACGCCGAATAATAAAGGTAGAATTCCATCCCGTTGGGAATTGAAACGAAAGTGATATATCAACCTACAAGAAGCATATAGGTAGAATTCCATCCCGTTGGGAATTGAAACTTGGGCTTGTTGACGAAGTTTGCCCCGTCAAAAAGTAGAATTCCATCCCGTTGGGAATTGAAACAATTTCTGAACGACGGAAATAATTTTTCCGTCCACAGTAGAATTCCATCCCGTTGGGAATTGAAACTGAAATTATTTGTGCTGCTCCCGAGGTTTTTGACAAGTGTAGAATTCCATCCCGTTGGGAATTGAAACCTAAATCTTGATAATATTGAGATCAGGGATAGAGTAGAATTCCATCCCGTTGGGAATTGAAACCTTCTTCTATGAATGAATGCTATCAAAGTGTAGGGTAGAATTCCATCCCGTTGGGAATTGAAACATATGCAATTCATCTCGGCGACGAATTGCCGAGCCTTGTAGAATTCCATCCCGTTGGGAATTGAAACAAAAAGGAAGAGTTAAATGAAAAAAGTTCTTTTTCTAGGTAGAATTCCATCCCGTTGGGAATTGAAACTGTTTAATAATTGAACGAAATCTACTAAAATATTGTAGAATTCCATCCCGTTGGGAATTGAAACTGAAAATTCCTAGATCGTTCGCCCAAAAGCTAAGCGTAGAATTCCATCCCGTTGGGAATTGAAGCTGGTTAAGATTTTAACAAAAGTGGGTATGCGAAGTAGAATTCCATCCCGTTGGGAATTGAAACCCTTTCGTAAGGCGATCCGTCGAGCCTTTCGAATTTGTAGAATTCCATCCCGTTGGGAATTGAAACTTTTTGAAATCTGTGGTATTGATCAGTGCATAGTGTAGAATTCCATCCCGTTGGGAATTGAAACATATGCAAGGCGATAAGGCTGTTTCGCAGATTGAGTAGAATTCCATCCCGTTGGGAATTGAAACTACTCCAAGTCCGATACTAATGTTGCTAGGATTTGGTAGAATTCCATCCCGTTGGGAATTGAAACATCTTAAAAAATCCCGGATATTGCTTATTCCATGACGTAGAATTCCATCCCGTTGGGAATTGAAACGCCTCCTCGCTCATCCCCGCCTGATTTGCTAGGGTAGAATTCCATCCCGTTGGGAATTGAAACTTCTGCCACTGCATTTTATAGCGTCCCGCAGGAATGTCGAATAATTCTATCCTTTGGGAATTGAAACGCCTAAATGGGCTTATTGCACGATTTGCGTAGGCGGTAGGATTCATCTTGCTGAAATCAAAACGGATTTACGCGATACGACTTTCGCGGCGGAAATGTGTAGAATTCTCATCTTGATAGAAAAATTTAAAAAGATTAGTTGTGGCTGGGATATGATACAGCATGGGGCACTTATGCGAAATTCATTCGGTTTCAATTTGCCACCAAATATATTAAATTTATGAGTTACGAATGAAATTTTGGAGTTACTCACAAATTAAAATTTTAACGAACTATATATTTACCACAATATAAATAGATTTAAATGCAACTCATTTAATAGTAAATTCAAAATATTTGTAAAAATGCACGCTAGGGATCTTAAAAGCTAAGTTAAAGTGAGAATTTCGCATTAATTTCAATTAAATTTACGCTACAAATTTAAGATCATGTGTCAAAGTTAGAATTTAAAATTAAATTAGATGATGCCAAAGAGGCAGAAAGATGGAAAGAATTTTATAAAGTAGAATTTGGCAACAACCTTTGAAACTGCAAAACAAATAATATTGGCGTGGTCGTCATAAAAAGGAAAAATCATCTAAATTTGATGGATATTACCGCCCTTGCCACATACAGTATAATAATTAAATCTCTCCACCAATTATTTTTTAAAATTTTTAAAAAATTTCTTCAAAAGCGCCTTGTAAAAGATCGCGAATTTCGACTCTTTTTTCTCATAAATCACGCGAAAGACGCCCTGTAGATCCAGCTTTTCTTGCAAAGTAATGTTTTGCACTCTACTCTCCTATAAGTTTTTTTATCTTATGCAGCACAAACGCAGCGTCGTCGCTATCGAGCTCGCACAACATCTGGCATATCGCGGTCGCGGCCTGCGGCTTAGTCGTGCCCAAGCGCCAGTCCTGATACGTCCGCATCGACACGCCTAACCTCTGCGCCATCGCGGCGTGCGAGATCTTTTTGCCGTTGTTTTTGGCTTCGACGGCATTGTGCAAAATGTTGAATATATCGCTCGTTTCTAACATATGAAAATTATACAAATTTATTCGTTAATTATACATAAAATCGTATAAAATGAATAAAAATCGTGTTATTCATAAGTAAAAATAGCAAAACACTTCGTTTATCCGTGTGAATTATACAGAATACTGCATAAAATAAACATAAAATTTTATAAAATTTTGCATATTATGCCGTAAAGATGAACTAACTTGCACAAACAGGCACCTTATAAAACGGCACATTAAATTTTAAACCGGGATAGAATGAAATTTTACATATTGAAGCTTTCGGGATTTGATTTTTTTGATCGGTTCTGGCAGCAATTACAAACAAGATGGAATTTTACCCTATGCTGAGCCATATCCGGTACAAAGAGCGTTTCAATTCCTAATGGAACAGAATTCTACGGAAAGGCGGTGAATGCGGGATATGTGAGTTTCGCATTTGAATTCCCGTTGGGAATTGAAACTATGAACGACAGCCGCAGAGAAAAGCAAGCGACGAGGTAGAATTATTCTATTCCACTAGGAATTGAAACGTGATATACTTCATCACGTAGCCCGTGGCGTTGTGTAGAATTCCATCCCATTAGATAGAATTTCAAAGAATCTTGAGGTGCACAATCATAGAATCCAATGCATTTCTATATATTAGGAAATAAATTCCTAATGAGCAATTCCTGGCAAGAAAATCCTCCCTAGCAATTCTTAGCGGGTAATCTTCATTGGTAAGTCAGCCCTTTTTCTTATCCTTCTTGTTCTTGCGAGAGGGGCTTTCCAGCTTGCGCCAAGCCTCGCTTTTTTGGCTATCCTCCATTAGGACTATCTCCCTGGCGCCGTTTCGCACGAGGTTTGGATCCACCGCAAGCTCCTTTGCATCGATCTTTTCGGGATAATCTATGCGCGAGAGTATGCAGCGGAAGGCGTTTAGTCGCGCGATCTTTTTGTCGTTGCTATCAAGGATCGTCCACGGCGCAAACTCGGTATTTGAAGCGAGTAGCATAGAGTATTTTGCGAGCGTGTATTGATTCCACAGCTCCTGCGATCTCGCATCCACCGGCGAGAGTTTATACTGCTTCAGCGGGTCGGTGCGGCGCGATTCGAAGCGTCTTTTTTGCTCCTCTTTGGAGACCGAAAAGTAAAATTTAAACAAGATTATCCCCGCACTTACCAAAAGCTCCTCAAATTTAGGCACTTGGCGCAGGAAATCTTTATGTTCGGCGTGGGTGCAAAAGCCCATCACCGGCTCGACCATCGCGCGGTTGTACCAGCTGCGGTCAAAGATCGTGATCTCGCCGCCGCTGGGTAGGTGCGCGACGTAGCGCTGGAAATACCACTGCGTCTTTTCGACATTGCTCGGCTTTTCGAGCGCTACGATGCGGCATCCGCGCGGGTTTAGATGCTCGCATAGTCGCTTGATCGTGCCGCCTTTGCCCGCCGCGTCGCGCCCCTCCATCAAAATCAAAATTTTTAGCCCCTTTTCCTTTACGAATTTTTGCAGCTTCAAAAGCTCGATCTGGTATCTCTCAAGCAGCGTTTCGTAGTCTTTGAACGAGATTTTTTCGTACTTTGAGCTTTTAAATTCTATCTCTTTCAGCGCTATTTCGCCCGTTTCGGTTTTGATCTCTTTGCTCATATCGCCTCCTAAAAATTTTAAGGAATTTTACAAAAAAGTTCTTTAGATTACACTATAAATTCATACTTATTACGTTAGAATGTAGGAAAAAATTTCAAAGGATAAAATTTGATCAGATCACTGATTTTGGTAGCATTTTTTCTCTTGGGTTTAGGCGCCGAGCCCTTAAAACCTTCCGATGCGTTCAAGCTTGACGCGACGGCGCAAAGCGATAGCGTAACGCTAAGCTTTGATATCGCGGACGGGATCTATCTCTATCAAAACGAGATAAAAATTTTCACTGACGGCGCGGAGGTGACGAATTTAATAAATCTGCCCGCCGCGACCGAATACAAGGATTATAAAATTTACGAGGGCAAATTTAGCATCGCCGTGCCTTTAGGCCTCGTGCTCGCAAATGCCGCAGACAGCGATGATTTCGTACTTAACGGCGATTTTTTGGGCTGCACTAAAGCGGGCTTTTGCTACCAGCCGCAGCAGTTCGGCTTTAGCTTCAAGCGCGTGGTGGAGGGCTATGAGATCGGTAAAATTTCAAACTCCGAGTTGAAAAAATATCGAAAAGGCGCAAATTCCGCGCAGGCTTCCGCGGGCACGCAGAGCGGGGCTGTAAATTTTAAAAGCAATACTACAGCAGCGGGCGCAGAGACAGATTCCATGGCGGACTCTCACGTAGCGGGAAATTCCGCGGCAAGCTCAGCGGAAAGCGCTGTGGTAAATTCCGACGAAACCTCCGCGCAAAAAACTTCTCGCGGCGCAAATTCCATCTCCGAGCAGGATAAAATTTTAAACGTTCTTAGCGGCAAGAGCTTCATCGCCGCGATCGCGCTGTTTTTCGGCTACGGCGTGCTGCTCTCGCTAAGCCCTTGCGTCTATCCGCTCATCCCGATCCTCTCGTCGATCATCGTGGCGAAAACTTCCTCGAAGCCGAGCGCGAAAAAAAGCCTCGCCGTAAGTCTCGCGTATATTTTCGGGATGGCGAGCTCGTATGCGATTTTAGGGGCATTCGTGGCGGTTTTTGGGCAAAATTTACAGGGCCTGCTGCAAACTCCGCCCGCGCTGATCCTAACCTCGCTCATATTCGCCGCGCTCGCGTTTTCTATGTTTGGATTTTATGAGATCCGCTTGCCTGCGCGCTTTCAAAGCTTCTTAAATAGCAAAAGCGAAAATGCTGGCGGTCTGATCGGAGTTTTTTCGATGGGGCTCATCTCGGCGCTCGTCGTATCGCCGTGCATCTCTGCTCCGCTTGCGGGCGCGCTTGTTTACATCGCGGGCAGCGGCGACGTCTTGCTGGGTGCGGCGGCTCTTTTTGCGCTGGGGCTCGGAAGCGGTGCGCTGCTGCTTGTAGTTGGGTTCGGCGGCGCGCTACCGAGACCCGGAGCTTGGATGGAGGCGGTGCCTAAAATTTTCGGCTTTTTGCTGCTTTTTACAGCGGTGTGGATTTCGCGCACGCTCATCGGCGAAAATTTAAGCTTGCTGATTTACGCGGTTTTAGGCGCGATCTTCGCAGGATTTTTGGGGCTATTTGACGGCGGCGCGGGCGGGATAAAGCGCGCTTTGGCTCTTGTAATCGCTCTATATTCGGCGCTGCTGCTCGCTGGCTTTGCCAGCGGCGCGAAAGATTTTTCCAGGCCGCTTGGTAATCTAATCCCGCAAAGCACGAGATATTCCAGCGGCGGCTTGGGCGGCGAGAGCTTGCAAGCGGGCGAAATTTCTCGCGCTAAAAATTTAAGCGGCGCGCATTTTTCGTTTGTGCACGATTTGGCGCAGCTGCGCGGCGAAATAGAAAATTCCAAAAAGCCCGTGATAGTGGACTTTTGGGCTAGCTGGTGTAAAAATTGCGAGCAGAGCGAGCGAGCGTTCGCAGATCCCGCTCTTGCTGGCGCTCTTGATAAATTTAGCCTCTTAAAGATCGATCTTAGCGAAGATAGCGAGCAAAACAGAGCGATAAAAGCTCATTTCAACGTATTCGGCCCGCCTACGATTCTGTTTTTTAAAGAGGGCGCCGAGATTGCGAACCTGCGCCAGATCGGCAGCGTAAATTCCGAAAAGCTGGCCGAAATTTTAACCGAAATTTAGTGAAATTTAGATAGATTTCAAACAAAATTTAGTTTTAAGGATTGCGCGATGATAAGCAAAAATAGGGCTACGAAAGAGACCAAAATCGAGCTTGAGCTGGAGCTTTACGGGCGCGGCGCAGCGCAGATAGATACCGGCATCGGCTTTTTCGATCACATGCTAAGTGCGCTGGCAAAGCATGCATGGATAGATTTGAGCTTGCGCTGCAAGGGCGATTTGCAGGTTGATTTTCACCACAGCGTCGAAGACTGCGGCATAGTGCTCGGAAGCGCGATCAAAGAGGCGATCTATCCCGCGCAAAATATCGAGCGCTTCGGCGATAGCGTCGTCGTGATGGACGAAGCCGCCGTAAGCGCCGCGCTTGATTTTTCCAACCGCGCGTTTTTGGTATTTAATTGCCCGAGCCTGAAGCGCGGCAAGATCGGCGAATTCGACGCCGAGCTCGTGGAGGAGTTTTTCCGCGCTCTGGCTTTCAACGCAAATTTAACGCTGCATCTAAGCCAGATTCGCGGCGAAAATCTACATCACGTCGCAGAGGCCGCGTTTAAGGCCTTTGCCGTCGCATTTCGTCGCGCGATAAGTATCAACGAGCGCGCCGGCGTGCCTAGCACCAAGGGCGTTTTATAACGGCAAATGCGCGCTAAATTTAGCAAAATTAGCAATTCGCGGTTTTGTAATTTTATCGGCGTTTGAAATTTTGCTTTCGCCACCGCTTGAAATTTGCAAAATTTCGCCATTGCTCTGGCAAAGCGCGCCGCTTTATTAAGATTGCTTAAGCTGGCGGTGCATTTGCACCCGCCGCGAAAACCGCGCTATGCTATATGAAATTTCGCACTGCCGGAGCGGTAAAATGCCGCTTTGCATATTAAAATTTAAAGGTAAAAGATGAATAATTTCGGATCGCTTATGGAGATTTTAAATGTGCTGTTTTTGATCTGCTTTGTTTGGCTTATCGTGTGTTTGATTAAATTTATCAGATCAAAAGACGATCCGGAGCGCCATAAAAGAGATAGAAAATTTCTAATTATTTCGACAATTGCGTTTTTGTGCACCCTTACTCCGCTGGTATATTTTGAGTGGCTGCCGGATCTATTCATCTCAATCTCGGTTTTGATCGCGCTGCCGATAATTTCGTTTATTTTTCTAATCGTGTATTTAATAAAATTTATTAAATCTACTAAAAGCGAACCCGAGCGCCGCAGAAAGATTAGAAATCTTCTGATCCTCTCCGCGTTTTTATTCATAATCTTTTCGGCTGCCTTAATAGGCTTTTTATGGCTGCTTAATAGCGCGCTTGCGCATATGTGAGGCATAAATGAGCGATGAAATTTTTCAAAAAACGATCGCCGTAATATTGACGGCGTGGGCGATCAGCGTTTGCGCGCTAGTAGGAGCGGCGCTGTATCTTCATAGCAAATGCTCGATCATCTCCTATATCGCAAACGGAAACTAAGATGAAGCGCCTATCTATCGTCATTTTGCTGCTGCTTGGCTTTGCGGCTTTCGATTTTGCGTTTTACAGCCTCGTCGTGAAGCGATACGTAAATCAAAGCAGCGCCGAGATGCAGGCCAAATCGATCGAGCTGCATAAATTTCTGCCGTTTGAGCAGGGCTCGCAGATCGTGCGCGTTAGCTCTAGCTTAAAACTTAGCGGCGATCTGCCGATAATCGACGGCGCAGCGGCTTTATATCCCGTATTTTCGGCATTCGTCGCGGCAAACTATCCCAAAGAAAGCGTGGAATTTGACGGGCAAAATTTCACGAATGCTAGCAGACTTAAATTTAGCAATACCCGCGGCGCGTACAAGGCCATAAGCGACGGCGAGGCGGATCTCATTTTCGTCGCCGCCCCTTCAAGGCAGCAGCTTGATTACGCGCGAGAAAAGGGCGCAAATTTACGCTTTGTGCCGATCGGGCTGGAGGCGTTCGTCTTTATCGTAAATGCGAATAACAAAGTATCTAATTTAACCGTGGATCAGGTGCGAGGAATTTATTCGGGGCAATATAGCGACTGGTCGCAGCTCGGCGGCGAGCGCATGCGAATAGATGCCGTGCAGCGAAACGCGGGTAGCGGCAGCCAGAGCGCATTTTTGAAATTTATGAGTAAGACGCAGCCTAAGCGCAAGATCACGGGCTTTTTCGGTAGCGCGATCGGCTTTTCGTTTCGATACTACGTCGAGGGGATCGTGCAAAACGGCGGCGTGAAGATGCTTAGCCTAAACGGCGCGTATCCGAACAAAGAAAATATCGCTAGCCGCAAATACCCGCTCGTAGCCGAAATTTACGCGGTTTACGACGAAAATAACAAAAACGAAAATATCCGCATCTTGATAGATTGGATCCTTTCGCCGCAGGGGCAAAGTATCATCGAAAATAGCGGCTACGTGCCGATTAAGGGCTAAGATCGCAGCTTAAATTTATACGGCGTTTGCCAAAAATTCAGCCAAATTTCGTTAAAATCATAAAATTTCAAAAAACGGAAAACAAAGTGATAAAGATCATATTTTTAGACGTAGACGGCTGCCTTAGCGACGGCGGGCTGTACCATTCAAACGGCGGCGAAGAGATGAAGAAATTTAACGTAAAAGACGGGTTTGGCATCCAGGAGTGGCAACGGCTGGGGCTAAAGGTCGCGATCATCACTGGCAAAAGCTCGCAAATCGTCGCAAACCGCGCGCGCGAGCTAAAGATCGATACGCTCTTTCAAGGCGAAAAAGATAAGCTCTCAAGGGCGGAGCAAATTTTAAAAAATTTTAACCTAAGCTTCGATGAGGCCGCTGCAATCGGCGATGATATAAACGACGCGAAGCTTTTAAATGCGGTCGCGATCAGCTTCAAGCCCGCCGATGCGCTAAGCTCGCTAAAAGCGGACGTCGCGCTAAGCAAAAACGGCGGCTGCGGCGCAGTGCGCGAGATGATCGAAATACTCGTCGATAAAAACGGCATGCGCGAAGAGTGGAATAGTAAATGGCTGTAGTTTCGCAAGCGCGCGCGATGGGTAAAATTTCGCGCAGATCAAAAGGGGCCGAGCGATGGTGATAAAAATTTTCTACGTCGCGATTGCGATCTTTTGCGTTGCGATGGTGTTTCTAAGCGTGCAGACGCCGTATTTTAGCGATATGTTTAGACAGGATCTAAGCATTGCGAATATGGAGATGAAAAAGATCGTCGATTATCAGATCGGCGAGCGGGTGGATGCTAAATTTACCGCGGACGGCGGCACTCGCTATAAGGATCGCGACGAGTTTGTAAATTTTAAAGCCGAGGAGATTAGCGCGGATCTAAATCACACTTTGGTTTCAAAGACCGCGACGCGTGCCGGTGAGCTGATAAAATTTAACGGCGACGCGCATTACGTAAATAGTAGAGGCTTTGATTACACGGCGCAGGAGATCATCTACGATACGAGCAGCAAGATCGTCCGCTCCGACGTGCCGTACGTGCTACGCCAAGGCGGCGACCGCATCACGGGCGCAAGCATCAGCTACGATACTAAAACCAAACAAACAAACTCAAAAGGAATCCACGCATGGTATTTAATAAAAGATCAAAACTCCACAAACTAATACTTTCAGCCGCGCTAATTACGGGCTCCTGCGCGACTACTCTTAGCGCCGCGCAGGAGCAGGTCGAGGTCACGGCGGATAATTTTTTCGCCGACGAGATCAAGCAGATCAGCGTGCTGACGGGCAACGTTCGCATCAAAAAGGGCGCTTACGATACGCTAAATTCCGACAAAGTGACGATCTATTTCGACGCCAAGCGCCAGCCTACCAAATATGTCGCGACGGGAAACGCAAATTTTAAAATTTTACTCAATCAGAAGCATTATGACGGCAAGGGCGGTGTGCTGACCTACGATCCGACTATCGAGGCTTACACGCTTGAAAACAACGCCTATCTGCACGAGGCCGAGACCAAAAAGGAGGTTTACGGCGATAAGATCATCGTAAATCGCCAAAAGGGCACCTACGAAGTAAAAAGCGGCGGCGGCGAGAAAAAGCCCGTGCGTCTGATCTTTCAGGTCGAAGATCAAAACAAATGATCTATCCTAGCAGCGCGCAGTTTATCACCTCCGCCGCAAATATCGCGGGTGCGCCCGAGTTTGCGATGAGCGAAGTGGCGTTTTTGGGGCGTTCCAACGTCGGCAAAAGCAGCCTGATAAACGCGCTTACCGGGCGCAAAAATCTAGCCAAATCAAGCTCGACGCCTGGTAAAACGCAGCTGATAAATTTTTTTGAGGTTAAATTTAAACAAAAGCTTGCCGCAGACTCGAACGGCTCGCAAAATGAAACATCGCTCGATCTAGCAAGCAAAGAGGCTTTAAGCTCGGCTGCAAATTGCGCGCAAGATCACGCGGAGGCTGCGGCGTCTGAGCGAAATTTAAAGCAAGATTTCGTTTTAAATTTAAAAAGCGCCTCGGCGGATTTTAGATCGGATCGCGAGACAGATCTTGCGGCAGGTTTTGCGCCGAATTCAGCGCAAAGCCCCGAATTAAATTTTACAGGCAGATCCGCGCTAAGCTTAGCGGGCAACCTCGCTTTTTTGGATCTTGCTAGCTTGGGGGAAAATATCTCTTTGATCTTCGTGGATCTGCCGGGGTTTGGATACGCTAAGGTTTCTAAAAAACTGCATTATATCTGGCAAAAAAATCTCGACGAGTTTATCAAAGAGCGCCTAAATATCAAGCTTTTCGTCCATCTCATCGACGCGAGGCAGTTTGATCTTGAAATAGATAAAAATTTGCAAAACTATCTCACTAGTTTTCTGCGCGGCGATCAAAAGGTTGTGAGGCTCTACACCAAAGCCGACAAGCTCAACCAAAGCGAGCGCGCAAAGCTTTTGAGGCACGATCCACAGGCGGTTTTAGTCTCTACGCTAAAAGGTAGCGGGCTTGCGAAAGCGCGCGAAATCATCGTACTCGGGGCGTTTGGATTATGAAATTTCTAAATTTAAATACGTTAAATTTTGCGGCGCAGAATTTCAAAATAATTAAATTTAGAGGATATAAAATGCGCCGCCAAGATCGCGCAAAGATTAGGGAAAATTTTAGATGATACGGCTAAAAAAGGCGCGTCTTTGCGACATTTCGCGTATGCAGGAGCTCGTAAAAGAGGAGGTTCAAAACGGCGTGATCTTGCCGCTTGAAAGCGATGAGATCGCGGCAAATATCCGCTCATACGTGCTGGCTTTTGGTTGCGATTCTAAGGCGGATACGAGCTTTGATTCTAAAGAAAATTCCGATTTAAATTTAGCCGAGAATTCCGATTTAAATTTAGCGCACGACTCGGATTTAAATTTAATCCAAAGCTCCGCCGAAAATTTTGCCGAAATTACTTCTGAAAATTCCGCCGAAAATGCCGCGGGTAATTTTGCGTCGCAACGAGATGCGTCTCAAAATAGCGCGCCACGAAATAGCGCGCTGCAAGCCGTATCCGGGGCGGGTCGCGCACAAGCGGGCAAAGAGCAAATTTTACGGAGCGAGTATTCGCAAAGCGCGGGCATTTCTCAAACCGAACGTTCTCAGCTCCACGAATCGCAGTCCGCAAAAAATGCCGAAATTTTAGCGGGCTTTGCTTCGCTTAAAATTTTTAACGCAGATCTTGCCGAGGTGCGCTCGCTCATCGTCGTTCCGCAGTTTCGCAGGCGAGGCATTGCCAGAGCTATCGTAAACGAGCTGCTAGACGAGGCGAGATTTTATGGGCTAAAAAGCGTATTTACGCTTACTTATCAAAAGGAATTTTTTGAGCGGCTGGGGTTTACCAAAATCCCAAAGGATGAGCTGCCCGCGCAAAAAATTTGGGCCGATTGTATTAAATGCAAAAAGTTTCCGGTATGCAACGAAATCGCACTTATCTATACGTTATAGCGGACACGCTTTTTAGCGCGGGGGTTCTTTTCTACCTGCTTCTAAGTGCGGTGTATAGGGGGCTGCCGCCGCTGATCGGATTTTTTTTCACGGCGATGGTGGTGCAAAAATACGAAAACGACGTAAAATTTAAAAAGTTCGGCTTTACCTGGTTTTTCTCTATTTTTTATCTGTTTTGCGCCGAGCAGATCCACGGATTTAACCTATTTAGCGTGGCTATCGCGTATTGTATATTTTATTTCGTGGTCTATGAAAACTCATTTAAATATATTAAATTTAGAAATTTTTTGATCTGCTTTTACGTGATGATTAGCTATGTTTTGGTCTTTGTGGTGAGCAACGCGATCTCTGTGATCAAAAAGAGCGAATATCTGCCCCTAAGCGGCGAGTATTTAAATTACATCGTGATTGAAATTTTGCTTGCTCTGCTCTTTTTTAAGGGGCGGCTGGTATGAGGCTGAAGTTTGTATTTGCTTTCGTGATACTATTTTTTTCCATGCTTTTGGTTAGAATTTATTATCTTTCGATCAAATCGAATGAATTCTACGAACAGGTCGCTAAAAACAATGTCATCTCTACCGAATACATTCCGCCGGTGCGCGGTCAAATTTTAGATGCCAAAGGCCGCCCGCTCGCGATAAATAATCTCGGCTTTTCTCTATCGATCGCGCCGCATCTAAAAGACGCCGCGCTGCAAAGCGAGCTAAATAACATCTCGCGCTACTTCAAAGATCTCAACGTTACCGCGATGAGCAAGAGCTACAAGGACGCGAATTCCGCTTACAATCAAGATTTTATCGAAGTCGTGCCGTTTCTGGACTACAACGCTACAATAGAGCATTTTGCGAGCTTGAGCCTGCACGAAAATATCAAAATTTCGCCCGCTTCGCAGCGCTTCTACCCTTACGGCGCGCTTGCTTCGCACATCATCGGCTACGTCGGCCGCGCCAATAAAAAGGATATCCAAAGTAACCCCCTAAGCGCGCTTACCGGATACAACGGCAGAAGCGGCGTCGAGGGGTATTATAACGAGCTTTTGCAGGGCAGCAAGGGCGAGCGCAAGACGAAGGTTACGGCGCTAAATCAGGTCGTAGAGGAGATCTCGATGCAAGAGCCCAGCAGCAGTGAAATTTCGCTTACCATCGATCTTGAGCTGCAAAAATACCTCGAGGAAATTTTTAAAGACAAGGACGGCGTAGCGATCGTGATGGATCTGCGCGACGGCGCTATCATCGCGGCGGGCAGCTTCCCCGAGTACGATCTGAACACCTTCGTGGGTGGAATTTCGCAGACGCAGTGGGATGAGCTGATAAAAGATCCGCGCCATCCGTTTACGAATAAGCTCGTAAACGGCCTCTATCCGCCGGGCTCGGTCATCAAGATGGCAGTGGGGATGAGCTTTTTAAACAGCGGCAAGATCAACGAGAACTGGAGCGTGTTTTGCAGTGGCGCGATAGAGCTAGGGGGGCGAAAATTCCGCTGCTGGAAGAGCTGGGGTCACGGCCGCGTGAGCCTAGTAGAGGCGATTAAAGGCAGCTGCGACGTGTATTTTTACGAAGGCTCACTGCTAGTGGGGATCGACTATATGTCCGCGTATCTACAGCGTCTGGGATTTGGTAGTAAAACAGGCGTCGATCTGCCCAATGAGTTTGTAGGCACGATGCCTAATAAAGCATGGAAAATGCAGAAATTTAAGCGCGCGTGGTATCAGGGTGAGACGGTCAATGCCTCGATCGGTCAAGGCGACGTGCTCGTAACCCCTATGCAGGTGGCGAAAAACACCGCGCAGATCGCCTCGGGCAAGGCTATCACGCCGCATTTTTTAAAAAGCATCGACGGCAAGCCGGTAGAATTTGCCCCTACTGAGCTTTTCACGCCGAAAGAAAAGGCGCAGCTGCCCCTCGTGCGGCGCGGGATGTATGAAGTCGGCAACAACCCCGACGGAGGCACCGCCTACAAGCTCATCCATACCGCAGTAGTGCCTCTAGCGGTCAAGACGGGCACCGCGCAGGTAGTAGGCATCTCGCAGACCGCCAAAAAGCGAATGAAAGAGGTCGATATGGACTACTTCCACCGCTCGCACGCCTGGATGACTAGCTTCGGGCCGTACGACAAGCCGCAATACGCCGTAACCGTGCTCGTAGAACACGGCGGCGGCGGCGGAAGCGCGGCGGGCCCCGTGATAATGCAAATCTACGAGAAACTCGCCCAGATGGGCTATATCGACGCCAACGCAACGACTATCAAAGACAGCGCAAAGAAGACGAAGTAGGATGGAATTTTAGAATTTTAGAATTCCGCTCGTCCTTCGCTTGCTCGAAATTTTAAAATTTAGCAAGCCTTTGCGGGTTTAAAATTTGGAACCTTATCTAGTCCCATAAGTCTGAAATTTTAAAATTTCGTGCAAGCTAGAAGTGTAGAATTTATCTTGTCTTTAGGATTTGGGATTTTAAAATTTCATACAACCCATGCTTTACCTGCTTTAAATTTTAAAATTTAAAGCAGTGTGGAAACTTTGAAATTTAGAATTTTACCCGTCCTTTGCGGACTTGAAATTTTAAAATTTAGAGCGGCAAAAGACCTTAAAATTGAGTAGATCAAAGCAGTTTTAAATTTTAAATACATTATATATTAGTGCATAGACGGATATAAACATATCGCGGTATAATCCGAGAATTAAATTTTAAGGAGTAGAGAATGGCGTTTGTAGCGGAATATATTTCTAAAGAGGACTTGAAGAAATATGATATTATAAATCGTGTAGATCAGTGCTTGGCAAAATATCATTATGATCCACAGGAGCCTGATGAAATAAAGTGGTTGGACTGGGTCATCGACAGGCAAAGAGATATTTGGCTTATCTTTGTTTGTAGCCCGCATCTGCCTGATCCAAGAGACGGATATACCGGAGAGATGATTTGGTTGCTTTATTATAAAGGTAGAGAAATCGAGCTTGACATTAGACGGGTCTATGACGAAACCACAAGTAAAATGCTAGTCGATAATCCGTTTTTTATCAAATATAAGCTAGAAAATATAAATTCTAGTATTGACGGAATTTCATTGGACGAGCTTTATAAAATTTTAAAGGAAGCTCTAACGGAATATGGTAATCGCGGTATTGATGGTAGAGAAAATTTACCAAAAGAACACGAAGTCGTAACTTTTCTGCACGATTAAATATAAAGGATAAAAAATGGCGCTATAACAATAAGCAAGGTGAGAATTATAAAGTCACGCTGATAGATGCAAGAAAAGGATAAATAGTTTTTTATCCGATCAGAATTCAGCTCGGTAAATTTTAAAATTTAGCGTAGCTGAGGCTTAAATTTGATGATAGATTACGACAAAGAGTTTTAAAAAGTGCCGAAATGAAACGCGATATAAAAGCCGAATTGATCTTAAAAGCTATAAATTAGGGGCTAGGGTGATAAAAGAGTTTATTAAAAAATGTTTTGAGCTAAAAGGGGTAAGGATTTTATTCTGGATCGCCTTACTCTTTTTTACTATAGACTGCCTGGGCGTTATATTTGCCAGCATAGATGCGGTTTTTTTAACGGAGTATAGCGGTTACGATATCGCGAATCCGTTTTCTATTGTTATGAAAGCTTTTGAACTAACGTGGCACGAAGAAGCGAGCGATAGCGAAAGCGATATTTTCGGCGCTATGGTATTGTATCTATTTTGCGCGACGGTAATTTTGCCTCTAATCATCTGCTGCTTTGCATTTTCCAAAATAAAGGCTTTTATTCTGCTGGATAAAATATCCGCCGCATCTGCATTTTTTATAAGTTTATTTTATGCTTATTCGCTAGTTGTGATAATCCTAACAAGAGCTGATTTGACCTGGTTAGGTCATCTGTTTGATCGCTCAAATTTTAATTTTAGCATAATGATTATAAGCGCTTTATCATCGCTAATAATTGCGTCCGTGGCGGTTTTTATTCTAAAAAGAAGAGATAAAATTTAATGTGGATAAGTTTATGGGATCATCTTTTTTTGACAAAATTTTACGTAAATTTATACGTAAAATTTTATGAATAGAGCTCGAGATATGTAAATTTAAAAGGGGCAAATTTTGATGATCTTAAAATTTGCCTCCGCTTCAGATTTAAAATTTTAAATTTCGAAGTTTGGAATTTCAATCATCGACTTCGAATTTTAAAATTCTAACCCTATCTATCTTTTTAAATTTTATAATCTAAAATCCTCGTGTTTTGAATCACGCAGCTTGAAGTCGCTGCTTCTTAAATTTAAAATTCTAAGCTCTGGGATACGGAACCCTACTCGATAAATTTTAAAATCTAAGCCGGAATTTAATTTGGTAAAAATTTTATCAGGCAGAATTCGGCTCGGTAAATTCTATTAAATGCTCCTATAGGAGAAAAATATGAAATCTCAAATACAGCATTTCAATTTCTAACGGGATGGAATTCTACGCAAAGCCGAAAAGATTGAGCCTTACGCCCATTTCTGTTTCAATTCCTAACGGGATGGAATTCTACTTTTACGCGAGTATGAATATTTTACTGGTGTGGGGCGTTTCAATTCCCAACCGGATGAAATTCTACCCCGCAAGGAACGAAAGTCGTAGGCTCTTATTCCAGGTTTCAATTCCCAACGGTATGGAATTCTACGCTCAAATACGACGGATTGATGAGCGAAAAACGGAGTTTCAATTCCCAACGGGATGGAATTCTACCGAAAAGAGCTGGAATGAAATGTCGGTATCCGTGTTTCAATTCCCAACGGGATCGAATTCTACTTTCACCGAGCCCCTCCGCTTCATCATATACGGACTGTTTTAATTCCCAAAGGGATGGAATTCTACTCACGAGCTTTTTCCAGTCTCACTCGGAGCTGAAAAAGTTTCAATTCCTATGGGAAAGATTACCCACCAAATTTACCTAGCTAAGACGGTGAGATTTACCTCGCCAAATTTACTCCACCGAAGCGCGGAATTTACCCCACAGGATAAATTCCGCTAAATTTTACTTCACCCTCTTTATCTCGATCTCGCCGTCACGCGCGCCGATTTCGATCCGATCGCCCGTTTTGATCTCGTCGCTTAGGATCATATCGGCGATCTTATCTTCCACTAAGTCGTAGAGCGCCCTGCGCAGCGGCCTCGCGCCGTATTCGATATCAAAGCCCGCCGAGGCGATGAGCTTTTTGGCATCTTCGCTCAAGCTCGCGCTAATGCCGCGGTTTGCGAGCGTTTTTTGCAGGCTCTTAAACATAATGCCCACGATTTTGATGAGATTGTCCTCGCTTAGGGCGTTGAAGATCACGATGTCGTCCAGGCGGTTGATAAATTCTGGCTTGAAATAATTCTTCAGCTCGCCCTTTATCGCCTCCTCTCGCTCGGCAAGCGCGACTTCGCGCGGCTTGCCTGCATTTTTGGCGTCAAGCTCCATAATCCTGGCTGAACCGATATTGCTCGTTAGGATGATGATCGTGTTTTTGAAATCGACCGTAACGCCCTTGTTATCGGTCGCGCGCCCGTCGTCTAAAATTCCAAGCAGGATATTAAAAACGTCCTTGTGCGCCTTTTCGATCTCATCAAAAAGCAGCACGGAGTAGGGCTTTCTGCGCACCGCTTCGGTAAGCTGCCCGCCCTCATCGTAGCCCACGTATCCAGGAGGCGCGCCGAGCAAGCGGCTGACGCTGTGTTTTTCCATATACTCGCTCATATCAAAGCGGATCATCGCCCGCTCGTCGTCGAATAAAAACCTCGCTAAACTCTTCGCGCTCTCGGTCTTGCCGACGCCGGTAGGGCCTAAAAACAAAAAGCTTCCGATCGGGCGGTTTTCGTTCACGAGACCGGCTTTGTTGCGCTTGACGGCGCGAGCGATGGCGTGCAGCGCCTCATCCTGCCCCACGACGCTCTCTTTTAGATGCTCCTCGATGTGAAGGAATTTCTCCTTTTCGGAGGAGAGCATTTTGCTTACCGAGATGCCCGTCCATTTGCTTAAAATTTCAGCCACGCTCTCCTCGTCCACGCGGTTTCGCAAAAGCACGCCGTTTTCTTTCATCGCGTCCCACTTCGCCTCAAGCTCCTTGACCTTTGCCTGCGCGGCGGGGATCTTGCCGTATTCGATCTCGGCGGCCTTGCTAAGATCGCCGTTGCGTCTTGCTAGGCTCGCTTCGTTTTTGAGGCTGTCGATCGCTTTTTTCTCCTCGCTGATACCGCCGAATACGGACTTTTCGTTTTCAAATTTAGCCTGAAGCGCGTTTTTCTGCTCGGTTAAATTTTCGATCTCTTTGTCGATCTGCGCGAGCCGCTCGTCATTTTTGCCGTCATCCTCCATCTTAAGGGCTTCCTTTTCGACCTGAAGCGTAAGGATGTCGCGCTTGGCCTTGGCAAGCTCGTTTGGCTCGCTTTCGATCTGCATTTTAAGCTCCGCCGCCGCTTCGTCAATGAGATCGATCGCTTTATCAGGCAAGAACCTATCGCTGATATAGCGGTCGCTTAGCCTTGCGGCCGCCACAAGCGCGCTATCGGTGATGGTGACGTTGTGATGCACCTCTAGCCGCTCCTTTATGCCGCGTAGGATCGCCGTAGCTTCGCTTACGCTAGGTTCCGCGACCGTTACGGGCTGGAAGCGGCGCTGAAGCGCGGCGTCTTTTTCAAAATACTTTCGATATTCTTTCAGCGTCGTAGCGCCGATAGCGTGCAGCTCGCCGCGCGCAAGGGCGGGCTTTAGGATATTGGCGGCATCCATAGAGCCTTCGCTTGCGCCCGCGCCTACGATGGTGTGAATTTCATCGATGAAAAGCACGACGTTTGCGGCTTTTACGACCTCGTTTATGACGGCTTTGAGCCTATCTTCAAACTCGCCGCGGTACTTCGCGCCCGCGATCAGCGCACTCATATCAAGCGCGATGACGCGTTTGTTTTGCAGGCTGAGCGGAACCTCTTTTTTGGCGATTAGCTGTGCAAGACCCTCGACGACCGCGGTTTTTCCCACGCCCGGCTCGCCGAGCAGGATCGGGTTGTTTTTCGTCTTGCGGATTAAAATTTGCATCATTCGCGAGATCACCTCGTCGCGGCCGATGACCGGATCGAGCTCGCCCGCGATTGCCTTGGCGGTGAGATCGACGCCGAATTTGCTAAGCGCCTCAAGCGTCTCATCAGCGGTTTGCGAATCGATACTTTTGCCGCCGCGAAGCGCCTCTAGCTCCTTTTTGATCTCGCCAAGATCTGCAAATTTAGACAGAATTTTCTTTAGCGGATCTGCGTTTAAATTTGCGATCAGCCAGGTATCTACGGCGATAAATTTATCGCCCGAGCTCGTCATCAGCCCTTTTGCGACCTCTAGTGAGTTCATCAGCTCGCGCGAGATTCGCACGTTTTCCTTCGTGACGTTTGAGCTCGTAGGCAAATTTGAAATTTCGCTTTTGATCTCAAGCTCGACCGCGGTCTTTTCAATACTAAATTTATTAAAAATTTGATTTAGCACAGAGCCGCTGTCGGCTACCAAAGCCCAAAGCATGTGCAATACGCCCACTTCGCTATTTTTGGAATGGATCGCCAAAGAAACGCTACTTTCGAGCAAAGAGCGCATTTTATCGGTTAAAATTTCAATAGTTTCGTTCATAAATTTTCTCCTAAAGTTGAATTTGATTGCATTATATAACTTTAGTGTCTTTATGTCAAGGTTTTTTAGTGAGATTTTAAAATTTTCGGCTTAAATTTATCCGTAAACGCGCAAATTTCGTATAAAATTTACCTTATTTTTAGCCAATTTTATATAAAATTCGCTACATTTTACTTTCAAGGATAAACTTTGCGACAAAAACACCTCTTCTTCGGCTTGGGATTTATTTTCTCTTTATTTTTAGGCGTTAGTTTTTTTACCGGAAATTTACAAGCCAGAGAGGTCAACGCGACTAAAAAGCCAGACAGCGAAAAAACGCGTCTGGAGGCGCTAGCCAAGCTTACTAAAACACTTGCGATCGTCGAAAACAATTATGTCGATGAGATGACATTCTCGGAGCTTGTGGACAAGACGATCTCGGGGCTTATGAATAACCTCGACGCGCACTCAAGCTACATGGACGAAAAGGCGTTTAACGACACGAAAGTCCAGACCGAGGGCGAGTTTGGCGGGCTTGGAATTCAAGTGGGTATGAAAGACGGCGCTCTGACCGTCATCTCGCCTATCGAGGGCACGCCGGCGGATAAAAAGGGCATTCAGGCTAACGATGTGATCTTGCGTATCGACGGCAACGCGACCTTCGGCATCACGATCGACGATGCGGTCTCAAAAATGCGCGGTAAGCCGAAAACTAAAATCACTCTAACGATCGTGCGCAAAGGTGTTAGCAAGCCTTTCGACGTCGAGATTATCCGCGACATAATCAAAGTGGAATCGGTCTATGCCAAGATGATCGAGGATGATAAAATTTTATATCTGCGCGTTACGAATTTCGATCAGCACGTAGTTCCGGACGCGAGCAAATTTATAAAAGAGCATAGAGACGCCAAGGGTATTATTTTGGATCTGCGAAACAATCCGGGCGGGCTTTTAGATCAGGCGATCGGGCTTGTAAATTTATTCGTAAGCAAAGGTCTTATCGTCTCGCAGAAAGGGCGCGCGAAAAACGAGACCGAGGCGCATAACGCCGATCCTAAAAAGAAGATCACCGATTTACCGCTTGTGGTTTTGGTTAATGGCGGTAGCGCAAGCGCGAGCGAGATCGTAAGCGGATCACTTCAAGATCTAAAGCGCGCCGTGTTAGTTGGTGAAAAAACTTTTGGCAAGGGAAGCGTGCAGGTGATCCTGCCGATCGAGGATAAAGAGGCTCTGCGGCTTACCATAGCGCGATACTATCTATCAAGTGGTCGCACTATCCAAGCGGTGGGCGTGACGCCTGATCTCATAGTGGTGCCGGGCAAGGTGCCGAGCCGCGACGAGGATGAATTCTCGCTAAAAGAAGCCGATCTCAAAAAGCATTTGCAAGGCGAGCTAGCCAAGGTCGAGACCAAGAAAAAAGACGAGCAGAAAAAAGATGAGAAAAATTTCATCACCAAAGAGCAGATTAATAACGATATCCAGTTAAAAACCGCAATAGACGCGATAAAAATTCTAAACATCAAGTAAGGAGAGTGTGATGCAAGCTACCAAAAAAGAGCTTATCTACGAAGGCAAGGGTAAAAAGATGTGGTCGGTTAACGAAAGTGACGACCTTTTAATCTCGGAATTTAAAGATTCGCTTACGGCGTTTAACGGCGTCAAAAAAGCCGAAGAGAGCGGCAAAGGCGCGCTGAATTGTAAAATTTCGACGCTGATTTTTGATCTGCTTAAAAAGCACGGCATCGCCACCGCGCTTGTTGAGACGATCAGTCCGACCGAGCAGCTCGTAAAAAAATGCAAGATTTTCCCTCTTGAGATCATCGCTCGCAATATCGCCACCGGCTCGCTTACAAAGCGCCTAGGCATCAAAGAGGGCACGAAGCTTCCGTTTACACTGGTGGAGTTTTGCTATAAAGACGATGAGTTGGGCGATCCGATCCTAAATGACGAGCATTGCTTGCTGCTTGGCGCCGTAAAGAGCCAAAGCGAGCTTGACGAGCTCAAAAAGATCGCGCGCAAGATCAATGAAATTTTGATTAAATTTTTCGACGAGCGGAATTTAAAGCTCGTGGATTTCAAAATCGAGCTTGGCAGAGATAAGGACGGCAATATCCTGCTTGCAGATGAGATCAGCCCCGATAGCTGCCGCTTTTGGGATAAACAGACCGACAAAAAGCTCGATAAGGACGTATTTAGACAGGATCTCGGTAGCGTAAAAGTGGCCTACGAAGAGGTCTTGCGTAGAATTTTAGGATAAGCGATGAAGGTGATCGTAAACGTAAGGCTTAAGCAGGGCGTGCTCGATCCGCAGGGCAAGGCGGTTTTGCACGCCCTTGCTTCGCTTGGATTTAGCGGCGTGCGAGATGTGCGCGTAGCCAAACAGATTGTCCTTGAGCTAGATGGCGAGGATAGGGATAAAATTTACGCCGACGTCGCTAGAATGTGCGATGAAATTTTGGCAAACACCGTCATCGAAGACTACGAGATCGTGATATGAAGGTAGCGATCGTCAATTTCCCCGGCACCAACTGCGAGCGCGACAGCAAATACGCCTTTGATAAGCTCGGTTGTGAAACGCAGATAATCTGGCATAAAGAAACCGACATAAACGCCGATCTGATCGTGCTTCCCGGTGGCTTTAGCCACGGAGATTATCTGCGGACGGCTGCTATTGCCAAATTTAGCCCGGTGATGAAGGCGGTTCTCGCTCATGCTGCGCGCGGCGGCTATATCCTAGGCATCTGTAATGGCTTTCAAATGCTTTTGGAGCTAGGCTTGCTCGCAGGCGCGATGAATAAAAATATAAATTTAAGCTTTATATCAAAATTTCACAATTTGCGCGTCGTTTCAAACGATAATAAATTTCTGCACTGTTGCGATAAGGGCGAAATTTTAAATATCCCGATTGCGCATGGCGAGGGCAACTACTATGCGCCTGCGGATACGCTAAAGTCGCTATACGACGAGGACTGCGTGCTGTTAAAATATTGCGACGAAAATGGCGCGGATCTAAATCCGAATGGCTCAGTGGACGCAATTGCCGGGATTTGCGATAAAAACAAAAAGATTTTCGGCCTGATGCCGCATCCTGAGCGCGCGATAGAGCCTATTTTGGGCGGCACGGACGGAGAGAAAATGCTAAAAGGCTTAATTTGCTAAAAAAAATTCTTACTATTTTAGGTGTCTGCACGCTTGCGTTTGCTGCGCCGGAGATTGAGATCGATTCGCTTGATGATCTAAGTAAATACGCGCCGAAAAAAGCTGAGGATAAGCCCGACGAGCCGCAGACGCGCGATAATTCCAAGGTAATGCTGAAGTATAATAAAAAAGAGGTTATGTCGATGGATAATCTAAGCATCGACGATCTCAAAGCTTTGGCGCCTACTAACGAAGTCGATCTTGATGTATCTGATGATAAGGTCTATCAGGACATTAAGCCTAAGGAGCTTACGCTAAAAGCCAGCGGGATGCCTAGGAAGGTGTATTGCAATCAAATTTTTAAGATCGATTTCGCCGTATATTTGGGGCAGAAAATCACCGTTAAGCCAAAGCTGGAGATCAGCCGCACCAATGGTATGAAGTGGCTTAATGCCGACAATCTTACGTGGATTGAGGGTGACGAGATGTTTGAGACGACGCTGTGGTTTGCGGCAAGCGATAAGAGCGACAAGATCAATGAGCTCGTTTTGACCTTGCAGCGTAACGGAGAATTTTTTGAAAAAAGCTCTATCAAACCTGATAATCCGGAATTTATGAAGCTTGACACGAAGCCTAATTTTTCGCATATCGTAGCTGACGAGCTGAAACTTAAAAACTACAAAACTACCAAATTTGACGACGCATCGAATTTACTCACGCTTGATCTTGGTATCCGAAACGGCGCAATCAGCGCTTTTAGTATCGATAATCCAGCCATTATCAAGCAGGGTGTGGATTCCGTACGCGGCACATACGCAAGTCAGAGTGGATATTATTTCGCCGTCGTGGATAAAAATATCACAAATTTAGACTTCAGCTATTTCAATCTTAATACTAAAAAATTTGAAAATTTCGGGCTTGAGCTCAATCCGCGCGCTGAGGATCTTAGCACGCAGATTGGGCTAAATCCGAAAGAGAGCAAGTTCGAAGCCTACAAACAGATCGCGATCTACACACTAGCTGCCGTGCTTTTGGTGATGTTTCTACTTAGCAAAAATATCACGCCTCTTATTTTCGCGATACTGATTTTAGCGGTAAATTTCTACGCACAAAGACCTTACGGCACGGGCAGTATCGCGCAAAATTCCCCGGTTAGAATTTTGCCTATGCAAAGCTCCACCGTGTTTTACGTGACTAAAAATCCCGAAAAGGTCGAAATTTTGGGTACGAATAAGGAATTTTATAAAATCATGCTGGGCGGCAATAAGATCGGTTGGGTTAAAAAAGATGAGCTTAGCAAGGATTAGAGCGTTATTTTACGCGATTTGGTTTATTTTTACCGTCGTTTGCGTCGTGATCGCTATGGCGGTGAAAAACTCCTCTCATCGCCGCTTCCGCCGCATTTGGGGGCGCTTTCAGCGCTATGGCGTCGGATATGATATCGAGATCATAGGTACCCCCGATCCGCGCGCGCAGCTAGTAATCGCCAACCACCAAAGCATAATGGATATCGTCGTGCTTGAAGAGACTCATCCCGCCGATATCTGCTGGATCGCTAAAAAGGAGATTGCAGACATCCCTATCATCGGTAAAATCATCACTCTTCCGAAGATGATCCAAGTCGATCGCTCCAATCCGCGCGATCTGGTGCGGATCGTGCACGAAGTGCAGCAGCGCGTGAGCGAAGGGCGCGTCATCACGATGTTTCCCGAGGGCACTAGGCATCGCGGCACGCAGCTTTTGCAATTCCAAAGCGGCGCCAAAGCGATCGTTAGCAAGCTCGGTCTGCGCGTCCAGCCCGTGGTACTCATCGGCACGCAGCACATCGCAAACTCTCACGATTTCACCGTCCACAGCGGACACGTCAAAATCATCTACCTAGACCTGCTCGACACGAGCGATAAAGATTGGCTACAGCACGCCAGAGATACGATGCAAGCCGTAATCGACGAAAACGAAACCTCCGAAGCATAGGCGGAATTCATAAATTTACCGATGAAATTCAAACGCGACTTTTGTTAATTCGCGCGATTTCTGTGCGCTAGCGCGTTTATTTGCGCTTTGGTTTGTGGCGGTAAAATTTTATAAAATTTCATCCGCTCGTGTTATGCAGCGTGGAATTTTAAAATTTTATTCGTGCACGCAGACGACGAAATTTTAAAATTTTATCCGTGCGCTCAGGTAGTGGAATTTTAAAATTTCATCTAAGCAGCAGGCGACGAGTTATCGGCAAGAGATAGGCAAGAAAACAGCGCCTACATAAAAGCGAAATTTTAAAATTTACGCGGCGCGGTAAGATAGATTTTAGCGTACATTTAGCCATTCGCTCGGCAAAGGGCTAAACGATTTGTCGTAAAAGCAAAGGCGGCGGCAACCCGCAAGCGGTCTAAAATTTTAAATTTCTTAAGGAGGAGAGAATGGCGTTTGTTACAGAGGAAATTTCAAAAGAGGATGTCGAGAAATACGATTTGCTAAAACCGTGCAATGAGATATGCAATAAGTATTATCAGGGTGAGCTTGATTGGGTAGATTTAAATTCGAGAGATTGGTGCATAGATCGAGAAAGAGGTATTTGGCTTTTTCCTGTGCGCAGTATCACTATCGGAGATCCGAGAGATATGGAATTTAGCGGAGAAGTGATATGGCTTTTGCATTATAGAGGCAAAGATATAGAGATCGATCTGAGGAATATACATAATGAATATACCGGTAAAAAAGATACGGATAATCCGTTTATACTAATATATGAACTGGAATCTATAAGAAGCGATATCGGGGATATACCAAAACAAGAGATTGTAGATATTTTAAAAGAAATTTTAAATGAGTTTAAGGGAGGAGACATTATAACGTATTTTATCCCTAAAGAAAATATTCAAGTAACTTTCATATCAAAAATTTAAAGCAAAGGGGATAAGGTGGCGTTTGTAGCGGAATATATTTCTAAAGAGGATATTAAGAAATATGATATTATAAATCGTGTAGATCAGTGCTTGGCAAAATATCATTATGATCCACAGGAGCCTGATGAAATAAAGTGGTTGGACTGGGTCATCGACAGGCAAAGAGATATTTGGCTTATCTTTGTTTGTAGCCCGCATCTGCCTGATCCAAGAGACGGATATACCGGAGAGATGATTTGGTTGCTTTATTATAAAGGTAGAGAAATCGAGCTTGACATTAGACGGGTCTATGACGAAACCACAAGTAAAATGCTAGTCGATAATCCGTTTTTTATTAAATATAAGCTGGAAAATATAAATTCTAGTCTTGACGGAATTTCGTTAGATGAGCTCTATAAGGTGCTTAATGAGGCTTTAAAAGAATATGGTAGTCGTGGAATTGGCGGTAGAAAATTTCTACCAAAAGAACACCAGATTGTAACATTTTTGCACGATTGAGAATGCTTGCGTGTATTAGAATTTTGGTCGGAATTTTGTTTTAAAAAGGGGCTTAGCGTATATTTAGGCATTTTCGGGCTTATCGTAAGCACGATTTTGCGGATAATTTTTTAAAAAATTATGGACAGTAAGGCGGCTAAAGTAGTGAAATTCCAAAAGCAACCAAATAGATAAAATTTTGAAATTTTAAAACCCCGTCCGCTTAAATCAGCGTCGGTTTTAGCTTGCGTGCCGAAAAGTCGGGCCTCTCGCCGCGAGCTAGAGCGATGAGCTCATCCGTCGCAATTAGATAAAAGCCCGCGAGATCTCTGCCGAAAAGCCTTTGAGCTTCATCGCTTCTGCCGTCTAAAAAATCAAGCGCGAGCTTGGAATTCAGGAGCAAAAAGTCGCTTCCGCTGTCAAACGCGTCAAATAAAATTTCGCCCCCCAGCCGCAGCGCGCACTCCTGTTCGCGCTCGTATATCTGCGCTCCAAGCGGCGCGCCTTCGCAGCCAAAGTACACGATCTGCGCGCCCAGCCTGCTAGCCAGCTCCTCCGCAGCCTCGTCGTACCACACGGCGACGTTAAAGCCGCTAAAATTGTGCTTCGCGCCCGCCGCGTCAAATTCCGCCATGCTCTGCGCGCTTAAAATTTTATTGCTCTGCGCTGGCTCGTATTTTAAAATGTCGCAAAACGCCCTGTATGCCGCGCGGTCGTCAAACTCCATCCCCACGGCGTCGCACTTCGTAAAATACGCCATCTGCGGCTCGATGATCTCCAAAATCCTCATACGCTCGCTCGGGTGCGTCTGCATCAGGCGGTGCGCGAAGATAAAGGCGCTGTTGCCCAAAAACTCCTGCGAGCATGCGGGGATTTTCGTCGAGTAAAAATATGGCGCGAGGCTTTTGTAAAACTCGAAATCAGCAGCGTCCGCGATGTTCTCAAAGGCTTTAAATTTATCCAAAAACGCCCTCGGCTCGCAGCGCAGATCTTTAATCGCCTCTTTTTCGCTAAGAGGCGAGATGATTAGCTCGCTTCCAAAGTGCGCTAGTAGCGTATCTAGCGGCTCTTTTACGCTCACCGCGGTGCCGCCGATTTTTACAAATTCCACCTCCTGCGCGCTGAAATAGGGATCGTGCGCGGAAATGTCGTCAAGCAGCGCCGCAAGATCGGCAAAGGGCGCGCTTTCATAAACATAGGGCTTGAAGTAGCTTGCGACGTCGCAGCGAGGATCGAAGCGAAAGAGCTTGATTAGCATTTTTCATCCTTTTTTTATGGCGAATGATACTAGAATTTGCCTTAATAATGAGTTTTTTAGGCTCAATTTTATAAAATTGCGCCTTAGATTAACGCAAAGGCGGGCTATGAAAAATTTATACACCCTAAATCACGCGCCGATAAATGCGCATTTTAGTAAAAACTCCAGCGATTTCGTCGTGCGCGAAGTGCCGCTTTACGAGCCTAGCAATGATGGCGAGCACTGCATTTTGCTGCTGCAAAAAAAAGGCATCAGCACGCATGAGGCGCTGCGGATTTTAAGCGAGCATACGGGCGCTAAGATGCGCGAGTTCGGCTACGCGGGGCTTAAAGATAAGCAAGGTCTTACGACGCAGCACGTTAGTATGCCTGCTAAATTTGAGCCCGCGCTGGGCGGATTTTCGCACGAAAGCCTTAAAATTTTAAGCGTGCAAAGGCACAAAAATAAGCTTAAAATCGGCCATCTAAAGGGCAACGACTTTTTCATCCGCCTAAAAAAGGTCCTGCCGCCCGACGCCGTCAAGCTCGCAGCCGCGCTAGATACGCTAGGGCGCGAGGGCTTTGCGAACTACTTCGGCTATCAGCGTTTCGGAAAGTTTGGCGACAACGCGGCGCAGGGCGAGGAGGTGCTGCGCGGACAGAGGCGGCTTAAAAACCCCAAAATGCGCGACTTTCTAATCAGCGCCTATCAGAGCGAGCTTTTTAATCGCTGGCTTAGCAAACGGGTCGAAATTTCAAAATTTGCGGCGGAATTTAGCCTTGGCGAGTTTGCTAAAATTTATGGACTAAGCAAGGAGGAGGCGCGCGAGATCGCGGCTCAGCCGCAGTTTTTCAAGCTTTTAAGGGGCGAGATTTTAGGACATTTTCCGCACGGCGCGTTTTTTAGCTGCGACGATCTTGGCGCGGAGTGCGAGCGGTTTGCGAGGCGAGAAATCACGAGTGCAGGCCTTATCGTCGGGCGAGCTAAGCTGCGAGCTATCGGGCTTGGCGGGAGATTTGAAGATGAAATTTTTGCGCCTACTCGCGAGTTTGAGGCACAGATGAACGGCTCGCGCAGGTTTGCGTGGAGCTTTATGGAGCGCGTGCAGCACGCCTACGATGCGCAAAATGCGCATTTTAGCTTCAGTTTTTATCTGCCGAAAGGCTCTTACGCGACGGTCGTTTTGGAAGAAATTTTGCACCGAGATATATTCAAGGGCGCCGCGACAAACGAGGATTGAGCCGCATTACGCCGCAGAGTAGGGCTCATGCCGCGTCAAACGGCGCCGCAGAGTGGGGTTCACGCCGCACTTGCGCTACGTCGCCGCGCCCCACGTCAAACCGCGCCGCGCCGCGCGGAATTTTGCGAAATATTAAAACCGACTGCGTGGATTTAAATTTGCGCGGCAGATGAAATTTTATGAAATTTCGTGAAATTTCATCGCAGCAGGCGCGATGTTTTGTCTAAGCTATAGAATTTCAAAATTTAAAATTTATGCTACTTGGTCGCAGATAAAATTTTATAAAATTCTATTTCGCGACGATCTGTTTTGCCGCACCGAAATTTCGCAGCGGCGCAGATTAGGCGCTGAAATTCCGCGCTCACGCCGTAAAATTCCGTTAACCGCAAAATTCCGCCCCTTAAATTCCGCAAGCCGTGAAATTTAAGCCAAAAAAGCTATAATTGCGCTCGGGTGTGGCGTGCGGTCGCTCCGCAAGGAGAGGAAAGTCCGAGCTGCGATAAGACAAGGTTGCGTCTAACGGACGCCGGGGGCAACCCTAGGGAAAGTACAACAGAAAGCAAACCGCCGCGCAAGCGGTAAGGGTGAAAGGGCGGGGTAAGAGCCCACCGCGCGCGTGGAGACACGAGCGGCAATGCAAACCCAACCTGCAGCAAGAACGGGTGGTTTCGTCTTATATTCGAACCGTTCGCTCGAACCGATTTGCAAAAATCGGTCTAGATAAATGACCGCTGTAACGGAACTCGGCTTATAACCACACCTCTTTTTACGCCGAATTTATTTACTTGGAATAAGGAAAAAATTTTGAAAAGCTTAATTTTATGCGGTACGCTTTGCGCCGTCGTTTTAGGGTTCGGAGGCTGCGCGAGTGCAGGTCCTGATAAGTCAGTAATCTTGCAAGGCGACGCTCATGATCGCGCCTGTGCGGAGGTTTATGAGCACTACAAAGAGCTTGAAGCGGAGCTCTTGGCGGTCGAGAATCGATATGCAAACCCAAGCGTCGCCAATGATTATATACAGACTTACGACGAGTACGAGCGCACCATCGCCTACTACAATAAAAATTGTGCGACCGATAAATAAATTGCGCAGACTGAGCGTGATTTGGTATAAGCATGGCTGCGGGCAGCGGCGCAAAGCGCTCAAAATTTTATAAAATCTCTAAAAACTATTGAAAATTTTACGCGAAGCAGAAAGCGTCTAAAATTTATTGCGTACGCTTGGCTCTAGCGATACGAAGTCGCGGCACGGCGTATATCGGCGGTGCTTATTTGTGCCCGCATTTAGCTTAGCACGCCAAATTTGCTGTAATCGTATAACGGCGTCACATACTCGCGCATTGGCTAAGGAACGCGCAATTTATTAATTGGATTGACGCAAAGTCGTGAAATTTTGCTCAAAAATTCTGCCGTGCAGATTTGAATTGATGATTTAAAGTAGCAAAGCAATACCCAAAATTTAGCTGCGAGGCGGACGATGAACGATTTATTAATCGGATTGGTGTAAAGTCGCACTAAAAATTCCGTCGCGTGGATTTGGTTGTTATATCCGTTTATGTGTCTGCCAAAGCCTCGCAGCCTCAATATAAATAATTTCATCGAGTGGATTTGAATTGGCGCCTAGGCGCTTGGATCGATCGTAAAATCAGGTCTCAAAAATCCTGTTACTCGGTTTTGACCTGCTGCGCGATTTTCGCGGCGTATAAGAGCGGTAAAACGAGATCGTTAGGGTAGCTTTAAGGTGCAGTGTAATTTTTTCGCTTGCGCATGCGGTTTTTAAGGCGCTTGGTAATTTCAGTTTGCTCGCAGAGTTTTAAGATGTGCGGTTTTTTGAGACTATAGCAGCGAGATTTTTTGGGTTTTTAGCGCGAAGGTATTTGGCGAATTTGTAGTGCTATGGCTCCGATTTTTGTCGAGAAATTTTAGAATTTTACGATTTCGCAAGAAAATTTTGTGTGTTTTGGCGCCGCGTCGAACTTAAAATTTCATCTTGCCGCCGCGTAAGATTGCGCGTCTAATCTTTCCATTTTTTTAAATACGGCGTATGTTTTGAGATTCGCGTCCGTTTTTGAAATTTTACTCCGAATAAACACCGAATACACAAAATAGGTAGCCCAGCGATAATTTTAGAAAGCCATGCAAGCTTACAATGCAAAAGCTAAAGCTTTATGAGAGGCAGAGTTTAAGGCCTTTGTCGATAATTTAGCCGCTCAGAATGCTACGACTTTAAAATTTCGCGAGTTAAATTTAAAATTTACGCCACTTGCTGCGGCTGATAAAATTTCGCAAGCTAAATTGCGTTGAAATTTTACGAACGGCGACAAAAAATATTCGGCGTAGAATTTTATTTGGCTTGCTTATGCGGAGCGAGGGTTTAAGCTTGCAAGTAACCGCGGTTTTTGCTTTACGCTCGTACCAATCGTCCAATGCACCACCGCGTATTAGCGCGATGTTTATCTTGGCTACGCTTTAATGCGCGAGGTTTTTGTGTCGCCGTAAAATACAAATTTATGAGCTTTCGGGATTGCAGATTAATTTTGCGTGCTTGCAGATCGTTTTTGAAATTTTGTCAAAATATGAAATTATATCTGCGCAACGCCCATAAATTTCTCAGCGCTAAACGGATAATCCCGCTCGCAGCGCTATTGTCTTAAATTCGTAGTGCCTATAAGCCACTTTTTAAAGTTTTGCCAAAATACGAAATTCCGCTCATGAATCATGAATTCCGCCTATGAAATGTAGAATTTGCCCACGACCGCAAATTTACGCATGCAATATGTGGCGTCAAATTTTGTTTCGGTATAGCAGCGCTGAATTTCTTGGGCGGAAAGCGTAGTGATTGATCTTGCCGCATCGTGACGAGGGCGTGCGTTTAATGCTTAAGCGGATTGAATTTGCTCGCGCGTTCATGAAATTTAGTTAATCAAATTTTATGCGCGTCAGACAGCCTTTGAATTCTGCTCGCTCGCGTAACAAATCCATTAAGCTGAGTTTTAAATTCTGTCTATCTACCCCAAATGGGAATTTTATCTGCAAAATAGGCGTGGCGTAAATTTAATTGAATGCTACTCGCCCACCTGTGAAATTCCGCCGCGTTACGGCGTGCTAAGGCACCCGAAGCACCGCATTGTACGCTACGGTTTGCCTCATTACAGCTCGCCAAAACGCTCAAAGCGGGCTTTTAGAGATTTTGCATTTTTGTTTAAAAGCTCCGCTTGCGCGGCGAGCTTATCTGCGTATGTTTGAAGCGCCGTCGCATACTTAGCATGCGTTTCAAAGTCCGATTTTAGCGCGTAAATTTCATCTTTTACCGATTTGATATTTTGCGCTAGCGCCTCGTCTTTTACAAAGATTCGGATCGTGTCTAAAAGCGCCAGCAGCGTCGTGGGTGATGCCGCAAAAATGCCGATTTGCGCGCAGTATTCAAGCACCTGCGGCAGCCTCTCGCAGACGTAGACGAAAACCGCCTCACTCGGCACGAATAGCACCGCAAACTCCGTGCTAAGAGGCGGTATTATGTATTTTTCCGCTATATCTGCGGCGTGCTTTTTCATATCAGTGGCGAGTTGCTTATCCGCACTAGCAAGCGCTGCGGCGTCGTTTGAGGCGGAGGCGGCGATGATCTTTTCATAGCTTTGAAGTGGGAATTTTGAGTCGATACAAAGAATTTTTTCTTTTGCGATATGTAGCGCGCAGTCTGCGACCTTGCCGTTTGGTAGGTGCTTTTGCAGCTCGTAAAACGCGGCGTTTTGCCCATAGATCATCGATAAAATTCTCTCTAATCGGTACTCGCCGAAGTTGCCACGCAGCTTGACGTTGCCTAAAATCGAGTTTAGCCTTGCGATTTCGTCGCGCACCTGCAGTGAAGTTTTATTTTGCTCGCTCATTCGCGCTAGATTTTCCGCTATGTCCTTAAAGCCACGATCCAGCGAGCTTAAATTTTCGCTAAGCGCGCTGTTTTGGCGCTGCAAACCCTCGCCAAGGGATCTATTAAGATAATAGAGCTTATCGTTAAAGCCGTCGTTTAGGCTTTGATTTAGCTTAAAAAGCTCGGCACTTGCTCTCGCACTTTGAGCCGTAAGTTTCTCGCACAAAAACTCGCTAAGCGCGGAGTTTGCATCGCTTATGCGGCGGTTTTGCAGCACGAGCGCGATCAGCAGGGCAAGCACTAGCGCAGCAAAAAACGCAAACGCCGCGAGCAAAATCCCATCAGCGCCCATTTTCTTGCACGCTTTGCGGATCTAAAATTTCATTTTTATAGCGTAGATATTCGATGTCGTTGTTAAGCGCGCGATTTTCCTCAAGCAAAACCTCGTGTTTAGTGCGAAGCGCGGCGATGTCGCGGCTGATGTAATAAATTTCGTTGCGGATGTAAATCGCCGGCACCGTCAGCAAAAACGCAAATCCGATCAGCAGATAAACGACTAAAAGCTGATAAAGCGTGAGATTTTTCTCCTTTTTTTTCTCGGCATCGTAGTTACGTAGTAGCTCGTCTTGTGCGCCCGCGAAACTGCCGTAACCGCGTCCTGCGGCAAGGCTTGCATAATCATGCGCGCCCATATCCGCGTAATTTTGATTTTGCGTGCCTGCAAAGCTTGCATCTGCAAACGCCGCGTAATCCGCCTTGCCGACAAAATTGGCACCTGCAAAATCGCCGTAGTTCGCTTCGCTGGAATTATCGCTGCCGCGAGCGGCTGAAAGATTTGCGTCGCCGCGTCCTTTGAATTTTACTTTGCTGCTTTTATTAAATTTTGTTCCGCCGCTTTCGGAATTTAGATAGTTTTGAGTGCTTGTGAAGTCTGAACTTTCGAATCCCAAGCTAGTAAAATCGTCGTAACCGCCCGCTGAGCCCGCGTAGTTTCGTTTTACGGCGAGATCCGCGGCAAGCTTATCCTCTAGCTCCTCATCCGTCAGATCCTCCATAGCTCGTCTTTTTGCAAGCTCTATGCCCGCTAGATCGGATGTCCCTGCGAAGTCGTGCCCGTCATCGTCGTCGGCAAAATATTCATATTTGTTCATTTAAAATCTCCATAAATTTAAAACCACAATCTTATCTTTACTCGCCGCCAAGGCGCCTGCGTCAAGATAAATTCAGCTCGAAGCCCGCAGCTCGCATGTACCCAGCAATGAGCCGTTAAGGTAAAATTTAAAAGTCAAAGTTACGAGCAAAATTTTTCTTTGCAATTTTACCTCGGTAAATGGAATTTTATCTTAACTTGTGAAATTCTATCTCGACCAGCAAAAGTAAAATTTTACTTTAGCGGGCTATTTTTGTTAATTTTGCTCGCTCTTTTCACGATACTGTATAACAGCAGAAGCTTCAAAAGAAGCATCGCGTTAATTTTGCTCGCCTTTTGCACCGCCTCTTTGGGAAATTCATTTTGACAGGTAAAAATCGAGCTCACTTTACCGAGATTGACTATTTATAAAATTTTGTCAAATAATCTGAAAAATCGCTTAAAATTTTTACTGCGTCTTCGATGCGCCTTAAAACGCTAAGCGAAGGATATCGCTTGCAAGATAAGCCCTATCATCTAAAATAGCGATGAAATCAACGGCTCGCTTGCTAAATTTCGTTAAAGCAAAGGGCGAGTTTGACATTACGCCGCTTGCTTTAGGCGCCAAATTTTAACTCTCACTCTGTTTTGTATCTATGCTGCCACTTAGTTTTTAAAATATGCAGCAGCTAAATCTCATAAAATTATACATTAAATTTAGTGTAAAATTCAACGTTAAATTTTATAATTTAGACATTGCGCGTTTGAAATAATGCTGAAAATATCATAAATTCCAAAGCGAATTTTTGTAAGTTGGATTTTAAAATTCCATAAAATTTTAAAATTTAATGCCTGCAAATCTATAAATTTTACAAAATTTCGTCAAAATTTAAAATTCATAGCAAGCAAAGGCGGTTATTTCAGCCAAAAAATTCTAAGCTTTGCGCTCGCTGCTCGCGAGTTTTGCGCGAGTTCCTGCGCATCTGCCGTTATAGGGCTTTTGGTTAGGATTTTACCTAACGAATGCCCGCCGCCGCATTCGCAGCGCATAAACTCGCTAGGGCAGACGCAATCGCGCTCCCACGCCCTAAATCGCTCCTTTACTATGCGATCTTCAAGCGAATGAAATGAGATTATAGCGACAATTGCATTAGTTAGAATTGAATCACGCGATTTTTGCTCAATGAGCGTGAGCAGGTGCTTTAGCTCGCCAAGCTCGTCGTTTACCTCGATGCGGATCGCCTGAAATGCTAGCGTAGCCGTGCTGATGCTGCGCCCTTTAACGGGCTTCGTTCCGATTAAATTTGCCAAAGCTTTGGCGCTTGTTAGTGGTGCGTTAGCCCGTGCAGTAGCTATTTTAGCAGCGATTGCGTTAGCGTTTGTTAGCTCGCCATATTCGCGGAAAATGCGCGCTAGATCCGCTTGCGAGTAGCTGTTTACGACATACGCCGCATCTAGCGCTGCGCCTGCATCCATTCGCATATCCAGCGCGTCGCTTTTAGTGGAAAAGCCGCGGCAGTTTTTATCCAGCTGAAGAGATGAAACGCCGATGTCGGCTAATATCCCGCGAACTGCGCGGAGCTTTTGCTCGGGCAGAATTTCTAAAATTTCGCTAAATTTTGCTTTGTGAATTTCTATGCGATCTTTAAATTTACCAAGCCTCTCGCGCGAAAATTCTATTGCTTCGGCATCTCTGTCGCAAGCGATGAGTTTAAGGTGCGGATTAGCGGTCAAAATGCCTTCGCTATGCCCTCCGTAGCCTAGCGTGCAGTCGATAACATAGCCGCCTTCAAGCTGCGAAAATACTGCGATCGTTTGCGAAAAAAGTACCGGAATATGTGGAGCTTGCACCTGAATTTATCCTTTTGAAATTTCTAATCCTATATAATAGCGAAATTTTTTACAAAGGCGAGAGATGGACGAGTATTATTATGAAATTTTACGCAAAATTTCGCTTTCGATGTTTAGAGATAGGCTTTTTGGGATCTTTCACGGCTCGATTTCAGCAAAAATTAAAGAAAATCAATTTTTGATCAACAAAAAAGACGCGATTTTCGATAGCCTGGATAGGGATGATTTTATAACGCTGTTTTCAAAAAAAGACTACCGCTGGCAGGATGCTAGCATCGATAGCGACATACATATAAATATCTACAAAAATATAAAAGAGGCGAAATTCGTAACCTACGCGACACCACCATATCTCGTCGCATATACGCTGGAGCATGATTTTATTTTGCCGCGAGATTACTTTGGGGTGAGCAAATTTAGGCGCATTGAAATTTACGATCCTAAGAACTACGACGACTGGCACGAGCGCGCGCCGTACGAAATTTGTAACTATATGATAAATGAAAATAGCGATATAATGGTAATTCGCGGCTATGGGGTTTTTGCCCATGCAAGGAGCGCGCAACAAATGGCGAAAAAAATAGCGATTTTAGAAATGAGTTCAAAGCTGCTTTTGCTAAGCTAAGATTAATGTATACCAAATCATTTACTAACGCGTTATAATTCGCCAAAAATGCCTATTTTTCAGCCTTACATAAGGTTTTATCTGTATAATTACTAACAAAAAATTTCTTTAGTTAGCTATTTAAGGATTTAGATGATAGAATGGATGCAAAAGCATAAGAAGTCGCTTATACCGACGATCTGGATAAGCACGATAGCCTTCGTGGGCGCAGGCTTCGTCGGCTGGGGCGCATATGATATGAACGCTAACCGTGCAGGCTCAATCGCTAGAGTAGGGCAGATCTCTATAACAAATCAAGAACTAAACACAAAATATTCCGAACTATACAACAGGCTGAGTGCTATGAGCGATGGGCAATTTACTCAAGAACAAGCCAAAAATATGCATCTAGATCAGATTGCAGTAGATCAGCTAATCGGCGAAGCGTATTTTCTAAATTTTGCTAAAGATCTAGGCGTTCAGGCTAGTGATAAAGATGTCGCGGAGTTTGTAGTAAGCTCGCCGAATTTCCAAGAAAATGGCGTATTTAGTAAGGAACTTTACAACAACGTAGTAAAAAATTCTGGACTTACTAAAAAAGAATTTGAGCGCAATCTACAAAAGGCTCTAACTTTAGAAAAGCTCGGCAAAGCGCTAAAAATAACACCTAGCCCTAAGATCGTAGAAGCATTTGCAGCATCGCAGCTGATGCAGGACAAGGTTTCTGCAGAGATAATCTACGCAGACGCTAACGTCACTTTTAATGACGACGAGCTAAAGAAATTTTGGGAAGGCGAGAAATCGCACTTTATGACCGAGAAAAAATATACTCTCGGAGCATATTTTGTGGCACCTAGCAATGTCGATGTGAATGATACAGAACTAAGTAAATTTTATGAAGGACACAGAGGCGAGTATAGAAGCCTGGATGATAAACTATTGGATTTTGCAGAGGCTAAACCTAACGTCTTAAAAGATTACCGAATGGATCAGGTTAAAAAAGACGCTACAAAGGATTATCTGGAGATTAAAAAAGGCAAGCTCGATACTAATGAAACTATAGTTGCTACGGCTAGCAATTTTCCAATATCTGAGATTGAGGTGGCAAAGCCAGGAGATGTCATCAAGCCTTTCGAGTACAAAGGCGGATATCTGATTGCTAAACTGAACGGCGTAGAGCAGCCTAGGCAGATGAGCTTTGAAGAGGCTAAGTCTTTGGCTTCTAAAGAATTTGAAACGAAGAAACGCAAAGAGCTACTTGAAAAAAGAGCTCAAGATGCGCTTAAAAATTTTAAAGGCGAAGATTTCGGCACGCTATCTCTTAATAGTAAAAATAATACCAAGCTGAGCGATGACGAATTTTATAAATTTCTTATCGATATGTTTAATAAGCCTGCCAAAGAAGGGATAGTGATGTTTGATAATAAAGCCGTAGTGTATAAAATTTTACAGCAGAGCCTAGGCAGCAGCGAAGAGATAGATAAAGAAAAAGCGATCGTCACCGATAGGATAACTGCGTTATTAAATTCCAATCTGCAAGACGATCTAACCAAAATGCTAGAAAAGCGCTATAAAACCGAAAGATATTTTAAAGGTAAAGACAGTGAGTGAGTATATTTTAGGTCTAGATATAGGCTCAACTAAAATTCGCGCGATAATCGCTAAAAATGATGGCATTTTTACGGTCTTAGGCGTTGGCGGAGCCGATACTTTAGGTATCAAAAAGGGCGTCATAACAAACATAGAACAAGCCGCGGGCTCAATAAAGCAGGCGGTAAAAGCGGCTGTAAAAGGAGCTGGCAGAAGCTACGATAAAGCCATTATATCTATCTCGGGCTCATACGCCAAAAGCGTTAAATCTCGCGGTGTCATAACTATGGAAAATGAGATTGGACTGGATGAAATAAAGCGTGCCATGCAGGTTGCCGAAGCGCAAGCAAATGTGCCTAGCGATAGCGTAATCTTGCATGTGCTTCCGTATGATTTTAGGGTTGATGAGCAGGAACACATCGAGGATCCCCTCGGTATGAGCGGCACGCGCCTAGAGGTATCTACGCATATCGTCATCGCGCCGGAAAGCTCTATTAAAAATTTGAAAAAATCCGTTGAGATGGCGGGAGTAAAGGTAGATAACATCGTCCTTTCAGGCTACGCATCATCCATATCTACGCTTAGCAAGGACGAAAAAGAGCTAGGTGTCGTACTGATTGACATGGGCGGCGCTACATGTGATATAGTCATCCATCTGGGAAATTCCTTACGTTATAACGATGTTGTGATGTTTGGCTCCAATAACGTTACTAACGATCTATCGCGCGCACTACATACGCCACTTCCATATGCGGAAAACATAAAGATCACCTACAACGATCTGATTAATCAAGGCAATAGCGAAGTCGAGCTGCCTGCTTTAGGAGATAGCGAGTCAGAAAACCACATCATAAGCCTTGAGATCATCTCTCAGGTCATCCTCGCTCGCGTTAAAGAGACCTTCGATATGATAGCCGACAAGATCGAAAGAAGCGGTTATAAAGACCGCATAGGCGCAGGTATCGTGATCACCGGCGGCATGGCGAAGCTAGACGACGTGCGCGATTTAGCGGCGATAGTTTTTGATAACACTTCCGTTAGGGTCGCAAGAGCAAAGAGTGTGGGCGGTCTGCACGAGATTGCTGATGATATTTCAAATTCTTGCGCACTAGGACTTTGCATGTATGGCTTTGGCGAATTTACCCCTTACGAGATGGACTCTAACGGCAAACTCCGCTACAAAGACGAAGTTATAAATAAGGCTCCGAAGCGAAACGTGAACGAATATTATGAAAAAGAGGTCAGCAAGGCGATAGAAAAAGAGGGCGTCAGAGCGGATAGCGGTGCGGCTAAGAAGGAGGATCTAAATATCCAACTTCCCAAAAAAGACGGACAAAATTTTTTCAATAAAATTTGGTCGTCTATGAAAAATTGGTTTTAAAATTTAAGCTAAGGAGATACTCGTGAAAGGATATAGTATGGAAGAAAGAAAGGGCATCTACGGTGCCAAGATGAAGGTTATCGGCGTCGGAGGTGGCGGATGCAACATGATAAATCATATGATCCGCGAAGGATTTACCAAGACCGACGTTGAACTTATGGTGGCTAATACCGATGCACAGGCGTTAGAAAAATCGATCGCAAATACTAGAATTTTACTAGGCGAAAACACCACCAAGGGCCTTGGCTGCGGTATGGATCCAGCGCTTGCTAAAATGGCTGCAGAGGAGAACTACGATGATCTTAAGGATCGCTTAGACTACTCCGACATCGTTTTCGTGGGCTCAGGTCTAGGCGGCGGTACCGGTACGGGCGCTGCGCCTATCGTCGCTAAAGCTGCGAAAGAGAAAAAAGCGCTAACTATCGGCGTCGTTACTACCCCTTTCGGTTTTGAGGGTAAAAAGCGCATGCGACTAGCGCAGGAGGGTCTTGAAGAGCTTAAAAAAGAGTGCGATTCCATAATCGTTATCCCAAATCAAAATTTATTGAAGATCATCGATAAAAAAACCGGTCTAAAAGACGCCTTTAAGATCGTAGATAATGTCCTATTTCAAGCCGTAAACGGTATGATCTCCGTGATCTTAGAGTCCGGCGATAGCGATATCAACGTCGATTATGCCGACGTTAAAAAAGTAATGACGCACCGCGGTTTGGCGCTAATGGGTATCGGCGTTAGCGAGGGCGACGGCGCGGCAGAGGAAGCGCTAAAAAGTGCGATCCAATCTCCGCTTTTGGATAATACCTCCATCCACGGCGCTATGGGCGTGTTAGTGCATTTTAAGATGTCGCCTGATTGCTCCTTGCTTGAGATCGAATCTGCGATGAATATCATCGAAGATACAGTGGATAAGGATGCCGACGTTACTTGGGGTACTACCACCGATCCTAAGATGGAAAATAACCGCGTCGAAGTTACTCTCATCGCCACCGGCTTTGAAAGGAGCATCGAGGAAAAAAAGCAGGTCGCCAGCGATAACGTAGCAGATCGCAGGAAGGCGCTTTTAGAGAGCATGGGTCGAAATTCTATCTTTTCTAGACAAAAGGTAAGTAGCGGCGATTTTAACGGAGACGAAACCTACGACGAGCTCGACGAGCCCGCATTCCTACGCAACCAGATGGACTAAATGCGCAGACGAGATAGGCAGCTAAGCGAAGATGAGGCGTTAAAAATCATCGACGAGAGCGAATATGCTACGCTTAGCTGCATAGATGATAGCGGCGAAATTTTTAGCGTGCCTATCTCGCCGGTGCGCGATGCGGACGTTATTTATATCCATGGCGCTCCTGCCGGCACAAAGGCAAAACTCTTTCAAAACGGACGCGCGGTAACGGCGGTTTTTGTTAGCTATAACCGCGTTCCTACCCCAAGCGACGAAGAATACCGATCTATCGCAAACGACGCTGCCGCTTTAGGCTCTAGAGTTTATACGACGGAGTACCGCAGCGCGATCGCCATTTGCGAAGCAAACGAAGTGTTAGATGACGAGCGTAAAATTTACGCCCTGCGGATACTTTGCGAAAAATACACCCCAAACTACATGTCGCGCGTAGAATTCGCCTCCAAAGCATCCCTAAAACGCACGAAAGTGTATGAGCTTAAAATAAAATCCGTAACCGCAAAGGCTAAAATTTTATAGAATTAAATTTAAGAAATCTAAATTTAAATTGCTTGATTTCTTAAAATTTCAAGTTTAAATGCTAGACAAATTTTAATCTGAAATTTCGTATCGCTAAATTACGAAGCTTCTTGTCGGCACGAGCATCGGCACCACCGCGGCGATCGTGCCGCT
>CAUPXM010000017.1:0-40114 GCA_963515585.1 uncultured Campylobacter sp.
CGACTTGCGGACTTTGAGGACATTAGTTTCAATTCCCAACGGGATGGAATTCTACGAGTCATTACATAAGCATTCAAGGCTTTGTATCGTTCGTTTCAATTCCCAACGGGATGGAATTCTACCCGAATTACCTCGACTTGCGGACTTTGAGGACATTAGTTTCAATTCCCAACGGGATGGAATTCTACCAAATTTTCGCAGGAGAGAAAGCCTACGCCGAGCGTTTCAATTCCCAACGGGATGGAATTCTACAGTATTAGGCACAATCTTGCACGAAGACAGCGTCCTGTTTCAATTCCCAACGGGATGGAATTCTACGCTAGACATCGTTACGAACGAGCTTTTTGGAAAAGTTTCAATTCCCAACGGGATGGAATTCTACTTAGCTCTAGCCTAAATTTAAAGGTTTTGCCGAAAGTTTCAATTCCCAACGGGATGAAATTCTACATGGATGGGGGTGTATAGCGAGCTGGAGCGAGATCGCAGTTTCAATTCCCAACGGGATGAAATTCTACACTGCACGTAATCGATACGAGGAAGAGAATTCGGGTTTCAATTCCCAACGGGATGAAATTCTACCAAGATATTGAGTTATTTCATAATTGTTTTGAACTCGTTTCAATTCCCAACGGGATGAAATTCTACATTATTAGTATTGCCATTAGGATTAGAAATATTTTGTTTCAATTCCCAACGGGATGAAATTCTACGCTCGACACCGCTATTATAAGCCTCCCTGACGGATTGTTTCAATTCCCAACGGGATGAAATTCTACCAAAACAATGGATAGATGAAACGGGGATAAATGATTGTTTCAATTCCCAACGGGATGAAATTCTACCCAATCCGCGCTATTTTTAAACTTGCCTTCTACGTTTCAATTCCCAACGGGATGAAATTCTACATTGTCATATTGTGGCTTTTATTCCGTCCAAATTGTTTCAATTCCCAACGGGATGGAATTCTACCGGCGCCGCTCTTTGCAACCAGAAACGGACTTTGTTGTTTCAATTCCCAACGGGATGGAATTCTACGTTTGAGATATAGAAGCCATAAAAAAACTTATAGCGTTTCAATTCCCAACGGGATGGAATTCTACCGTATTCGTGCACGAGCCGACCGCAAACGTAATAGTTTCAATTCCCAACGGGATGGAATTCTACAGAGGTATTAAAATTACTTCCCTCAGGACAAGATTGTTTCAATTCCCAACGGGATGGAATTCTACGCTGTATCGCTCCAAACTCAAACCAGTTAAACTGTTTCAATTCCCAACGGGATGGAATTCTACAAGAAGCATATTGCTTCAACCTTGGGTAAAAAAGATGGTTTCAATTCCCAACGGGATGGAATTCTACCCTAAAGCGCTTCGTAAATTTATGAAAATTATAATTGTTTCAATTCCCAACGGGATGGAATTCTACTGAGGTCTTTGATCTTTACATTGCGGGTTCTAAGGGTTTCAATTCCCAACGGGATGGAATTCTACAGTGCCGTTATTATCGAGAGCCTTATTTTCCACGTAGGTTTCAATTCCCAACGGGATGGAATTCTACCTCATACTCATCTTAATTTACCTCTATCGTAAGAGGTTTCAATTCCCAACGGGATGGAATTCTACTATAAGCAAAAACCACACTATGATTGAGAAAAAAGTTTCAATTCCCAACGGGATGGAATTCTACTAAATTTATGAAAATTATAATTTAGAACGTTGGCGTTTCAATTCCCAACGGGATGGAATTCTACTTAGCTTAATCTCTTCACTAAAAGCGCTACTTAGAAGTTTCAATTCCCAACGGGATGGAATTCTACTTCGCCGAATCTAGAGCGAGTAGAATTTACAGAGAGTTTCAATTCCCAACGGGATGGAATTCTACGCGATATTTTCTGCTATATTGCTTGCTTCAGTATGGTTTCAATTCCCAACGGGATGGAATTCTACGCTGAATGGGCTATGAAACAGGGAAGTCGTCTAGTAATTAGTTTCAATTCCCAACGGGATGGAATTCTACCCATTAGACCCTGACATAAAGCTAGATACTCCTATGAGTTTCAATTCCCAACGGGATGGAATTCTACTTTAAAGATATGTTTGAAGGTGGCAAGTCTATTCCGTTTCAATTCCCAACGGGATGGAATTCTACTTAAAGTGTTCGCAGTGCTAAGGATTTCATCAAAATGTTTCAATTCCCAACGGGATGGAATTCTACTCTACTCGCTTGCCGCATAGACGCAAGATGTCGGTAGTTTCAATTCCCAACGGGATGGAATTCTACTATAGAAGCGGACACATCCGTTTTTGTCTTGAGCGTTTCAATTCCCAACGGGATGGAATTCTACTATAACTTTTTGTATAACAAGGGTATAAAATGGCGTTTCAATTCCCAACGGGATGGAATTCTACAGCACGAATTTTGCCATTTTTCTAGGTAGAAAGTGTTAGGAGTATATATTTTTATGCCTTAAAATGGACTAAATTTAAAAAAGCTCCCGATTGCTCAATGCCCAAAATTAGGCATTTCAGAATCTTAAAAGCAACTTTATCGCTATCTATGTGTATCGTGAGTGCAAATGTTAAAATCTAAATATAAAGATATTCAAAAATCGAAGTGTGAATAATAAAAAGCTGAAATTTTAAAAACATATGTGTTTTTAAAGCCAATTCGTTCGCCGTTCCGTGCTTCAGATCAAATTTATTTCAAAAGCACATGCATTTTAAGAGGGCGTAATCTATAGGCGTAAGTGATTCTAGTTAAGATTAAAAAAGCATAAATTAAGCTCGAAGCCCTGAGACCTACCGCGCCATACCAGCCCCTCGTAAGGCACGCCTTCACAGACGTATTTTTTAATCTGATTGGCCTCACGACGGATAATTTGACGCCAGGTTAAGCTCTGTCCCGCTACGTTCGCGCAAGATGATAGTTTCTCAATCATTTTTAGCTCGATTTTTTGCACCGCTTCTCGACCGAATCGAATACGCCCCGCATCCGTTTCAAAATCTTTTGCCGCAATCTCGCGTTTATTTAACATTCCAAAAATTAATCTATCGCCTAAAATAGGTTTAAAAATCTCTGCAAGATCTAGATGCAGACTTAGCGCACGGTAGTTTGGCTCGTGTAAAAAGCCGATGCGCGGATCAAGCTCGGTTTTGTAAATTTCGCTGAGGCAGACGTTATAAATACGCGTATTTACATAGCTAATGAGGGCATTAATTTTATATGCCGGCGGGCGTTTGGAGCGCGTCGTAAATTTAAAACTGCGCTGATCCTCGATGATTTCGTTCCAGGCCGCGAAATACTGCTTGGCAAAGCCGCCTTCCACTGCCATTACCGCTGCTATGTCGCAGACGCGCGCTAGGGCATCCAGATGCGGCGTAGTATCGAGCGAGACGCCATAAGCCTTGCAATTAATGGCTGCATTTAAGATGCGAACGCGAGTAATCTCGCGAGCGATAAAAAGGCGCTTAGAAAGATCATCGAAAGCCCGCAACTGCGCCAAAAGTACAAAGCCGCTTTTGTTTACAGAATTTGAAGTATTCGGGAAAAAACTGCCGCGGAAACTCTGATAGGCGCTAAAAATATGCAGCAAAATGTTATTATCAGCCAAAAACGCCATAGCATAAGTATCAAGCTCCACTCGCGCCAAAATATAAATTTCATCAATTGCGTTAATCGGCAAAATTTTACTAGTTAAAATTCCGCCCTCGTCGTTAAATTTATCGAAGTATAGATTATTATCTTTGCGGCGCAATCGGCCTGGGCTCAAAATAAAATGCGTGCGATCCGATTTTTGCATACTTTATCCTTAAATTTTAGCTGAATATTGCCTCGTTTTTATCGCACCCGATGACGAGACGCTGTGAATATTTGAGCGAATTAAAAGTATAAATTACTACCGAATCAAGCTTGCTGGCGCATTCTTTTTGCAAAATCGCCATTAATTTTTTAAGATCGCTCGCTCTGATTTCACCCTCGAAAACGCTGAATTGCACGCGAGGCAGAAACTTCTCGACCGCCTTTCGGACGCGCGCAGCGTTATTTTTCTCCTTTTCGTCGCTGCTTGAAATATCGTAAAATAAAATAGCGTACATTCTGTCTCCTAAATGCAATAATCACGATAAGCGCAACTCTCGCAAATCTTTTGCGGGCTAAATTTAGGCGGCTTTAACTCATTCACAAGGGCGACAATGTCGTTTAGAATTATTTCGATTTTAGTGAAATTTTCGCTGCTATCCTCTACCAAAATCACCTTTTTACCGCTGATTAGTTTGCCTTTTACCTCTTTTAAATTTAAGCCCGTTTTTAAAAGATAGATGTAAAAAAGTAGCTGCATCTTGCCCGCAAGCTCGTTTTTTAGGCTCTTTTTATATTCGGTGATGAGATAATGTCCGCGCTGCTTGGAAAGTTTGTCGAATTTCAAATTTGAAAATGCAAAATCCTGCAAATCGCTCTCTTTGATCTCCGCTAGCGCCTTGCCCATCAGCACGTTTTCATCCTCCTGATCGGCGTGGATATGGTGCGCGTAAAGCCACGCCTCGCGCTTGCAGGTGACGTAATAATTCACAAGCGTACCGGTGATTTGGTCTTTGCAAAACATTAGCCGAATACCTCTTCGGCAATTGTAAGTTTAGGCAGAAAACCGTCAAATTTATTATAGAAATTGCCCGGCGGTAAGATATATCTGCCAAAATAATCTTTTAAAGTGATTTTATAATCTTTTTCAAGCTCTTGTAATAAATTTTTACCGACAGATATCGTATATAACCCCAAATCTTTTTCGGAATCTTTAATTTCGGCAAGAATTTTAAATTTGTCATCGTTTGATTGCAACAACTTTTCTCGATTATTCAAAAACTCACTGAAATGACCGCTATATTGCTCCACAAAAAGCGAGACTTTCCAATCTTGTTTAGGCATAAAGTTTTCATTAAATTTTTTAAATAATGTTTGAAATTCCAGATTTTTGGCGTATCGCAATAAATTTACGCTAGTTGTTTCATTTTTTGTACTTTCAAAATAGCTCTCTAAGACATTATAAATTTCGCTCTCTTTTATATTTTGCGATAAAATTTCTTTTATTTTATCCTCTTGCAGATCCGTATCGTGATATGGAAAGGATTTGCTTTCTAAATAATCAAAAACTATAACTTTTGCAGGCTTGTCTGACAGGCCTTCGCGATTTACTCTGCCCGCAGCTTGGATAATAGAGCCAAAAGGCGCGAACTCTCGGAAACCTATATCAAAGCTAAGATCGACCCCCGCCTCGATCAGCTGCGTTGCAATCAAAATAATCTTTTTACCACTACTTAATTTAACTTTTATCTCGTCAATAATCTCAAATCTGTGAAGTGGAATTTGGTGCGTAGTCAAAAGATAGACGCTATCTTTATTCTCGCTTTTGTTTTTTATGACTTCATATAGCTTTTTAGCTTTTGAGATGGTATTTACGACACAAAGCACACTTTTATCTTTATGGGATAAAATTTCATCTTTTAGGATGTCAAAATCGTTTAAATTTGGCTTATAAACGAGCTCATATCTATCCCTATCTCGCTCGTATAAAACGGGGCTTGAAAGCTCGGTAAAATTTTCAAGCTCTGATGTAATATGAGGCATAGTCGCAGACATAAGTATAAAGTGGATATTGTATCTTTTTGTATATTCATTAAAAGCTGCGGAAATCGACCTTAATAAAACTCTTGGGATATTTTGTATTTCATCTATTATAATAACGCTATCTCGTAAGGTTTCTAGCTTTAAATTATCTCTATTGTGATTTGAAAAAAATACGTAAAATAGCTGATTGAAAGTCGTAACGATAAAATTCTCATGCCAAATATCAGCCAAAAATACTTTTTGCATAAACTGCTCTTGCTCATCTTCATTATCTTTTTCTTTATCTCTTTTACTACTTTTATAGCTTGTTAGGTGATGATATTTTAGTACGTTTTGATCCGATATTATCTTTTGATATTCGCTATGTGTTTGATCTATAATAGAGGTAAATGGTATAGCTGTTATAATTCGTCTTTTATCGCCTTTTATTTTAGCTATTTGCAGTGCTAAATTTAGGGCCAAAAACGTTTTCCCTATACCGGTGGGCGCTTTAATCAAAAACTTATCTTTTTGCGTATTATGATTAAAATTTTGAAAAATAAATTCCTTCGCTTTTGTTCTGTATTTGTTTTTACTGCCAGTTTGCTTTGAGGTTATAATATCTTCTATCTTATTAAGATAAAGATCTATTTTTTCTTCACTTAAAATTTCTACATTTTTATAGGATTTAGAAAAAATAGCTTCAAATTTATCTGCCAAAATAAGTCTCGAATAGCGCTTCTTAAAAATAAAGTAGTTATCTAAAATTTGATATTTTTCCAGCTCGGCCTCTAAATCTAAAAAATAGTCAATAAAATCATTGACATCGGGCTTTACCTCTAAATTCGATCTACAAATCACTTCATCTATCTTTTTAAATTTATCTTTTATTTTTGCTTTTATATTGCCTAGTTCGCTAAAGAAAGATTTAAGATCGGGCAAATCGGAATGATGTTTTAGAATAGTAAAAAAATTAGCTAAAAAATTTATATCTTTATCGACTCTAATAAAAAAATATATAAAAGCACTCTCTAGAGTATGCGTTGTTTTTAGCTTTTGTTGGGCTTTTTCGAAGCCCTCTTTTGAGGTAAAATTTTCTACTTCTAAATTTATATAATCTTGAAATCTCTGTGCAATCTTAGCAATATCGTGAAAGGATGCCGCCTCTTTATGGTCGCTTTCATCAAAGCTATCGCTTATGTTTTTTACATGGAAATTGTAGGATTTTTTAGGGTGCGAGTTAAAAGAGTTTGAAATTTGCATTATACAAATCTACAATGATAAATTTCATCAACGCAAACTATCTCGTGGATCTTAATATCTCTAGCTTTTATTTGCTTGTTGGATAATATTAAATTTACGCCCGAAGCAGGAGACCTCTCTGGCGTTAAAACACTCGCAAAACTAATCGGAGAATATAAAATACCTTCTTCAAAATCTATATTTTTTACGTCATCTTGAAGCACGAACGAATCTATATTTATTTCATCAAATTTTTTCTCTTCATATTTTGTTATTTCTATGAATTCGAAATTGCCCGCAAATTCGCTATTGCCAAGATAAAATGAAAATTTACAAATTCTATTTTTTAGATTATGAATCACTTCGTCTTCGAGCTTAAATTTATCAATAAAAATTATATACTTAGGATAAATCAAGAGTTCTCTATTTATCGGTTTTTGAGGAGCTTTATTGTCACGCAAACCAAGCGAGATTTTTTGCATATCAAATTTAAGCAAACTATTTAGATGAGACTTTGTAAATTTAGTATAGTCGTTTATATAATTTTGTGAAAAACTCTTTTTCAAAATAGGAGCACATGGGATTACGCTATATTTAAAGTCGTCAAATCTATCATCATTTAAATAGTTATCTATGCCAAGTACAGCTGCCAACATACCACAAACCGTAGTTTTTGGAGGGATGGGTAAAGTGATATTTTGACTAATCCCCAAAGGATCTCTAAAACAAGCAAATTTACCCCAAATTTTAAATGCAAACATTACAGTTCTTTGGCCTCTAAATTTATATTTAAATTTTTAAAATTGTCCAGATACTTTTTAGCCGAATCATCATAAAAAACTACTACTTTTTCTATTTTTTGACTCATATTTTTTAACGACCTTACAAGGGCCGAGAAATTTAATTCACATTCGCTAAAAGTACGAAGCTGTTGAGAGTTCTCATTATCTATATTTACAAGCTCATCAAGTAGCCCTATCATATAAGTATCTTTGTAGATAACCCTTATAAGTATTCTTGGTTTTTGTCCGACTTTACTCCTCGTGTTGAGCAACTTGGTGCCTTGCCACATAGAATCAAGCATATCGGCAACATCTTCTTCGCTCGCATTCGTTTTATTGGCACTTAGAGAATTTATAGTACCGTACATTGCAAACAGCCCATAAGGTATATAATTATCAGTTCTAAATGTCTTATTTAAGCTATTGTCTTTACCGAAAGCGCCAGTTCCTTGTGATAAAATGGTCTCTGTTTCATTTAGTGATTTAGCCCAAGAAAATTGCACTGTACCTATAATTTGAAGATTGCTTTTTGGTGCCACTCCCCCAAAAAGTCTATTGTCAATGCAGCTTAAAAAAACTTTTTTATCATCTTTTTCATTTAAAGTACTCTTCAACTCAGTAAATCTGGTTTCTGCCGATTGTACCTGCTCTGCGTTATTTACAAATACGGTTTTACCTTTTCTATATTGCAGATCATCTCTGATCGTCCTTTTTACTCTAACATCGCTAACGACGGCCCTTCTATCGCTTTCATCGTATCTTGGTGCATTATCGTTTAGCATGTCGCCGTTAGGATTAGTCATTTTTGCATCCCATAAAAATAAAATTTCACTATGTTTTGCTAACTCACTCATTGTCTTCTCCTTGTTTTTGATTTTCTTTTTTAAATTTTGCATAATCATTAAACCCTTTAATGAAAGCGAAAGAAATCTCCTGTTGGGCTACTCTTATATTTTTTGGGTATATAAAATAAGTGGTAACTAATTGTGATAAATCATTGTTTTTGGGAGTATTTAGACTAAACAGCTTCTCAAAATAGGTTGCTTTATTAAAAATAGCTTTTAAATTTGATTCCGTTATTCTTTTGGTCGATAACCATTTTTTAAACGTCTCGTTCTTTTTTACAACTTTCCCGTTAGGATTATACGAACTATCAATAATACCTTTTGAATAAGCGCCTATTAAATAAGCTCCTTTTATTAAGCCATTCTCAAAATAATCGGGTTGCTCAAGCAATAATTTTTCAAAATATTCAGAAAAAAGTTCCATTCTACATCCTTATTGCATTTATATCTTTTAAAAATTTTAAAACCTTGTTTTCGCTTTCTACAAAAACATTCGGATACATTATCCACTCTTTTATGCCATCTTTCAATTTACTTTTATTTTCACCGTCAAACTCTCTAAAGTGCTCAAAACGCTTTAAAACTTCTAGATAACTTATTTTTAAATATCCTAAAAGCAATTTTGCTAAATATATTTTTTCTTGTAAAATTTTATTTTTCAAATTTGCAATGCTATTTGTAGATATAGCAAACTGTTCCGTAATCCTAAAATAATCCTTTAAATATACAAATCTGATATCATCATCCTCGTCTTGAACTCGTTTCATAGCATCCGTAATATGATCTTCTTGCATCAAATTCACTACCTCTCTTATTCTGCTTGGCAAAACATCTTCAAGAGTAGCAAATATTTTAACAGATAAATTGGTAACATTCACCTCCGTAAAGAATATATCGAGCGTAAAACTATTAATATATTTGAAATTTTCTATTTGCTTATTCAATTTTCCAATAAAGCTCTCTTCCCTAGCAGCTTCATCACTTAAAGTATTTGATTTTTCAAGAAAATTTATCATTTCCTTAAAAATATCTTCGTTAAAATTTACCATAGATGGAATTATTATATATTCTAATCCTTTGTAATAAAATTTAAGATTGTTTATCGCATACATCCAGCCTTTTTTGACTGATTGTGCTGTATTTTTTGACATAGGAAGACGGATTATGGATTGCTCTTTAAATTTATCATCATAGTTATCCATAGTAAAAAACTTGACATTCGGATCATACCCGCAAGGTTCTTTTTCTTGGGTAACAATATCTATCTGCTCCTTTAAAAAAGCGTTCCCTTTTTTGTCCTCTATATGAGGCTTTACAAATTCATTAAGATAATTTTGCAAAACTTCCGGCATGAGCTCATAAAAACTTTTGCCGTTTATAAGTAAAATCAGAAAATAATCGCCTTGCTTAAAGTCTTTTAATCCAAGTTCATCATTTTTGTAGTTATCTATATAATCAAAAATAATATTTGCTAAACTATGATTTTGTGGATTTGAATAGATTAAAATGGAATTTTGTAAGGTATGCGAAATAGCTTGGAATTTTTTATATAAATCTTTTTCGTTTTGATACTCGTAGTTTGGGTATAAATAATATGAATTACTAGTTCCACCTATCTTTTTTGTAAAAAATGTTTTTATGGTGTCTAATGAAGTTCGTGATAGTTTTGGAGTACTAAGAAGCCTCCCGTTCTCAATTTTAAAATCAATAGCCAAAGTTATATGGTCACTATCCTTAAAATTGGAACTTTTAATCATAGCCTTAACATCGTCGTCACTTAACAGGTTGCCAATTTTATAGAGTTTATGAGCTAATCCCATATTTTATTTTTACCTTAAGTATTTTAATTAATTTTACGACCATTTTACTTAAATATTTCTAAAATTATTCTAGATTTGAAATCAGAATAAGATTAAGGCATTAAGAGGCATATTTTATTGTGATTCAGAAACTAATTGCAATAAATACTGAACTCTATCTGCCCCCAAATTTATGTCAAATATTTTAACATCTACGATAGGGCTAAAAAATATACATAAAATGCACAATATGTATTTTCCCATGCGATTAAGAACCTTTTTGGTTTTCAAATATAACTCCTTATTCTTTTACCTCATTAAAGCACAAAATAAAATATATGTCAAGTTATATTGTTTTAAAAGTTAAAATGCCCTTTTATTTTGATAAAAATCGTGCTATAATGCAGATTAAAGAATAAGGTTTCCCGTTGGGATTTAAAATTATTGTTTTAAAGGTTGTGATCTTGTTCTTTTTGCTTTACAACCTCCAAAACCCCTACTCCGTAGTTCATGCACCCACTTCCAGCGCCCGTGCCAAGGATCAAATTTATTAGTTCAGCCCTAGCTACAATTTTCCATCTTGCTTGCCACGCATATACTGGCTCGCGGTTGTTGCCATAATAGAATTTCACAGATTCACCCGGCTTTTGCCACAATAAATTTAACTCCATTTCGCCATCATATTTTCGCTCCATAATCGTTTCAAATCGCTGTAAAATATTCGTCTTCATCATCTCTAAATGCCTGCTATCTTGCGGCTGCAAATAGACTTTATGCCCCAAAAGCCCGCTTACTGCGCACGCCACGTAGCCTTGCACAATAGCTTCGTTCTCGCAAATTTTATGATTTTTCGCTTCAACGGTAGTTTGCGTAAATAGAATTTCACCCAAGCTTAGCCCGTCTTTTAGCACTGCTAGTGCGATTTTACGTTCAAACTCCGGCTCGCATGAAGCAAATCGCACGCGCAAGTCCTCTCCTCGCAAGATAAAATCAAACACCGTGCGTTTAAAAATTTTACCGCTTGATTCGTGCCTGTATCCTACGTGCTCTGAAGCCGGCAAATAGCGATAAAGAAAGCCCTGAATCAGCTGCGAGAGAGATTTTGAGATTTTTAGATTTTTAGTTGGTAATTTTGCGTTGATGATTAGCATTTGCGCTCCTTTGCGCGGTAAAATTTTGCCCAAGGTTCGCGTAAACCTTGGGCAAATGAGTTCTAAGTGAAATTAAAATCCTATCTCTTTGATATCGGCAAACTGCAAAAACGCGCGATAAATTTGTCCGATATTTGCGATACGATTTGCGCGTATCGCGGTATCCTGGGCGTTTATCATTACGTTATCGAAAAAATCATCAATCACGCCTTTAAGCCCAAATAGTGAGCGCAGATACCCACTCACGTCGTTTTCGTTGAGCTTAATCGCCCTAAACGCCGCATTTAGCGCACGCTCAGCGTCGTGTTCGAATAGGTTTTCGTCCACCGCGCCTATTTTTTCGTCCTTGATGATATTGGCTAGGCGCTTAAAAGTCGCGAAATTTTCCCCGAAATCCGCTGCTGCTGCGATCTCGCCCAGCGCCTTTATGGCCTTGCTTAGTCGTAATAGATCGTTTTCGCCGCTTGCGATGCACGCCTTGATCACGGACGGATTTATCTCGTCAAAAATTCCGTATAACCTATCTTTTATAAAATCCAGCAGCTTAGAAATGTCAAATTTCTTATAATTTGGCGCTAGCTTCTGCGCCAGCGCATTCGCATCAAAGCTCAATCCTTGATTTAGTAAAATTTTAATTAGCCCAGTAGCTGCGCGGCGAAGCGCATACGGATCTTTATTGCCGCTTGGAACTTTATTGATACTAAAAAGCCCCAGGAGCGTTTCAAATTTCATCGCCACAGCGATTACGCTACTAAATACACCGCTTGGCAGCTCGCTATCCTCGCCGCTAGGCAGATATTGCTCGCGTATCGCGCGGCATACATGATCTGCCAGTCCGGCGTGTGCGGCATAGTAGCTGCCCATAATGCCTTGAAGCTCGCTAAATTCGCCAACCATCGTGCTGCTAAGATCTGCTTTGCTAAACATTACGGCATTTTCTACATCCCGCGCAAAATCCTTTTTGCCGATCTCCGCCTCAATCTGCGTAGCATAATCCACGCTCAGTGCCTTTGCTACCGCTAGCTCGCGCACTTGCTTATCATAAACCGAGCCAAGGGCTTGCATATAGGAAATTTGCTTAAGTTTTTCAGGGCTAAATTCTGCTTGCAAATCGCTTTTCCAAAAAAACATAGCATCGCTTAGGCGCGCGCGTAAAACTTTTTCATTGCCGCGTACCACTAGCTCGTCATCATCGGCGATCGCATTACTAACGACAACGAAGTGATTGCTTAAGTTTTTATCCTCGAAAATGGGAAAATAGCGCTGATTCTCCTTCATCGAAGTGATAATGACCTCTTTTGGCACGCTTAAAAAATCTCGCTCAAAACTGCCTAGCAGCGCCGTCGGATACTCAGTGATAGCCGTTACTTCATCCAGCAACGCAGGATCGACCTCGATCTTAAAGCCATGCTTTTTCTCGAGCTTTGCAAACTCGCTTAGAATTTTATCTTTTCTTTTTTGCTCGCTTAAAATTACGCCGTTACGCTCCAGCAGTGCGAAATAATCTGCGGCGTCTTTAAATTTAATCGCTTCATAGCCAAATTTTCGGTGCGGAAAAAATGCAGCCGCGCTTCGCACGCCATAAATCTCAAAATCTACGTTTTGACCGCCCAAAACGCAGGCTATGCTTCTTATAGGACGGATAAACTCAAACTTGCCGCTACCCCAGCGCATCGCGCGTCCAAAATTTAGCGATCGTAAAAACTCTTCTATCATTTCGCCTAGGATTTCACGACTATCACGCCCTTTTTGCACCGCAGCGTGGTAGAGCACCTCTTTGCCGCCTATCTGCCGAAATTCCAGCTCGCTTTCGCTTATGCCGCATTTTTTAGCAAAACTTAGCGCCGCAGGGCTCCACGCGCCGTCTTTGAGCGCGACGGACTTAGGTGCGCCCGTGCTTACGATCTGTGCATCATCGCCGCGTTGCGGAAAATCCTCGTGAAATAGCACAAATCTACGCGGGCTAAATTCAAAGCGAAAGTCGCTATTTATACGGTTAGCCTCAAGCACTGCGCGCCATTTTGGCGCGATATTCGCACGCTCTTTTAAAAACGGGATCGCAGGCAGCTCCTCGACCCCAATCTCAATGAGTAGTTCCATCTTTATCCTTTTTTCGTTGATTTCGTTTTTCGTTTTTCTCCATCATTTCGCGGTTAAATCCTACGATCATAAATATCATAAAAAGCACGAAAAGTGCGGTTATAACGGCATGTATCATTCTACTATAAATTCCTTTTGCCCTTTATAAATCGTAAAATAGGCATTTTTAAATTCTAAATTTTTGCCGTTTTGCACAGGAGCGCTTTTGCGAAAAATTCTAAACTCGCCCACGCCTTTTAGATCAATTATGCCGTCTTTAACGTCGCCTTTGATCGTGCTTATCACATCTCCTGCGCGCAGCTGCCGCACCGATGCGCTAGGCAAAACGTATGGCGCGATAGAGCCTACGTTGCCGCTTCTAGATACGATCTCAAAATCGTCGATCTCAAAGCTTTGCTTATAAAATTTCGTCTTTTTTACTAGCAGATCGAGTTTATCGCCTAACCGCAGCCCGCTGCCGCCGTAGACAAAAACTCCGCTTCCATCTTGAGAAATCGCAAAGCCGTGGCGGTTTGTAAAGCTCACGACTACGCCTTTTATCAGCATAGGCTCGCTTATAATGCGCCCGTAAAGCTCCTCTATCGTGACGGTCTTTGCAGCACTAGCAGTATTTTTAGCTAAAAATTCTTGCTTTTTCGGCGTAGATTTTAAAGCGCCCCCGTCCGTCAGAATGAAGCTAATCGGGAAATGATCCGAAGCGGTAGAGGATTTAGCAACAGCGAAACTGTCCTTTTTATATCCAGGCTCGCTACTAAAAAAATCGTCGCTAAGCAAGATATGATCTAGCACTGCGCCGCTTTCATGAGATTCACAAGAGCCAAAATGCTTTAACTGCGAGCAGGGATGTAGCGCCCACAAATCGCTAAATCCATCGCGCTCGATAAGCTCGTTTAGCAAAGAATTTCGCCCGAAATTCGTATTAAAATCTCCCGCTACGATAGCGCGTTGGTGCCCTTGCAAAACCTCGCGTAAAAAGGCGAAATTGCGCTTGCGCTCGCTTAGCGGATTGCGTGCAGAGAGCATATGCACGACATAAAAGCTAAAATCAGCGCCGCCAAGCGCAAAATCAGCGCGCAAAATATCTCTAGTTTTAAGCTCTGTCGGGCGGTAAGTTTTTTGAAATTTTATCGGAATGCGCGACATCACTGCCACACCCGCAGGTGCAGTCTGTGCGCGCGAAAAAGCGTAGAATTTATAGCCCGCTTTCTGAGCAAGTGCTTTTAGCACAGCTTCGTTTTCGATCTCTTGCAGCCCCAAAATATCGGCATTAAGCGCGCTTATCTCGTCCGCTACCTTTTGCAGCTTGCGCTCGTATTTTTGCTCGCTCCATGAGCCGCGCCCGATCTCAAAATCCGCGTACTCCGTGCCGTCGTCCTTGCCATCGAATAAATTTTGCACGTTAAACGATGCGATTTTCAGCTCCGCAGCACTCGCGCCACAGAAAAACGCCGCAAAAAGTAGCGCTAAAACTCGCAAACCGCGCTCCTAAAGTCAAATTTATCGATATTTTGGCGGATCGCTTCGTAGGTTACGATACCCACGCTGGTGGCTAAATTTAAACTGCGCCCCGCCCCGCTCATCGGGATCGTGATACAGTTTTCGCGGTTTGTGCGCATGATCTCAAGCGGCAGTCCGTGCCCCTCCGAGCCGAAAATCAAAAAATCGCCCGGCTTGAATTTCGCCTCATAGTAGAGCTTGTTCGTCTTCGTCGTCGCAAAAAAGAAGCGCTGCTTAAATTTCTCGTTCGCCACCATAAACTCGTCCCAATTTTCCCAAATTTTAAGATCCAAGTTCGCCCAGTAATCAAGCCCCGCACGGCGCAGATGCTTATCGTCGATGACGAATCCCAGCGGCTTGATCAGATGCAAAGGACACCCCGCATTGACGCACATACGCCCGATGGAGCCCGTGTTTGTGTGGATCTGCGGATAGACTAGTACGATATTAAACATCAAAAACCGCCGATTTTGCATGAGCACAATTTTGAGATTTAAAATTCCGCGAGGCAAAGTTTTGAGATTTAGAATTTTGCAAAGCTAAATTATGCGGCTTGGAATTTTGCGCAGTAAAGCCTTGCAAATTTAAATGGGCAAAATTCCATAATTTGAAATTCTGTGAAATAAAATTTAGGTTCATGATTTTGCGACGCTGCAGTACGTCAGATCTCTCCTTGTAGCAACACGGCTCTTGCATTTTTTTATGGTGCGGCGCGACAGCTACTCCCATAGCACAGGACGCGCAATACGGCTTGCTAAATTTTGCTTTAATGCGTTTAATATGACGCAGGCTGTGAGATTTTGTGCCAAGATGCCCTAATCCGCAAAATTTCATCTCGCTGCAATGCGAGCCGTGAAATTCCGTCTCGCTACTGCACGGCTCGTATAATTTCTCGCCGCAGCGATGTGATCTGCGAAATTCTCTCGATCCATAAAACTTCGCCTCGTGGATTTTCTCCATGTGGCGGCACGACGGATGAAATTTTAATAGGTAAAATTCCGCGTCGTGAAATCCTACCGAGCTAAGCTTTGCGCTATGAAATTTTACGCCGCAAAAATTTAAATTTCGCTCGCCATAAAAGATAAAATCTTGCGCAGCAAAAATCATGAGATTTCGCCTGCGATCAAAGCAAAAAGCGCGCTTTTGCAAAGACGCAGCATTCTTGCAAAACGCGTAAATTTCGTCGCGACGATAGAATTTTTTCATAAAACTAGCTCCTAAATAAAACGGCGATTTTACAGAAATCTCTCTAAATTTACGCTTTTAAAGCCGCTACAAACGCCCTAATCTCCGCTTCTTGTAGCCTCTCGATCTCCTTGCCGATCGCAGCACCGCGCAGATTGCGAGCGACATCCGCGGCGCAAACCGAGCTTTTAAATTGCTTATCCCAAATCCCAAGCCGCTTTGATGCTTGCACCCTACCTTTATCATACAGCCCGAGCCACTGCTTAAGCGGCATTTTTAGAGCGATTTTGCATAGTCGCTCGTCGCTTACCCGCTTAAAAAACGGCTCGCTAAGTAGCCTTTTATAAAGAGAATTTAGCCCTAAATTCTTTAAAATCTTATTTTTATCTAATCCTAAAAAATTCAAAAACGCATATAAAAAAAACATTTCATTTCGCACGAAAGATTCGCCACGCTCTACGAATTTTATCAGCCGCTCGTGCGCGCGCGGATCAATCTGCAATCCAAAAACCCGCTCATAAAGCCCCAGCTCTTGCATCAGCATCATTCCGTATCGGTGCGCAGGTGCACGGAAAAATTTAATCAGCTCTGCTTTAACGCGCTCGCAACTAAGATCGCTAACGTCGATACTACGCATGAGCTCTAAGGTGCGATGCTCGGCGCGAAGCTCAAATCTCGCAGCAAACTGCACTGCGCGATACACGCGCAAGCTATCCTCCACGAAAGTGTGCGGATCAACCACTCGCAAAATCCTCGCATGCAAATCCGCAAGCCCGCCGTAAAAATCGAGCACTTTGCCGCTTATAGCGTCTATCATCATCGCATTGATCGTAAAATCGCGCCGCCTGCTAGCCTCATGTTCGTCCGTAGCCAAAGCGACGCTAAAGCCCTTGTGTCCGATGCCAGTCTTACTCTCGATGCGCGGAAGCGAGATGTCGAAGTTTTTGTATTTATAGACGAAGTAACTCTTGCCGACGCCCTGCGCGCCGAAGTCCTGCATAATTTGCTCGAAACGGCGCGGATCCACATCGTAAAGCTCCACATCCACGTCGGCGCTCGCCCGCCCCAAAAAATGATCGCGCACGCAACCGCCTACTAGATAGATACGCGAGCTAAATTTTTTAAGATAATCTAAAAGCGCGATGAAATCGTCATTTTGATAGATTTTCAAGTCGGTTTTCGATACTTGCAAGCAAAAATTCCATAAATTTTAAATTTAGCTCCACACGCGCGTTCAAATCGCCCTTCTCAAAAGCGTTCAGCCCCTCAAAAAGCACTAAAATCCGCTCTTTTATCGCGCTCAAAAACTCCGCCTCGCTTGAAATTTTAAAATCTGCATTTGCGAGATATTTTGATTTGTAGCCCGCTTGTCTCGCAGCCCCGAAATGTCGCACTGCTTCAGGATGGCACGTGGCGGAATTTTGAGCACCATAAGAGGCAAAACTTCCCGCTTGCATATCCTGCGCGGTGGAATTACGAAGCTGCGGCATGGCGAGCTCATGGTCTCGCGCCTCAGGCATAGTAAAATTCTGTGGCTGCGAAACGAAATTTTGCTGCTGCACGGCAACATTGCGGATATTTAGTGCGGCGGAATTTTGAGCTTGAAGCAACGCTAAATCCTGCTTTTTAGAATGCGCTGCGCTGAAATAATCGTCAGCTTCGTTTTCTTTAAAATCAGAGTCAGGCCCAAAATCGTCATTGCTTAGCTCCTTAAAATGCGCGCCTAAAATACGAGGCGTCAAATCTTGCTCACTTTGAGAGTCGTCATCTGTAGAATTTAGCGCTAATTCAAAATCTTTACTTTCAGCAGAGCTTTGCGCCATACTTGCGTCCCTGCTTTGCGGCGAAACAAACCCATTCATATCGCTGCCTAAACTATCGTAAATTTCGCCTGCGATACCCGATAAATCACGAAAGCTTTCGTCAAATTTTGCGGCGGAGCTTTTTAAAATTTCATCATTTGTAAAGGTTGAATTTGTGGAATTTTTGCCACTTGCAGAAATGGAATTTATAAAATTTCCTCCATTTAAAGAGACGGAAACCACGGAATTTTCACTGCTTGTAAGATCAGAGTTTTTAAAATTCTCCTCGCTGGAAAAAGTAAAATTTTCATCTTTTGCGGCAGATTTTTTTAAAGTAGCGTCCGCTGCAAATTCCACGCTGCTAGGCGCAGAGCTCTTACTCGCCATGGAACCTGAACGATAACGATCTAGGGCGGAATTTAAAGCGTCCGATGGAACAAAGCGCGAAGTGGAATTTTTAGTATCTAAGGAAGTGAAATTTTGCGCGTTTGATGAAGCGATATCCGGTGCAGATGTGGAATTTAAGGCGCCAGATGCAATGGGATCTGGCGTAAAAGAAGCGGGGCTTAAAGCATCCTGCGAAGCCTGTGCTTCTGCTTCAGCGCCGTTTGCATTCACAGCCCCCTCTTGCTGCACCGCCAAATCTTGCACGCGCTTTTGTGCTTTCATCTCATTTACTGCTTCGATGATATCTTCCAGTTCATTTTCATACATCAATTAGCCACCTCTTAAATTCCGCTTGTTTGCGCGCATCGACGCTAAAAAAGCGCTCCAGCATCGCCATATTGACGCCCGAGCTTACCCGATAATTTAAATTTAGCCGCGCAAAAAGCACTGCCGTATCGCCATCTTGCGGATTATCGCGTAAAATACCGCGACAAATCCGCATTGCGCCGTAGATATCGCCTTTTTTCTCAAGCTCCATAGCGTATGCTAGCGCACCATTCAAAGCTGGCTCCTAAGCCTTAGCCGCGTAATCTGCGATGATCGAGCCGATCTCTGCAGTCGAGCAAATTTCTTTGGCGTCGTACTGCGCGATATCCTTGGTGCGGTATCCGTCGCGAAGCACGGCGCGTACGGCAAGCTCGATCGCCGCCGCGGCTTCATTCTCGCCGAATGCGTATTTTAACATCATCGCAGCGCTTAAGATCGTAGCGATCGGGTTTGCGATACCCTGCCCCGCGATGTCGGGCGCGCTGCCGTGAATCGGCTCGTAAATTCCCACCTTGCCGCCGATACTCGCACTCGGAAGCAGCCCGATCGAGCCGCAGATCATGCTCGCCTCATCGCTTAAAATATCGCCGAATAAATTCTCGGTCAAAATCACGTCGAACTGCGCGGGCGCCCGCACGAGCTGCATCGCGGCGTTATCGACGTACATAAACTCCAAATTTATCCCCGCATAATTTTTGGCTAGCTCGCTTACGACCTCGCGCCACAGCTGGCTTGTTTCAAGCACGTTGGCCTTATCTACGAGCGTTATCTTTTTGTTTCGCAAAAGCGCAGCCTCAAAGGCAACTTTTGCGACGCGCTCGATCTCAGAGACGTTGTAGCACATCGTATTTAGCGCGTCCTTTTCGTTTTTTGCGCGCGGCTGTCCGAAATAAATCCCGCCCGTAAGCTCGCGCACCACCATTATATCGACGCCTTTTATGATCTCAGGCTTTAGCGTCGAAGCGTTTATCAGCTCATCAAAAATCATCGCAGGGCGCAGGTTTGCAAACGCTCCAAGCTCTTTGCGGATTTTCAGTAGCCCGCTTTCAGGTCGCAGTTCGCGCGGCAAGCCGTCCCATTTAGCGCCACCGATCGCACCGAAAAGCACCGCGTCGCTTGATTTAGCGGCATTTAGCGTTTCATCCGGAAGCGGAACGCCCATAATGTCAATCGCCGCGCCGCCCATTAAGCGGTAGTCAAAATTTAGCTCAAAATTAAATTTATGGCTTACGGCATCGAGCACTTTTATCGCTTCTTCGATGATCTCAGGGCCGATTCCGTCGCCTTTTATCACGCATATGTCGTATTTTTTCATCTAAATTCCTTACAAGTTTATCTTTGTTTTTGCATAATTTATCGCTCCGCCGGCGTCGAGGAGCTTTTGCATAAACTCCGGTATCGCGGCGAATTTATACTGAGTTTTTTGAGTTAAATTTTTAATTATGCCGCCCTTTAGATCGATGCTAAGCTCGTCGCCTTGAGCGATCTTTTCCGTCTCGTCGCATTCGAGGATCAAAAAGCCCGTATTGAAGCTGTTTCGATAAAAAATCCTAGCGAAGTTTTTTGCGATCACGCATGAAATTCCGGCGGCCTTAAGCGCCATCGGTGCGTGCTCGCGCGAGCTGCCGCAGCCGAAATTTTTCCCCGCTACGATGATGTCGCCGCGAGCGATTTTGGACGAAAAATCCTTGTCCGCATCCTCCATAATGTGCGTCGCAAGCACTGCTGCGTCGGAGGTATTTAGGTAGCGCGCCGCGATAATAATGTCGGTGTCGATATCATCGCCGAATTTCCATACTTTTGCCATATTTCCGCCTTAAATTTTAAAATAGATGCGCGATTTTACCGATAAATTTATTAAAATCCGCTCAATCGCTCCGATATAAGGGTGGAATTCCTCGCTTAAAATTTAGGGCTAAATTTAAACGCAAGAGCGCAGAGATGGAAAGTGCGGAGGCGTTAAATTTTAAATCGGCGGCGTAAAGGAGGCGGAATTTCGGCGCGCTAATTTTCGTCTTGCGAACGCGGAATTTTAGAGAGCAATCTTAAATTTAGCTAAAAATATAACCTAAATTTTAAAATTTAGCCTAATTTTTAGGATTTGAAAAATTATTAAATTTAGATAGTTCGCGCCGTATATAAGCAAAAATAAAGAGCGTTTCGGTATAATCCGATTTTCCAAAACCAAATACACAACGACACAAGGAGATTTTATGGCGAGCCCAAAAGACGCCTTAAGCCCCATCGAGCAATTTTTCGACGACAATCAAAAAAGCTACATCACCTACGAAAGACTGATAAAATTTTTCGATAAAGCCCCCACCGCAACGGCCGTTAAGAAGGTCGAAGCGCTTACGAAAAAATTCGATGTCGAGCTGATCTCCGCCGCAGAAATCTCCAAAATCAAAAATTTAGAAGACGCGAAACTCAAAGAAGCGACGCAAAAAAGGCTGCTGGACGAGGGCTGGGACGAGGAGTTTGACCTATCCAGCGACGTCGAGCTTTTGGAGTGGAGCCGTTCGGACAGCCCGGTGCGGATGTATCTGCGCGAAATGGGACAGATCCCGCTGTTAACGAAAGAAGAAGAGATCGAGATCAGCAAAAAAATCGAGCTCGGCGAGGACATCATCATCGACGCGTTTTGCTCGGTGCCGTACTTAATAGACTTCATTTTAGACTATAAAGAGCCGCTTATCAACCGCGAGCGCCGCGTCAAGGAGCTTTTCAAGAGCTTTGACGACAGCGACGAAGAGGGTGAAGAGGAGGACGAAGAGGAACTATCGGAGGAGGATTACGACGACGAGGAGGATGAGGAAAGTGCGGACGAGGCGAAGCAAAAGCGCTCTAGAAAGAACGATAAGCGCGCTCTAAAGGTCATCGAAAGCTTCAAGGCTCTTGAAAAAGCCAAAAAGGACTGGATGAAATTTGCCGAGAAAAACGCCGAGGCGATTAAGCAGAGCAAGGGAATTTTATCGAAGCTAAACTTGGCGTTTAAAAAGAAAATTTTAAAAGAAAAGCTCATGGATCTAGGGCCAACCAGCAAGCTCATCACCGAGATCGTAAAATCGATGGAGACCGCGCTAAAAAGTGACGAGGGCTTTGAAAAGGAGCTGAAGCGCCTAGAATACAAGCTGCCGATGTTTAGCGCCGAACTGCGCGAAAATCACAAAAAAATCCTAAAAGATATCACGAAGCTCAGCAAGGACGACATCATCGCGCGCGTGCCGGAAGCTACGATGGTCTCGACCTACGTCGATATTAAAAAGCTCTTTTTGACAAAAGAGGCGAGCAAAAAAAGCTTCAATCTCGAGCCCGAGCGGCTGAAAGAAATTTTAGAGCAGATTAAGCGCGGCAAGCGCATCAGCGACAATGCAAAAGCGCGTATGGCGAAGTCCAACCTGCGCCTGGTCGTCTCCATCGCCAAGCGCTACACCAACCGCGGGCTGCCGTTTTTAGACCTCATCCAGGAAGGCAACATCGGGCTTATGAAGGCTGTGGATAAATTTGAATACAAGCGCGGCTATAAATTTTCGACATATGCGACATGGTGGATCCGCCAGGCGATCAGCCGCGCCATCGCCGATCAAGCTCGCACGATCCGCATCCCGATCCATATGATCGAGACTATAAATCGAATTAATAAAATCACGCGCAAATATATGCAAGAAGGCGGCAAGGAGCCCGATATCAACGTCATCGCGCAAGAGGTAGGCCTTAGCGTCGATAAGGTAAAGCAGGTCATCAAAATCACAAAGGAGCCGATCAGCCTAGAAGCGCCGATCGGAAACGAGGACGACGGTAAATTCGGCGATTTCGTCGAGGACAAAAGCTCGGTTTCGCCGATCGAGCAAATTTTAAAATCCGACCTTAAAGAGCAGATCGACGATATCTTAGAGCAGCTCAACGACCGCGAGCGCACGGTGATCCGCATGCGATTCGGGCTACTTGACGACGAGAGCGACCGCACGCTTGAAGAGATAGGCAAGGAGCTCAACATCACTCGCGAGCGTGTCCGCCAGATCGAAAGCTCGGCGATCAAAAAGCTAAAACACCCAAAGATCGGCCGCAAACTAAAAACCTATATCGAGAGCTAGAGCGAAACTCCGATATAATTTACTCTTAAAACGCCCGGCAAATTTAAAATTATAGATAGCCGGGCTTTGACGTAGGTATGATTGATCCTGATGTACGACAAAATTTAAATCCGCTAAGATCCGAGCCGGGACCGTCAATAATGTATTTTTAGTCTAAATTTATCAAATAGGACGCAAATCAGGGCACAGTAAAATGTAGTAGCACTCACTTGAAACGCCGATTTTGAGATGCTTAAGGTTTTAAATCTGTAGGTTTCAAACTCCAACAGAGTAAATTTACACATTGCCGAATGGACGCACTCCATGGGTTATAGCCAGTTTCAAACCCCATCGGAGATAATTTACACTTTGCTTGGCAGATAAGCTCAAGCAATTTTTCATCTGAGTTTCAAACTCCAGCGGAGAGAATTTACACGAAAACTGCGCTATTTAAGCAAAAAATCGTAGTTAGAGTTTCAAACTCCAGCGGAGGAAATTTACACATAATCTCGACTGCTTTAGGAAGGGATTTGATTGCGTTTCAAACTCCAACGGAGAAATTTACACTTGCCACCTGCGCCACCTATATTGCCGCTAATCCTATGTTTCAAACTCCAACGGAGAAATTTACACCCAGTCTTTTAAGGCACTTCTTATTAATTCTACTCGTTTCAAACTCCAACGGAGAAATTTACACAGTAAGGTTTTCGGAGGTTTGCGATGGAATTTATTTGTTTCAAACTCTAACGGAGAAATTTACACGCAGACTGCCAAAGTTAGAACACTTGCATTGAGGTTTCAAACTCCAACGGAGAAATTTACACTCTCTTGCCCTTTCTTTGTCTTTAGATCAATATCTTGTTTCAAACTCCAACGGAGAAATTTACACCGTTTCGGCTGAAAAGACCGAGATCGAGCAAAGCAGTTTCAAACTCCAACGGAGAAATTTACACTCTGGTTTGACTCCCGTAGTTGTTCCTCATCTTTCACCAGGTTTCAAACTCCAACGGAGAAATTTACACAGCGTTAGAAATTCTATTTTTTCAGGCTATGAATATTGAAGTTTATATTCTTACCCCTTAAATTTAGATAAGCAGCAAAGGCAGTTTAGAATAAAACACCGCATTTGCGGTGTTTTGCAAATCTTAGCCAAAACCTTATCTACATATTTGCAAAATTTTAATCAAAATCGATAGCGCGATTTAACGACGCAAAAGCCGCCACCGTTTCGGCTTACTATCATTCCGCCTCACGCCATCTCCGCTAACTTACTGCGCGCCGACAAACCGGCACTCGGTACCGGCAAGTTTTGACACACATTCAATCGCATCCCGCCGCCACTGTCGTATCCACAATCGCAGCGCCCATAAATTTGCCGCATTACTGCGCTGGCAACCGCAATACTATCTTAAATTTACCGCTCCGCCGTGCCGTCTCTCTCTTAAAATTTACCTTCTGTAGCCAAGGGTGCGCTGGATAACACGACGTCGGTATTTTTGTCTCACTCTAAATTTATCTTCCGTCGCGCCGCTAAATTTAACCACGCCGCAAGCTGCGCTTTCTAAAGTAGCTATAAATCCAAGCTCCAAGCAATAAAACCGCCGCGAGGCAATACATATAAAAGGCCGCACCGTTTTCATACTCCACGTCCTGCGCGCTAAAGATAGGCTGCGACATCTCGGGATTTCGCGCCGCCTCGTCCGCGATCTGCGCCATCACCTCATCATCATGCACGTCTAGCGTGATCTTTCGCAGCTCGATGAAATTCGTCCGCTTTTCCAGATGCCTGCCGCTGCGACCCGTGACGTAAACGCTATGCGAGTAGAAATTTAGATAGTAAAATCCCGCGTCGTCCTTAAAAAGCTTTTCCGAGATCTGCCGCACGGCGCCTTTAAACGGATTATTGCCCGCCCTTTTTAGCGCGCTTAGCTTACCGCCCTCCCCGCCAAATTTATAATACACGTACCAAAGCGCGTCTTTGAGCCAGCCCACAGCGCCGCTAGCGCGCGGACGATTTAAAATTTTATCCTTGCTTAGATAAAATATGCCGTTTTTGCTCGCAAACAGCATGTATTCCTGATGCCCGCTCTGAAAATTTAGCGGCGTATAGGGCTCGTTTGCAGCCTCAAACCTCTCGCCGTCCATAAACACCGCGCCCGCAGCGGGATCATAGAGAAACTCTATACCGGCGTTTGGCTCCATCAGATACATCTGCTCGCTAGGCGTGAAATTTAACCTCTCGCCGCCTTTATAAACGCTACGCCCGTCGCTCAGCCAATTATCGATCAGGCGAAAGTGCGCGGGCGGCTCGGGGCCGTCTTCGCATACGGTTTTTCGCCTTATCTGTTTTAGATTTTTTACGTCCGCACCCGCTAAAATTTTACCCTCGTAAAATACTCGCACGCCGTCGGTTGCGACGTACGGGCTCTCGGTCAGAGGCGAGATGGGCGCGCTAGTATCGAGCCTCGCGTATGGATAGTTGTACTCCTGCGGCCATTTAGAAAGCCCAAAGGCGTGGAAAAATACCTTGTAAATGTAGCTTATCGCGCCGCCCGTGCGTTGCGTAATGTCCGAGCAGAAGTAGCTCACGCGCCCGTCGCTGTAGTATCGCGCGCCGATCTTTTGCGTGCGGGCGGGATCCAGCCCAGACATCTCGCGAGCGCCGCAAAATACGCGGCTAGCGTCCATACCGACGTTTGTGTAGGAGTATCTGCCGGTATCAAGCGCGCGAAAGCTCGCCGCGTCGGTGTCGCCCTCTAGCTCGTAGGGAGCGAGATTCCAAGAGCGTAGATAAATTTTACCGCCGATATTATAATAATCGCTGCGGCCGATCTTTTGCGCGTCCGCGGGCAGCTCGCGCGAGCTATCATACACCGATAGCTCATAGATAAAAACGAGCGAGACGAAGAGCGGCACGAAAAGCACCGCAAAGAGGAGCTTTAGCGCCTTTTTATCAAATTTACTTAAATTATCTGCCTTTTTCATAAGGCAATTATATATCTTGCTAGTTTAAAACGTTAGAAATTTAAAAGCGTTTGCGGGGGAAATTTTAAAATTTATGGCGCGGTAAAAAGCTGCAGATAAATTTGATGCCGAAATTTTAGCTCAAATTTATCCGTAACCGGGCGAAACGACGCAAGCTTCGCGCAAATTTAACTCAGTATCCGTCAAAATGCTTGGTCTTTGGCAGAACCAAATTTAGCGTGATGCCGATAAGCGCGCCAAGTCCAACGCCGCTAAAGCTCATCGCGCCAAAATCCAGCACCATGCCGCCGATCGCGCAGACGAAGATGAGCGCGACGATGATCATATTGCGCGGCTCGGCCAGATCCACGCCGTTTTTGATCAGAGTCTCCATGCCCACGCTCGCGATGATACCGAAAAGCAGCAGCATAATGCCGCCGATAACGGGAGCGGGGATCGTGGAGAGCGCGGCGCCGAGCTTGCCCACGAAAGCTAGCAGTATCGCTGCAAGCGCGGCAAAAGTCATGATGGCGGGATTGTAGGCCTTCGTGATGCTAACCGCGCCCGTAACCTCCGAGTAGGTGGTGTTTGGAGGCCCGCCAAAGCATCCCGCCAGCGACGTCGCAAGTCCATCGCCTAGCAGCGTGCTTTTAAGCCCGGGGTTTTTGAGGAAATTTTCCTTCGTGACGTTGCTGATCGCAAGCATATCACCGATATGCTCGATCGCAGGGGCGATCGCGATAGGCACCATGTAGATCACGGCTTCGAGCTTAAAAACCGGCGCGGTGAAATGCGGCACCGCAAACCACGGCGCATTTAAAATCGGCGTAAAATCCACGATCCCGACAAATAGCGACGCGCAGTATCCCGCCGCGATGCCGCACAGTATCGGCACGAGGCGCAACATACCGCGACCAAACATCATCACGACGATAACCGCCGAGAGCGAGATGAGCGCGATAGTAAGCGACTGCCCCTGCGTATAAAGCGCCTCTTTGCCCTTGCCCATGACCATATTTACGGCCGCGGGCGAGAGGATGAGGCCGATCGTCATGATGACGGGGCCGACGACCACGGGCGGTAAAATTTTATGCAAAAACCCCTCGCCTTTGAGCCTAATGAGCAGGCTTAGAACCACGTAAAAAAGCCCCGCCGCGATCACCCCGCTCATCGTCGCGGCGATACCCCACTCCTTCACGCCAAAGCTTAGCGGCGCGATGAACGCGAAGCTAGACGCAAGAAAGATCGGCGGAACGTTTTTGCGCGTGATTAGCTGAAACAGCAGCGTGCCGATGCCCGCCGTAAACAGCGCCACGGACGTATCAAGCCCCGTCAAAATCGGCACCAGCACGAGCGCACCGAACGCGACGAATAGAAACTGCACGCCAACCAGAGCGTCGCGTAGCCTGAGATTGTAGCCTTCGTATTTTTCCATATTCTCCCTCTTTTATCTTTGCGACTTGCATTTTGAGCGCTTTTTGCGGAGTTTGCTAAAATTTTGCTCGGCAGACTGCCCTGTCTAGCCTACGCAAAATTTTCGCTGCACAACCCCAAAAATCATCTCAAAACAAGCGTAGCATTTTTGCGAAGCAAAATGTTTCTATAGAATACTTCGCCTTGGCTCCTGTATTAAAATTTATAATACACCGACATTCTGTAAATTTAACTCGCCGCAGTCGCAGACGAGCAGTCCGCTCCTTTGCAAGCACTAAAAATTTATCGAAACTACACATCATCCATCTTGAATATTTTCAAAATTTATGCCTTTCCGCCTCGTCTAAATAAAAAATTCTACGCCTTAAATTTTTAAATCTGACACATCAAAAATTTTGACCTATCCAGTCGCAGACGAGCAATCTGCTCCACTCTCCGCCGCCAACCACCGACGGCTGCAAGCAGAACGAAGCGGTAGCGCTTCTAAATTACCTGCGATCCGCCTTAAATGTTTTAAAATTTTAGCCTCTTTTTAAAATTTTATGACCTTGCTTTAAAATTTCGCCCTCAAGCTTAAAGCTAAATTTCAAATCAGAGCCGCTACGCCACATCATATACAAGCGCCCTTTTGCTGCGATTTTACGTCGTATCAGATGCGCGAAGCCGCAAGGCGAAAATCAAGCCCATAAAATTATTGGGCAAAGCCGCATAAGCAGAACCAAACAAACAACGACCAAAATCCGCAAACCAGCAACTAAATTTCACAAACATAGCGGATAAATCAAAACTATGCAGGCCGAATTTACCGCTAAAATTTAGCGAGTAAATTCCGTCGCACGGCTATTTTTTGCGCAGCAGGTCCTTTAAGCTCGCTCTTACGTCCTTTCCATGCAAAATTTGCGCGACCTCGGTAGCGATCGGAGCGTAGATCTTGTGCTTTGTCGCGATATTTACGACCGCTTCGGTCGTAGCCACGCCCTCGGCGACCTCGCCCAACTCGCGCAGAATTTCCTCAAGCCCTTTGCCGCGCGCAAGCCCTAATCCCACGCGGTAGTTTCGCGATAGCGCACTCGAGGCGGTCAAAAACAAATCGCCCACGCCGCTTAAGCCCAAAAAGGTCTCGTCTCGCGCGCCGAAAAACTTGCCGAAGCGCGCGATCTCTACGATGCCGCGCGCGATCAAGCTCGCTCTAGCGTTATTGCCGAGCTCGAGCCCATCGCAAACGCCGCTAGCGATGGCGATGACGTTTTTATACGCGCCGCACACCTCTGCGCCGATGATATCGCCACTCGTGTAGGTCTTGATGTATGCAGGGAAGGCGCTTGCGAAAAGCTCGGCTAGATTTTCGTTGCACGAGCTTACGACGAGCGCGCAAGGCAGCTTCTGCATGACTTCGGTGGCAAACGACGGACCCGATAGATAAGCAAGATTGCCGCGCGCGACGTGAGATTCAAAAATTTCGTTTAAAAACCTGCCGCTAGCCACGTCAATGCCCTTGGAAGCGACTAGAATTTTTTGATTTTTGTAGGTGAAATTTTGATCCAGCCACTGCGCGGTTTGCTGCGCTGCGAGCGCGAAAACGAGCGCTTCGCATTCCAGCGCTTCGCTCACGCTTACAAAATGCGGAATTTGCCTTGGCGTGCGCGAAGTGATGACGCATTCGTTTTTCGCGCTAAGCGCATCAAAAAGCGCACTACCCCATTTGCCAGCGCCGATAACCGCGATTTTCATTATGTTCCTTTTTAAAAATTTATTCGCAAATTTGCGGTTTCTCAAATTTCATTCTCTTGAAATTCCCGCTCTTTGAAAATTTAGCCCAAAAGCGCCGACATGAGCCTGTGCAAACGCTAGCCGAAGCTACGCTTTAAAATTCACTTTTCGAAATTTCATCTCGTCAAAATTTCGTCTCGTTAAAATTCTGCGCTTTTGAAATTTACTCAGCCAGAACTTCGCTTTTTTTAAAATTTACCTTACTAAAATTTCATACTTTTAAGGTTTTGCTCTTCCGCCAAAAAAACACTTTCACAAAAGGCGCGGCAGTGAACGAATGAGGATTTTGAAACTCCATTATACGTTTAAAATTTCACTCGTGCATCGCCAAAGCAAATCAAATTTTTAAAAATTTTACTCAGACGCTTAAGCGCAAATCGCGCTTTTAAATCCGCTTAAATCTATCAAGGCGTGCTTTGGGCCTAGATGATCTGCGGTCTCTCGCCACGTTATCGTTTGGCGAAAGGTTTGGGGCACGCGCATCCGACGTAGTGATTGATTAAATTTAGCCTGCACATGGACTCGCCACTCAAATTCGACCCTGCGTATTCGATCCTATCCGCGCACCCCGAGCTTCCGTTCTCGCTCTCGCAAGCAGAGCAATTTTACGCATTCCCTACAAGCTTTACCGCGTTTTGACAGTAACCGTGAGTAAAATTCCTAGGACGCGCTTCTTAAACCCCTCCGTCGCAGACCGACACTTGATGCAAACGGCCCGCACGAGAAAAAACGAACTCAAAAGAACAAAACGTGCGCGAGGCAGAGCAGGTAGCCGCCGAGATCGCGCCGAATGAAATTCTAACGCGTAAAAGCCTTCGTCATTGGCGCCTGAAAGCTTTAGCTCGAAGCAAAACGCTACGGGCGGATTTAAAATTTTATCCCAGAGGCTTCATCTATCGCATACATCGCGCCGCTTTTAATTCGCCGTTTGCCGCCGCGCAAGCTGCGAAATCAGCCTAGCTTCTGTTTAAGAAGCTCGTTCACCTTCGCGGGGTTAAACGCGCCCTTGCCCTCTTTCATCACTTGACCTACGAAGAAGCCGAATAGCTTGTCTTTGCCGCTGCGATAGTCCGCGACCTTCTCCTCGTTTTGGCTCATCACGCGCGCTATGATCTCCAAAATCGCGCCGTCATCGCTTACCTGCCTCAAGCCTAGCTTGTCGATGACCGAGCTTACGGCCTCGTCGTGCTCCATTAGATAATCAAGCACCTCTTTGGCGGCCTTTTGCGACACTGCGCCGCCTTCGATCGCGCTTAAAAGCTCGCTCATCTTCGCGCTGTTTACGGGCGAATCCTCGATCGTAACGCCGTTTTTGAGCCTGCCCGCAAGCTCGACGGTAAGCCAGCTGACGCAAAGTTTAGGCTCGTGCCCCGCCGCGATCAGATCCTCGAAAAATCGCGCGTTTTCGTAGGTCGAGATTATGATCTCGGCGTCCTTCTCTTTAACGCCCAGTTCGCGGACGTAGCGAGCCTTTTTTTGATCCGGCAGCTCGGGGATCTGCTGCGCAGCAGCCAGCATCTCGTCATCCACGATCACGGTTAGCAGGTCGGGGTCTGGAAAGTAGCGGTACTCGGCACTGTCCTCCTTGCTACGCATCGGCTTGGTGATAAGCTTAGCGGTGTCAAAAAGGCGGGTTTCCTGCACGACCTCTTGCTCATATTTGCCGTCCTGCCACGCTTCGATCTGACGCTCGATCTCGAACTCGATCGCCTTTTGGATAAATTTAAAGGAGTTTAAATTTTTAATCTCCACGCGCGTGTAGAGCTTTTGCTCGCCTTGCGGACGGATGCTGACGTTTACGTCGCAGCGAAACGAGCCTTCCTGCATATTCGCGTCGCTGATATTTAAAAAGCGCAAAATGCTGTGGAGTTTTTTTAGATACGCGACCGCCTCGTCCGCAGAGCGCATATCCGGCTCGCTTACTATCTCCAAAAGCGGCGTACCGGCGCGATTTAGATCGACCAGGCTGCGCGAGCTTTCGTGATTATTTTTGCCCGCGTCCTCCTCTAGGTGCGCGCGCGTGATGCCGATGCGCTTGCTCTGTCCCTCCGCAGCTATAAAAAGCTCACCGTGCTCGACGATCGGGATCGTCCACTGCGAAATTTGATACGCCTTGGGAAGGTCGGGATAGAAGTAGTTTTTGCGGTCGAATACCGACTTGCGATTGATCGTCGCATTGACGGCGGTGCCGAAGCTGATGGCTTTTTTAACCGCCTCCTTGTTTAGCACGGGAAGAGCGCCCGGAAGCGCCAAGCAGGTCGGGCAAACGTGCGAATTCGCCTCATCGCCAAAGCTCGTGGGGCAGGAGCAGAAAATTTTAGTTTTGGTATTTAGCTGGCAGTGTACCTCCAGGCCGATCACGGTTTCAAACATAAACTTAACCTTTTAGAATAAAAATTTCGCGTAATTTTACAATTTTTTGCTTTAATACTCGCTTGTAGCGGCGCGCGGCGCGGCTAAATTTTAAAATTTAATCGAATAGATTTTTACTCGCCGCCGCTAAGGAGCTTTTCTTTCAGATCGAAAACATCAACCATCAAGCAGGTGATGATTACGCATATCACGCCTGGAGCGGTGCAGATGAAGAGGAATTTTAACCCCAAAAAATAAAATGACGGATAGGCAAAAAAGACGAATGCGCCGACGAAAATCAATCCGAACGACGCACCCACGAGGAAGTATAAGAAATTTCGCTTAAAGTTAATGCTCATCGACGATCACGGCGCCCGCTAGATAAACGTAGCTTAAAACCATGAAAATAAAAGTCTGCAAAATCGCCATAAAAGTAAGCAGCGCAAACGGCACCATCGGCACTAGCGCAGGAGCGAGAGTAAGCATAACGAGCAGGAAGGTATCGTCGCCTTTGATGTTTCCGAAAAGTCGGAACGAAAGCGATACGACGCGCGAAAAATGCGAGACGATCTCTATGACGAACATAAACGGCGCTAGGATTTTCACCGGGCCCATAAAGTGCTTTAGGTAGTTGATCACGCCGTGCTCGCGAACGCCCTCAAAATGGTAATACAACCAAACGCAAAGCGTAAGCGAAAGGGTTAAATTTAGACTCGCGCTCGGCGACTCAAAGCCCGGCACCAAGCCGATAACGTTACTAAAAAATATCACAAATCCCAATGTTGCGATTAGCGGAAGATATTTTTTGGCTTGCTCCTCGCTACCCATCGCGTCCTTACCGATCGTTAGTACGCCGCTTAGGTAGGCTTCGGCGATATTTTGCATACCGTGTGGCACAAGTTGAAGCGAGCGAGTGGAGCAAAGCGCGACGGCTACGATGATGGCGACGACCAAAAAGAAGTAAAAAAGGTAGATAAAAGTGTGGTCGTAAGAAATTAAACCGCCGAAAAGGAAGATGTCTTTTAGCATAAAAACCCTTGATCGTTGAAATTTGAGGCGTATTTTACACTTCTATTCGTTAAAGTATATTTAAATTTACGCTAGCGAGTGAAATTTTGAGCTTTGCGAATTCTTGCACCGCTTACTTGCCTAACATTCTCGTCTAACTTACGCGCCATTTCGGCGGGAATTTTGCGTTTTTTTGGCATTTATCTCCATATTTACAGCAAATGACAAAATTTTTACTAGTAAGCACGAAATTTGGAGCTATACTGCCAATTCACTATTTTTGCAAAATAGAATTTATCTGGCGTATACAGAGAAGCCCTAAGCCGGCTGTGTAGTAAAATTTATGTTTAAAGATACGAAAAGCACGATAAAATTTACCGCGATGGCGCTGCGGTAAATTTCAAGAGTTTTAAGAATTTTAAGAATTCCACTCAGCTCAAAAAACATAATTAAATTTTAGCAAACTCTGAACCCGATTGCTAAAATTTTATAAAATTTATATAAAAACCTTGACATCCTACCACTCAATGTTGTATAATACTGGCAATCTTACCGAAAGAGTGCTAAAAGTGAAAACGAATAAACGCGATATGATCCTGGAATCCATCATTTCCGCCTATCTCGATAGCAACACCCCGATCGGATCTTCCGAGCTGGGTGAGCGTATGGGCGTAGCGATGTCCGCGTCTAGCATTCGAATTTATTTTAAGCGCTTAAGCGACGAGGGGGCTTTGACACAGCTTCATGTAAGCGGTGGTAGAATTCCGACGGTTGCGACGATGCAGGATTACTGGCGCGCTAGGCTTAGCTTCGACGATGAGTTAAAAATAGATGATGCTCGCGAGCTAGAAGCGGTGCTTGAGGATTTTGAAATTTACTGTATGATTTTCAACGCCGAAAACGAAGCCCTAAGCGAAGTCATCAATCACGATGATCGTTTCATAATCCTTACATTTAGAACGGACGAGATTATCTTAAAATACGATTTTAGAGTTTTTAAATTCCTATCAAATTTAATAGGAATTTCACTCGGAGATTTGGAGCTAGCTTCGATACAGATCGGTCTACGCGAGCTTAGCACCAAAATTAAAGAGCTAAAAAATTCTAAAATCGAATTTCTTTGTAACGAGGTCGTAGCGTATAAAATTTTCAAAGACGAGCGGTTTAAAATTTTACTCAACCCCTCGATCGCCGTAAATTTTACTAAAAATTTGATCTTCGCGCCCTACTTCGAGCGCGGATTTATGGGGATCAAACGCCCCGTAAAATTCGAAGGCGAGGACGCTACGATGATCTGCGCAGGCAGCGTTTACGAGAATTACGAGAAATTTTTTAACTACGCTAAAGGAGTAGCATGAGCCATAAATTTAAAGAGCACGGCGATAAAAATGCAGCGTGCGATAGTGAAGAAAAAGAGGTTTGCGAGCAGTGCACGTCAGAGGCGAGCGAGCCGCAAGAGGCGCAGACATGCGACGATACCGACGCGCAGATACTAAAGCTTCAAAACGAGCTGAGTGAGATCACCGATAAATTTTACCGCGCCAATGCGGATTTTGAAAATCTCAAAAAACGTTTGGAAAAAGAAAAAGATAGCGCTGTTGCTTACGCTAGCGAGAGCTTTGCGAAGGATCTGCTGCCGATAATCGACGCGCTTGAGGAGGCCGCCAAAATTGATGTGGAAGGTAATGAGCTTGCGGATAAAATCGAAGTTGGCGTAAAACAATGTCTAAGCCTTTTTACAAAGACTTTTGAAAAATACGGTATCGTGCCGATAGCGACGGATGCGGGATTCGATCCTAGCGTGCATAACGCTATTTCGATGATTGAAGCCGAAGGCGCTAAAAAAGGCGATATCGTTCAAGTATATCAAAAAGGCTATATGTATAAACAACGCGTTTTGCGCGCCGCTATGGTAGTAGTGGCGAAATAATCGCTTAAATTTTAAAATTTTAAATTCAATACAAAGGATAACAAATGGCAAAAGTCATAGGCATCGACCTAGGAACAACAAACTCGTGCGTAAGCATATTCGAGCGCGGCGAGAGCAAGATCATACCGAACAAAGAGGGTAAAAACACCACTCCGTCGGTAGTAGCTTTCACCGACAAAGGCGAGGTTTTAGTAGGCGACAGCGCCAAGCGCCAAGCAGTCACTAACCCGGAAAAGACGATCTACTCGATCAAGCGCATCATGGGTCTTATGATGAATGAGAAAAACGCGCAGGAAGCTAAAAAGCGCCTACCGTATAAGATTATCGACCGAAATGGCGCGTGCGCGGTGGAGATCGCGGGCAAGGTTTATACGCCGCAAGAAATTTCAGCCAAGGTGCTAATCAAGCTAAAAGAGGACGCCGAGGCGTTTTTGGGCGAGCCGGTTGTCGATGCGGTCATCACCGTGCCTGCGTATTTCAACGACAGCCAAAGAAAGGCAACAAAAGAAGCAGGAACGATCGCGGGCCTAAACGTGCTTCGTATCATCAACGAGCCGACCGCAGCGGCGCTTGCGTATGGACTGGATAAAAAAGAATCTGAAAAGATCGTCGTTTACGATCTGGGCGGCGGTACGTTCGACGTAACCGTGCTAGAAACCGGCGATAGCGTCGTAGAAGTTTTAGCTACCGGCGGTAATGCATTTTTGGGCGGCGATGATTTCGATAACAAACTGATCGACTTTTTAACCTCGGAATTTCAATCTGAAACAGGTATCGACTTGCGTGGCGATGTCATGGCTATGCAGCGCCTAAAAGAGGCTGCGGAAAACGCCAAAAAAGAGCTAAGCAGCGCGATGGAAACGACGGTAAATTTACCTTTCATCACCGCTGATGCCACAGGTCCAAAGCACCTGATGAAAACTATCACTAGAGCTAAATTTGAAAGTATGATAGATTCTTTGGTAGATGAGACCATAAGCACGCTTAAAAAGGTCGTAAGCGATGCAGGGCTAAGCATGAACGATATAAAAGAGGTCGTCATGGTTGGCGGCTCGACGCGCGTGCCACTCGTGCAAGAGGAGGTCAAAAAGGCTTTCGGCAAGGAGTTAAATAAGAGCGTAAACCCTGACGAAGTCGTAGCGATCGGCGCTGCAATCCAAGGCGCGGTCATCAAAGGCGACGTAAAAGATGTGCTACTGCTCGACGTCACTCCGTTAAGCCTCGGCATCGAAACCCTGGGCGGCGTTATGACCAAGATCATCGAAAAGGGAACTACGATACCTACGAAAAAATCTCAAACCTTCTCGACTGCAGAGGATAACCAAAGCGCCGTTACGATCAACGTCTTGCAGGGCGAGCGCGAGTTCGCGAAAGATAACAAATCGCTAGGAAATTTCAATTTAGAGGGCATCATGCCAGCTCCTCGCGGCGTGCCACAGATCGAGGTGGAATTTAATATCGATGCGAACGGAATTTTAACTGTTTCGGCAAAAGACAAAGCTACCGGCAAAGCAACCGACATCCGCATAACCGGCTCAAGCGGTTTAAGCGACGCCGAGATCGATAAGATGGTAAAGGACGCCGAGCTTCATAAAGAGGAAGACAACAAGCGCAAAGAGACCGTCGAAGCGCGCAACCAAGCCGACAGCATCGCACATCAAACCGAAAAGAGCCTAAGCGAGATGGGCGAGAAGGTGCCGGGCGATCTACGCGCTAAGATCGAGGGCGCGCTAAATGATCTAAAAGCCGTGCTAAAGGATGAAAACGCGAGCAAGGAAGCGATAAACTCTAAAGTAGAAGCCCTAAGTAAGGCCGCCGAGGATCTATACAAGGCCGCCAGCGCAAATCAGGGCGGATCGCAAAGCGGCGGTGCAAACGGCGGCAAAAAAGACGACGACGTCATCGACGCGGAAGTCGAATAGCTCGCTCGCGCAAAGTGAAATTTTATAACCGCGCGCCCGGTAGTTTTGCCTGCACTTGAAAGGTAATTTTACCGGCACGCGACAGAAACTGCCCCGCAAACCGCGCATAAAATTTCACAGCTTCAAAAGCTTGGGCGTTTTTCATACGCCCGAGCTTAACCGCAACTTCAAATTTAATTCTTAACAAACTAAAATTTTGCGCGCGGGAAAATGTCTAAATTTAAAGGCGCAGTATCGACGACACGTAGATAAAATGAAAGGCGTTAGGTTAAATTTAGAGGCAAAAGAGCTAATTTAAAGGCGCGCAGATTAATTTATGAAAAAGCAAAAGCCCAAAGGCTGCACTTCGCCTTTGGGCTTTAAATTTAGCTTTATTTAGCTAGAGCTAGTTTTTGCGAGTATTCGCATCAGGGGTGAAAAGCGGCTTATTTAGCAGCTTGAAATCGCCTACGAATTTCTGCCCCTTCTCGCTAGTGATCCATTTGATGAAGCGCTGCGCGTTTTCGTAGTCGGCTTTTGGGCAGTGCTTTGGATTGACCGCGATTACGGAGTAAAAATTCTTCAGATCGTTATCGCCTTCGTTGATGATAACCATATCCGGATTTCCCTTTTTATTGTCCTCATATTTGATGTAGGTGCCGCGATCGGTGAAGGTCACGCCCTTTTGCTCGGCGGCCGCATTGATCGTAGCGATCATCCCTTGGCCGGTTTGGTTATACCACGCCTCATTTTCAGGCACGGCGCCCTCAACCTTTTTCCAAATTCCTTTCTCTTTGTTATCGGTGCCCGATTTATCGCCGCGAGAGAAAAATTTAATCTTCTCCGCCTTGATCAGCTCAAACGAGCCCTTAAGATCCTTGCCTTTAAATTTAGGCGCGATGGATTTATCGGCGATGAGGATAAAATCGTTATACATAACGGGCGTGCGATCAACGCCGAAGCCTTTTTCTACAAATTCTTTCTCGACTTTCGGCGAATGCACGAAAAGTATATCAGCATCGCAGTTCTCGCCAAGCTTTAGCGCAGCACCTGTGCCTACCGCCGTCCATTTGACATCTACGCCGGTTTCCGCCTTATACGCAGGATAGATAGCGTCTAGCAAGCCCGTATTATCGGTGCTCGTTGTGGTTGCCATCACCAAATCGTTATCGGCGGCAAAAAGGCTCGCACTAAGAGCGAGCGAAACAAAAAATATTTTTTTCATGTTATCTCCTTTAAAAAATATGCTATTATAGCATATAAATTTGCCAGAATAGAACATTTAGGACGTAATCTTGGACTTTATTTTAGAAGGAATTTTAAGCGCATTCGGGCTGCTTCTTAGCGGCGATGCAGAGACATTTTCGGCGATTAAGGCGACGCTTTATACTTCGAGCATCTCGATACTTTTTGCGATTTTAATCGGCTTTCCGATAGGATTTATCCTCGGATTTTACGAATTTCGCGCTCGCAGAACGCTTAGACTTTTAAGCGACGTAGCGCTTGCGATGCCCACTGTAGCGATAGGACTGATCCTTTACGCTTTCATCTCCAGAAACGGCCCTCTGGGCGAGCTGGGGCTACTTTTTACGCTTAAAGCCGTGATGCTCGGGCAGTTTGTGCTGGCGCTTCCCATCATCGTCTCGCTAAGCGCCAGCGTCATCGAAAATATGGACAAAAAGCACTATCTAAATATTATGAATTACCGCCTAAGCCCGCTAAATTTAATCCTTTGCGTGCTTTACGAGCTGCGCTACGGCTTGCTAGTCGTCATCGCCACTGCTTACGGGCGGATCGTCGCCGAGGTGGGCGTAGCGATGATGATCGGCGGCAATATCAAATATTTCACCCGCACGATCACCACGGCGATCTCGCTTGAGACCAACAAAGGCGAGTTTGCGATGGGTATAGCGCTCGCGCTGGTGCTGATTTTAATAGCATTTGCGGTAAATTTAGCTATCCACGCGCTAAAAAGGCTAGATCGATGAGTGCAGATAAGCAAATGCACCCGAGCAAAAATTTCACGGACAAAAACCGGGCGGAGCGGGAGCGCGAAAATTTTATGAGTGAAAATTTAACGGACGTAAATTCCGTCATTGAGAATTCCGCGGACGTAAATTCTACGCGCGTAAATTTCGCTGCCGAGAATTCTACGTGTAAAAATTTCGCCGCGGTAAATTCTAAGAGTAAAAATTCTGTAACCGAGAATTTCATTAGCGCAAATTCTGCGGGTAAAAATTCCAAAAGCGAGAATTTCGCGAGTGAGAATTCTGCGAGAAAGAATTTTGCAAATGAGAATTCCGCCGCCGCGCGATCTGTACCTAATAGCGATCTGATTTCGGTGCGGGATCTGGTGTTGCGCTACGGACGGAGCGAAATTCTAAATATCCCTAGCCTCGATCTAAATACGAGCGGCATCACGGCGCTTTTGGGTTCCAACGGCAGCGGCAAATCCACGCTACTGCGGATTTTGTCCTTTTTGCAGCGTCCGAGCGGCGGCAGCGTGGAGCTTTGGGGGCAGCGGGCGCCCTCTTTGCAGACGCTGCGGCAAATCTGCTTGCTGCTGCCCGAGCCCGTGCTTTTAAAACGCAGCGTGGAGCAAAATTTTAAATTTGCGCTCAAAAGTTGCGGCGCGCTTGCGGAATTTGACGAGCGGGTGGACGAAGCGCTCGGCCTAACGGGGCTTGATAGAAGTTTTTTATCAAAGAAGCATTTCGAGCTTAGCTCGGGGCAGACGCAGCGCATCGCGTTTGCGCTCGCTCTGGCGCAGCGCGCGAAGCTCTATCTGCTCGACGAGCCGACCAACAGCCTCGATCTTGCCGCCTCCAAGCTCTTTGCGCGCGCGATTTTATTTATGCGGAGTCGCTACGGCTGCGGTTTTATCATCGCCAGCCACGATGAGAAATGGCTCAGCGCGATCGCGCAAAGAAGCGTATTTTTGCATCGCGGCAAGATATGCGAGTTTGAATACAAAAATATCTTTGACGTGCAAAACGGGATTTTAAAATTTTCGGATGAAATTTCGCTGCGCCTTGAAGAGGGGCTCGCACGCGCCCGCAAAATCGCGATAAATCCGAGTAAAATTTTATTATCCCAAAGTCCGTTTGAGCACTGCTTCGCGGGGATTTTGCACTCGGTTTCGCTTCAGTACGGCTCCTCGCTGCTCATCAAGATCAAAGCGGGCGACGTGTTGCTAAAATGCGTCACGGCGCAGGATGAGCGGCGCTGGAGCGCGGGCGAGAGGATCTATTTTGGATTTGAAAACGGCGCGTTTTTGGGACTGGAGTAATTCTGCGCGAAGTGCGGATAAGCTTTATTTTGCTTTAGAATTTTTATTCGCGCGGTACCAATATTATTTTCAAATTTTTACTGCGAACCGTCTAGCGCGGCGTATCCGGCGAAACAGAGCGCAAAAATTTGCGTCTTGAAATTTTGAAATTTACAGGCAAAGCTTTACCGAGCGGCGCGGCGCGGCGCGGAATTTTAAAATTCCATTGCTAAAAAATTTTAAAGCTTAGCCGCGAATACAGCTAACGGGATTTTGAAATTCCACAATTTCTAGGCGAGGAATTTCAGAATTCTAAATTTTAACTCTGTGGAATTTACTTGTAAATTTACGGGCAGAATTATACGTTTTGCTTCGCGGGGCACGCCGTTTATTTTGCCTGCAGTGTAAAGGCGGATCACGGTAGTAAGAATTCCCGGTTTGAACTCAACAACACATCCTCTGCTTGTTGGTGCAAAGGCGGATCACGGTAGTAAGAATTCCGCAGCTTTTAGCCCGCGTAAAATTCTAAAGAGACGGCACGAAATTCCGATAAATTTTAAAAACGGTGTGGAATTTTACGAAATTTCACTAGAGCTCAAAAAAGCGGCAAAGCCCTAGCTTAAATTTTCCCGCCGAACATCTCGTACATCGCCTTTTCCTCGCCCCAAAGCTCGCGGTGCTTTTTGATGCAGGATTTTA
>CAUPXM010000018.1:0-39589 GCA_963515585.1 uncultured Campylobacter sp.
GCATCAAAAAGCAACTATAACCGTTGCCCCAATTACCGGTGCAATGACCGTAAGTTACGAAGATATCTGATTTAATAGTAGATTAAAAAATCTTGGCTCAATAAGACTAAATACTCCTTTGCATGAGCTTAAGTTAAAGAGAGCCAAATGAAAATTAGCAAAAGTATAAAATTTATTTTGCAAGCAAAATCCCTAAAACGATCAAATTTTAAATGCTTTTACTGTGTAAAATTTCTTATCAAACTTACAATTGCAAGCATATTTCGCCCGCCTTAAAATGTAAAAGCTCATTTTATAGTATAATTTTCTCAAAAATACAAAAGGTCATTCATGCTTAAATATTTAGAGCTGGGCATTTGCGGCACCGATTTAAAGCCCTCGCATCCTTTTATTGGCTCGGCGGTTAGAGGTGCTTTTGGATACGCTCTTAGAAAGGCGAGCTGTCCTTTCGTAAGTGCAAACTGCGAGAAGTGCGATATCCCCGGCAAATGTGCGTATAATGAATTTTTTGAAAATGTATCCGATACGCCAAATTTTAGGCTGGATATTAATCTTAATCAAAAGAGCTTTGATTTTAAAATTTTACTTTTTGAGCATGCCGCGCGTTACCTACCTCACGTCGCTATCGCTATTGCAAATATGCAAGAAATCGGGCTTGAGGTAAGTAGACGCAAGTTTAAATTTTCAAATTTTACTCTAAACGGCGAAATCGTAGAGCCTAAATTTCTACTTTCAAACAAGCCTCGGCCGCTAAATTTCACGCCTGATTTTGCTGCGGGCGATTATGAAATTTCGTTTCTTACCCCGCTTCGTATGAAGCAAAAAAATGTCCTCGTCCGCCGCGAGATCGACTTTAAGTCCTTTATTCGCCAAATCGCTATGAGATTTGAGAACATAACGGGCGATGCTATAGATAAATTCGAGGTAAAGTTCCGCCGCTTCGAGCAGGATTTGCACTTTTACGACATCAATCGCTACTCAAACCGCCAGCACACTAAAATGCAATTTGGCGGCGTGATCGGACAGATGCGAGTTTTTGGGCTTGATGAGCGCTCGGTAAAGCTTTTGCAACTCGCTCAAATTACCGGAGTCGGCAAAAGCACGGTTTTCGGACTAGGCAAGATAAAGGCAGAGCGGATTTAAATTTCGCCGTGGATTGCGATGTGGAATTGAAATTGTGTCGCGAGTCAAGGAGCGGATAAATTTCGCCGTGGGTTACGGTATCGGCGCGTTTTGCTCGATATTTACTAGCTAAATGCAATGACGAGGAGGCGTTATGTTTGATCTAAGTTTAGAGGATATTTTTACCGCAGGCGCCTTTGAATACGCGCTAAAAAGGCTAAAGCGCACGGCTTTGGGGCTTGATGGACTTAGCGCTGATGATATTTGCACGGACGTATTTTATGCCGAGCTAAAGGACGAAATTTTTAATCTTTCATATTCGCCTCAGCCCCTAAAACGAGCCTTTATCCCAAAAGAAGCCAAAGACGAGCTTCGCAAGCTCGCCGTGCCCTCGCTAAAAGATAAATTTGCGCAAAATATCCTCACTCGCGAGCTTTCAGGCTATTTTGATAAAAGCTTTTCAAACCGCTCTTATGCTTATCGAAACGGTAAATCCTACGCCAATGCAATTTATCGCGCCCGTGATTTTTTTAAAATTTACGACTTCGCCGTCAAAACCGACATCAAAGATTTCTTTGAAAATATCGATCACGAAAAATTGCTTGAAATTTTACGCGCAAATATCCGCGACGCTCGTATCATTAGGCTCATCGAGCTTTGGATCAAAAACGGAATTTTTGAGCGCTTTGATTACCGCGCTCATGCAAAAGGCGTTCATCAAGGTGACGTCCTAAGCCCGCTTCTTTCGAATATCTACCTAAATCAAATGGATAAATTTTTAGAGCAAAGCGGCACCGAGTTCGTCCGATATGCCGATGATTTCGTTATGTTTTTTGTTTCATATGAAGCCGCCGAGAGAGGGCTCGCGCGCCTGAAAGATTTTTTAAAAATGATAAGCCTGTCATTAAACGAAGCCAAAACCTCCATCCACGGCAAAGATAGCGAATTTGTCTTTTTGGGCGTAAGCTTTAAGGGTGCGAATTTAAGCATCGGTGAGGAAAAATTTAAGCGCATTCTAGCCAAACTCGCAAGCTCTGCCAAAAAGCAGGCGATAAGCCAAAGCGTAGAAAATTTAAACGCCTACATATATCATCTAAAAGCCATTTCGCTCAAGCTTTTCTCGCCTTCGCAAAAGGATAGGTTTTGCTTGCATTTTGGTGAGGTCGTAACGAGCCTAATACGCAGATTTCTAAAAACCGCAGACAAGCGGACGCTAGCAGAAGCCTTAATCAACCTAAACTTCCCTTACGAGCTAGGCAAAACGGCTAAAAAGGCTAAAATTCTAACCTATTTTAAAAACGCCAAGCGTCCCGCCGTCAAATCCATCCAAAACGCCCTTGAGGCTAAAAAGCGTGAATACCTAAAAACCTTCTCGCAAAGCTCCGTTATCCACATTACGACGCCTTTTTACTTCCTCACTCTGTCGCAAGGAAAGCTCGTGCTAAAAAGCAAAGGCGCTATCAAGCACAAATTCCCCATAAATCAAATCAGCCAGATCATCATAAACGCTCAAATTTCGCTTAGCTCCGCCGTCATCAAAGAGTGCGCCAAAAAGAAAATTTCCATAAATTTTATCGACGAAAAGACAAATCTCAGCTACGCCACGCTCATTAGCGCAAATTCCGCCATACCCAAAACCACCGCTTCGCAAATTTCGCTGCTAACGACTAAAAAATCGCTCCGCATCGCCCAGCAGTTCATCATCGGCAAGCTAAAAAATCAGATCAACTATCTAAAATATCTAGGCAAATACCATAAAAATCTAGGCGCCGAAATTAAAGCGATGCAAGAAATTTTAAAGCTTCGCGTCCCTGGCGCCGCAAGCGTAAGCGAGCTTATGGGCTTTGAAGGAAGCGCCGCAAACTCCTACTGGCAGGCTATCGCAAAGGCGATCGACTACGAGTTTGGCTTTAGTGCGCGAGTGACGCAGGGCGCTACCGACGTCGTAAATTCCGCCCTAAACTACGGCTACGCGATCCTTTATTCAAAAATTTTAAAATCCATCGCCGCCGCAGGTCTGTCGCCGCATGTATCCTATCTGCACGCGCTTGATGAGCAAAAGCCCACTCTCGCCTTCGATCTCATCGAGGAATTTCGAGCCTTCATCGTCGATCGCGCCGTAATCTCGATGGTCAATAAAAACGAGCCCTTTGAGATAAAAGATGGGCTCCTATCTGTCGCAACCAGGCAAAATATCGCCAAAAACGTAAATGAAAAGCTTTTTGCTTGCACGCAGTACAGAGGCGAACAGCTAAAAGCGCAGGATATCATAGATAGGCAAGCCTACGCCCTAAAACGCGCCGTAACCCAAAACGAAAAATATAAGCCTTTCATCGGGAGATTTCAATGAATTTAATCATCTGCTACGACGTTTGCAAAACTAAGCGTCGCAATAAGCTTGCCGCTTTGCTGGAAGGCTACGGGCTGCGGGCGAACTACTCGGTATTCGAGCTAGACGTCTCCGAGCGGATTTATGCCGAGCTAAAACAGCGCATTGCGCGCATAATCGAGCTCAAAACCGACAAAGTCCTTTTCTACCGCATCTGCAAAACCTGTATGGCTAAGAGCGAGAGCCTAGGCGAAGGCGAGATCTTTCGTTCCCCTGGCACCTACGTCTAAGCCCCATTTTTAGGGATTTGATTTTCGGACTTTTCTTAAATTTAAAACCCCGAATTTAGCGCACTTTTATATTCTATTAAGCTTTAAAATGTCCGCAAAGCTCAAATTTCGCTCGCACCAAAAACCCTTTCTCGGACTTCTACTATTTCGTCTATTCATAAAGCCCCGCTTTTAGGGCTTTTTACGTTCGCGGAATTTAGTAGAAATTCGAAAAAGCCTAAAATTTTAATTTTTGCGTTTAGATTTTCGGACTTTTGCGCTTGCGCAAAGACGCTTAAATCCACACTTTTAAGCCCGCCCCAAGCAAAACCTCGAAATTTGAAATTAATTTTTCGCCTCTTTCTCGGACTTTTTCGCGTTTTGTGATATAATGGCGCTCGCAAATAGTTCTTTAAAAACTCATTGTCAATTTTAATGCGGGTTTTGGGCTATTTGATTAGAATTTCCCCGATCTAGGGGATTGAAACATTTCATCCTCTATATTTACCACCTTTGGAAGTTGGAATTTGATTAGAATTTCCCCGATCTAGGGGATTGAAACAAGATTACATAGTTATCCATAGCAAACTCCTTGAATTAAATTTGATTAGAATTTCCCCGATCTAGGGGATTGAAACTTTACGCGCGCTATGGGGTGCGCTGTGAGAGAAAAATTTGATTAGAATTTCCCCGATCTAGGGGATTGAAACGCAACCTTCCTCAACGCAATTTACGGTCATACTCTCAATATTTGATTAGAATTTCCCCGATCTAGGGGATTGAAACGCCATAAGGAGGTTTTTCTCGATTATCAACTAACGGATTTGATTAGAATTTCCCCGATCTAGGGGATTGAAACACTTCAAGGAGCTTGAAGGCGAACCCACACTCCTATTTGATTAGAATTTCCCCGATCTAGGGGATTGAAACTTTATTCTCTTGAATAAAATTAGATGCTCCGATGAAGCCAACTTATTTGATTAGAATTTCCCCGATCTAGGGGATTGAAACCACAACTCTAGGGTTACATTAGCAGCTACGTCTGAAGCTGCACCTATTTGATTAGAATTTCCCCGATCTAGGGGATTGAAACGCTATGTCAATAGCTCTATAGGTAGCACCCAATATACCATTTGATTAGAATTTCCCCGATCTAGGGGATTGAAACTTTGCTATGCCGTTATAAGGAGTCGTAAATTTTATTTCCATTTGATTAGAATTTCCCCGATCTAGGGGATTGAAACGATATATAACCCGCCCTTGATCGGCAAAAATTGATTATTGCATTTGATTAGAATTTCCCCGATCTAGGGGATTGAAACGTATCATAGTATGAGGCTATTGCTAGCCCAACTAATACAAAAGAATTTGATTAGAATTTCCCCGATCTAGGGGATTGAAACAATAGGCTCATTTCTGAGCAACTTTTTTAGATTTGATTTGATTAGAATTTCCCCGATCTAGGGGATTGAAACCTTTTACCTAGGACTTTTTGTTAGCATATTTCTTTGAATTTGATTAGAATTTCCCCGATCTAGGGGATTGAAACACGGCTTCATCAAGCGAATTAAAAGCAACTCTAGAACAAATTTGATTAGAATTTCCCCGATCTAGGGGATTGAAACACGTCAGCAGCGGTGAATGATTGGAAGGCGTTCCTTACCCGATTTGATTAGAATTTCCCCGATCTAGGGGATTGAACGAGAATACTCTCTACGGGCTTTCTCGTAGCTAATTAATTTGATTAGAATTTCCCCGATCTAGGGGATTGAAACAAGAAATACCATTTAGCAGGAGCGAAAGAATGTGCTTTATTTGATTAGAATTTCCCCGATCTAGGGGATTGAAACACTAGACCTAGCCTGTAGAGTGTTAGCTTTATGTCCTAGAAATTTGATTAGAATTTCCCCGATCTAGGGGATTGAAACTTTGGATCGATATTCGGGAGAATAACGATCAACAAAGAGCATAATTTGATTAGAATTTCCCCGATTTAGGGGATTGAGACAAACGGGGGCCTCGTGATGCTGTGTGATCACGCTGATTTGATTAAATTTCAAGATATACGACTAAAATTTAATGGATTTTTTAAAAGCACTCCGTAAATTGACAGAATTTGACAACTAAACTCCCTATAATCACGCCCAAAGTTGATATGGCGGGTTTGAATTCTATGAATAATTTTGTTATTTTTCGAAAAAGAATTTTAAAACAAAGGAGAAAGTATGAAAATTTTGTTTAAAGTGTTTTTGCTTGGTTTGATCGGAGTTGTGTTTTCCGGTTGTTTTATAGTAATGCCGCCCGATAAAGAAACGGTAATGGCTCAGCAGCTAGATGTTTGGTGTATCCTTAGAGAGAATAAGGATAAGGAAAGATATGAGGAATCTATACGTAAAGCAAAGTCGTTCCTTGATAAAGATAAGTATGGAGATAGAGTTCAAATAGCTCCGAGAGGAGAGTATAGTGTTTCGCTATTAGATAGAGCTTTTAGTGGTGACAATCACCCGGGACTATACTGGCGCGAATATGGTTTAGTGTATAAGCCGATAACTTGCGACAGAGAAAATAAAAAGCTTAATATGGTTGTAGAGATTACACCTCATAAAGTTAAAGCTCAGAATGAGAAAGATGGAAAAAACGAAGACGCTTATACCTTTATTAACTTTTTAAAAGAGCGAACGGCTCAATTGCTTTATTCTTCTAAGGAAATCGGAGAGCTAATGGAGTTAGGCTCATCACTCGATTTAATTTTTATCGATTATGAAACAAGGAAAGAGATCGATAAAAGTACTTATGATTTTGCGGGTTACAAAGCGTATAATGAAAAGTAAGTATAAGTTCAACTACCTGACAATTGATTATCGAGTATTCGCCATGAGAGTTAAATAAGATAGCTAATTTTTGCTTTGCTTCAATTGGAAGGCGATGCAACATAGAATAACCGGCTTTTCAAATTGCCCGATTGTTTATAAATTTAAAGGAAGGAAAATGTTATGAGAACACTGTTTTTAGTATTGATTGCACTATTTTTGGCGAGTTGCATAGAACCGGACCCGGAAAGTTACTATGGAATGATTAACAGAAAAGATGAGTTTACGACTAACTTTCAGAGCAGAAGGCTAGCCAATGAGCTAATCGTCTTATTTGATATGGGTGAAAAATCTCAATATGGAAACGATTACTTTGATAATTCGCTTAAGATAGCCGATTACGAAAACGATGTAAAGCTTTCGGAAGTTAAAAGCTTTTTAGCTTCAAAAGGAGCTGCGCCGTTACGCGTTTATGAGCGCGCAGTTAAGAGTAGCGGTAAAAATAAGTTTAAGAGGTATTCGGGTAGGCTGAATGCCGAAGTTGTTGCCCTCGTTCCTTTCGACACTCAGTTTCGAAAAGCGCAAAAGAACTGTTTTGATGGCACTTCCCTATGCTTATTTAACGAATTTCCTTTGCTAACCGAAACGGACGTGGAAGGAGATATGGCTTCAATGATGATAAATTTTGTTGAAGTAAAATCAGCTTTCAACAACTATAAAGATGGCTTTACGCCAGTAAAGATCATCATCCATACTGCAACTTACACTGGAGCGAAGCTCAACGCTATCTTAAGTAAAATTCCGAAAAAAGCATTTGAAAATAATGAGTTAAACTAAATAAAAGAGTCGGATGAATGAGGTAGAATGGATCAATAAATATGGCTTTTGCTGGGAATAGTTTTAGGCGGCGAGGGATTCGGTTAGAATTTCCCCGATCTAGGGGTTTGGTTCCCCTTTACCCCTAAAATTTTCAATCTATCCTTCTGATTTAATTAAAATTTCCCTCTCATTTTTCAAAGTTTCCCCTTGGCTGACAGAATCTGACACTATGGCTCACTACAATTGCGTTCAAAGTCGGAGGTAAAACGCCGACGAGATCAATTAAAGGAGTTGTAATGAAAAAGATTGTGTTGTCGCTAGCAGCGGCTGGAGCTATGAGTGGCGCTTTGGCGCAAGAGGTGCCGAATTTAGCCAATATCGCTCCGAGCAATTACGGCTCGTACGTCCCTACGCTTGATTTTTACGTCAAAGGCAAGGATATAACGGGCAGTGTGTCTTTTGCGGCAGGACTAGACAATAAATTCGGTCTAGCTCGAGGCGTCGCTTCGGCTAGTTCATTTTGCGTAATTTTTCAAAAAATAATTTAAGTTTAGTTGCGATAAAATTTCAAAAATATAACACGAAGGAGGCAAGATGGCTAAATACCTATACGGCGCAAGTATCCAGGGTATACAAGAGTATATTTACGCCACGAACAAGTTGCAAGAGATCATCGGTGCCAGCGAAATAATAGACTCGCTCGGACAAAAATTTGATGAAAAAAAGGATTACGGCGAGATATACGCTGTTTTTGATAAGCTAAGAGAAAACGACTTAGTGGAGCAAATTTTGCTTAATGCCGCAGGAAATTTTAGAGCGATCGTAGATGGCGAGGAAAATTTAAAAAAGATCGTCAGGGGTCTGCCTAAAAAGATAATGCAAAATGCTTACGGCATTACCATTTCTCAGGCCGCCGCTCCTTATAATGACAACGACTACGGAACGGCATCGAAAGAGCTCGAACGAAAGCTAAAAACTCAGCGCAACCGCCCGAGCTTGCCGCTTGATATGAGTATAAATTTTATGGCTCTTGCGCCCAAAACGGCGCGACCTATCGTGAAATTTGACGACGTCTTAGATATATCGTGCGATCAAAAGAGGAAGGCGCACGGAAGGTGGGCTGAAAAACGCCACAAAAAATATGAGGAAAAATGTAAAAAACGCATAGGGTCAGAGGAGTCCGACAAAATTCCATTCTTAGAATTGAAAGAATTCAGCGAGATTTCAAACGATAAGAATAAACTAGCCGTTATCCACGCAGACGGCAACGGGCTTGGCGTGCTGGTTAAAAATCTAACGGACGAAGTAAAAAATACGGGCAAATTAGACGTGATAGCTAATTTTTCAAAAGCGCTTGATAATGCTACGAAAGATGCTTACGAAAATGCCATAGCAAAAACCGAGGAAGTTTTCGGCAAAGAAAATTTAAAGATAAAAGCGCTAATTTTAAGCGGCGACGATATGACGGCGGTTTGCGATGCGGACATAGCATTAGAATTTACTAAAAATTTTATCGAGGAATTTGAAAAGGAAACGGACAAGAAAAAGCCAGATATAAAGGAAAAGCTCACGATGTGCGCGGGGATTGCTTATTGTAACGAAAAATTCCCGTTTCATTATGCGGTAGCTCTAGCTGAGGAGCTTTGTGGCGCGGCAAAAAAGCACAGCAAGGATCGCTACGTAAACGATGCCGAACAAGACATAGCACCAAGCTGCTTAATGTTTCATAACGTCCAAAGCTCGAATTTCCAAAGCTGGGATAAATTTATAAAAGATGAACTGACGATCGGGGACGAAAAAGAAGGGCGCGCGGCCGATGGCAAAAACGCTAGCGAAATCAGATGTGATTTCGGACCTTATTATTTAGGCGATACTACCAAATCAAAAAACGAGCCAAAGGTAGAAAATTTTATAAATTTAGCTGAAATGTATCGCGGCGAAAACAGCCCCAAGGGCAAACTGCGAGAGTGGATAAAGGAGCTCGGTGTAAACGATAGATTAGCCAAAGTTATGCTAGATAGAATAAATGAGATGTTAGAAAATAGGGGCGAATTTGATGAGGTCCTGAAGGCTCTTTGCGGCGAGTTGTCGTGCAGAAATTTGATTTTAGAAAAGGACGGAGCGCAAAAGACGCCTATTTACGACGTGTTGCAATTTCTCTCCGTTACTTCTGGCGCAGAAGATAAAAAAGTGGAGGGCAAAAATGACGATAAATTACGAGCTTAAATTTTTTGACTACTGGCACGTTAGTAGCGGCCTTAGCGGTGGAGCGGCGCTCGATAGTTATGTGGTAAAAAACTCCGCAGGGCTTCCGTATGTGCCGGGCAAAACCATAAAAGGACTTGTGCGCGAGGCAGCGGAGTTATTTTGGGATCCAAGCGATATAAGCGAGTGCTTTGGCTCACGAGGCAGCAAAAATAAGCAAAATAATGACAATGAGCAAAACGAAAACGACGATACTACGCAGGCACAGTGCTATTTTAGCAGTGCTACGATAGATGAAAAAATCGCTACTGAAATAACGTCGAATAACTTAGAACGTAATCTTTTTGAAATCATTTCGGCTACTAAAATCGGCGACAACGGCATCGCGGTAGATAATTCGCTAAGAGATATAGAGGTCGTTTTGCCTATAAGTTTAAAAGGCGAGATCCAAAATGTAAGCGGCGAGATCGCTCAAAATTTAAAACGCGCGCTAGAGATGATAAGGCGGATAGGATTAAACCGCAACCGAGGCCTCGGCAGATGCGAATTTAAAGTTAAGGAGCTACGATGAGAGAGCTTAGATTTGAGATAACTTTTAAAAGTCCCGTTATTTTGCAGGCAAGTTCTAACACACAGGGCAAGATGAGCTCGCTTGATTTTATCCCGGGAAGTGCATTTTTGGGTATGGTGGCTAGCAGATACAATGAATTTAGCGATCCTTTTAAAATTTTTCATAGCGGCGCTGTGAAATTCTGCGATGCTGCGCCGATCAAAGATGGCAAAGAATTTTTTAAAATCCCGCTTTCCTATTTTCACGAAAAGCTTGATGGCAGCAAAATTTACAATCATCACTTGCTAAGCCGCGAAGAATTTGAAAAATTTACCCAGCTAAAACAGATGCGAAGCGGCTACATAAATGACGAAAAAGAAAAACTTAGCCTAAAATATGAATATTCTCAAAAAAGTGCCTACGATAAAGAGAAAAGACGTTCTATGGATAGTCAGATGTATGGCTACGAGGCGTTTAGGGCCGGAATGAAATGGCGATTTAGCGTTAAATTTGACGCTAACGTGAGCGAATGCGACATAAACTATGTAAAGGAAACGCTAGAGCGCTCAACTAGGCTCGGCAAATCAAAAAGTGCCGAGTATGGGGCGGTAGAGATTAAATTTATCGGCGAAAATACGGACAAAATCCAAAGTTTTATGCCGCCTGAGAGATATACTTTTATTTACGCCAAATCTCGCCTTGCGCTTATTGACGAAAACGGCAATCCAAGTTATGACGTTAAATACATTTTGCCAAGCTTGGACGCGAATAATGTCGCTTATGAAAAGACGCAGATTAGAATTTCAAATTTCACCCCTTATAACGGCGCCCGTAGTACGAAAGACTACGAGCGAGCCTGCATAAACAAAGGCAGCGTCATTGCTTTAAAGAATTTAAGTGCCGAGCAGATAGCCGCGCTAAAAAACGGCGTCGGAGCGTATTTAAGCGAAGGTTTTGGCGAAGTGCTGATAAATCCGTGGTTTTTAGACGGTGGTGACGCGAAGAATAACCCGATAGAATTCCAAAAAGAAGCGCAGACTGAACGCTTCATTAAAGAAATACCGATGCAAAGTGATTTGGCTAAATTTTTAAAACAAAAGCAGACCATGAAAGATCAAGCTCTTGAAATAGCCGAGAGGGTGGCTGATTTTATAGAAAGCCATAAAGATAAATTTAGCAAAATTTCAAAATCGCAATGGGGCGCAATAAGATCAATATGCAAGGAGGTTGCCGTTAGCGATAAGGTGATCGAGGAAAAAGATGTCAACGGTAAAACGCAAATCGAAGAGATTAAAAATGAAAGCGTCGCAGAGAAAAACAACAATATAGCAGGTCAAATATCCAAATTTATGCGAAATGGCGTAAGAAGCGCAAATTGGGACTGCGAAAAAAGAAACGATGAAAGCGTCCTAGTAAAAGGTGGGTGCGGCGATACGCTCGTAAAAGAAGTAGCAGGCGATCCTTGCTCGCTTAAATTTGCTCTACTTTTATCAATGCAAATGCCAAAAATCACAGGAGAAAAGCAATGAAAAGATTTTTAGCTCATGTCATCATAGAAGCCAAAACTCCGTTAAAAGTCGGTGGCGGCAAAAATGATCTATTTTTGGATGCACCGGTGCAAAGAGATTGGAACGGCTTGCCGATGATCCTCGGCACTTCGGTTGCAGGGATTTTGCGTAGGGCGCTTGAAGATAATGCCGGCAAGGATGCCGCGAATAAAATTTTTGGAACCAAGCGCGAGAAAAAGGATCAGGGCGGAAATGGAAAGGAAAGCAAAGACGAAAATAAACAAGAAGACGAAGATTTACTCGGCTCAAGACTAATTATCTCAAACGCTCTGTTGCTCGTTGATAAGAATAACAAGGTTTGCGAAGAGTTTCTTTTAGAAAAGAGCGAGTTTTTGCGACTTTTTGATAATTTACCGATTAGAGATCATGCCGCCATAGGCGCGAACGGCGCGGCAAAAGATGCCGGTAAATTTGACGAGGAAGTCGTATTTAAAGGCACTAGATTTAAATTTTCACTTGAGCTTGACGGAGGCGAGGATAAATTTAAGAAAATTTTAAATCTGCTTTGTGATCCTACGCTAAGGCTTGGCGGCGGAAGCTCGAAAGGCTTTGGCTCGCTTAGAATTTTAGAGATAAAATGGGGCGAGTTTGAGCCGGACAGATACTCTAGCAGTTTAAATTTTAGCTCCGATGAGTTTGTGAAATTTATGCCCGATAGCGCAGTGGACGGTAATTTGAAAAGACATATTAGATACGAACTTAAAATTTCACCCGATGATTTCTTTATGTTTGGAAGCGGATTTGGCGATAAGGATGCGGATCAAACGCCTGCGCTTGAGAGTGTGATCGACTATGAAAACAAGTGCCTTAGTAAGCGTAAAATTTTAATTCCGGCAAGCTCGGTAAAGGGCGCATTATCGCACCGAACGGCGTTTCATTTTAATAAAATCAATAAACAATTCGGCGAAAAAGCCAAAGTCGGCAGTGAAAACGAAGCCGTAAGAGAAATTTTTGGCTACGAAAAGAATAAAAACAATAAAGGCGCCAAAGGCAAAATTTTAATCAGTGATTGCTTTTTGGATTACGACGAAGCAAAAGATACGAAGGTTTTTGAACACGTTAGCATCGACCGCTTCACGGGCGGAGCGATCGATAGCGCTTTGTTTCAAGAAAAAGCGGTCGCAAAAAGAGACGAATTTATAATAGAAATTTTGCTTAAAAACTACGTGTGCGGTGACAAAGAGAATGAAGCTTTTGATAACGCCTTAGGCGCCTTTGAAGCGGCTTTAGATGACGTAGTTCAGGGGCGTTTGTCGCTTGGTGGAGCAACCACAAAAGGGTATGGATTTTTCAAAGGCAAGGTCTTAAAATACAACGAAGGACGGATCGAAAATGAAAAAGAATAAAGACGAAATTTTAAAATACGTGAATGAAAATTTAAAAGGCTACGAGGGCTACATCCAGCTAATGGGTGAAAAAATCGACGAGAAGCACCTATTTTTAGCGGGCGAGCGAACTCCTGGTCTAGGCGAAGACGAGCTAATTTACGAGGCGTATTTTTTTAATGCAAATTTGAAGAAAAGCATTTCTATCCGTCAGATAAACGACGCTTGGTTTGTCGATGAGACGGAGTTAAACAAAGTAGCGCTAGAGGAAAGCGACATAAAAACGTTTTATCCTAAATTTGGTAATTTTAAAATAAAAATGGCTCAAATTTGGCAAGATGAAAAAGACGAGTTTTGTGAAGTGCCTCAAGACAATGGAACTCTTGAGGGTTTGCCAGTATTGAAACTTCAAAAGATAGTATTTGCGGGCTTTGTAAAAGATGAAAAGGATAAAAAATGATAACTGCACCTTATAATTTCGTACCACTAAACGATAAAATTTTCTACCCGCCGTGGGCTAGCGAGGATGCTCTTAAAAACATCCACGACGTGCCGTTTGAAGATGGCGAAAGCGGCGTAATTGAGCTTGAGATAACCGCCAAAAGCCCTATTTTTATAGAGGATGGCAAAAATCCGAGCGAGTTTTGCCATTTCATAAACGAAAACGGAGGTAAAGAGTATTATATCCCCGCAACCAGCATCAAGGGCATGATAAGAAACGTGCTTGAGATAATGAGCTTTAGTAAAATTCGCATAGATGAAAGTAAGCATAAAAAGTATCTTAGCGTCAGAGATATGACACCAGGTATGGATTTTTTGGTCGGGAAAGCAAAAGGTTGCGGATTTTTGGTTAAAAATGACAATGGCTACATGATAGAAGATTGTGGGAGACCATTGACTATCGGTTACGATAAGATGGGGAGTGAATTTGCATTTGCCCGTAAACTAGGAACAGCTAAAAATAAATATGAAAAATGCAGAATATCTCGTGAAGTAAATTTTTTAACATATATCGAAGAGGGTAGGCGCAATATAACTAGAGCAAAGATAGATAAAAACTCATCTAAAATAGGAAGGCTTGTATTTACCGGTGATATTGGCAATAAAAAACACGAATTTGTTTTTGCAAAAAATGGTAATAAAATCCCGTTAGATAAGAGTGTTTTTGAGGATTTTAAAAGTGTTTATTTTGAAAATAAAGATTCCATAGATGGACAATATTGGAAAGAAAAATTTAACGAGGGCAAGGGCGAAAAAATCCCTATTTTTTATACGAAGGATAATGGCGATAAGATAACAGCCATTGGCTTAACTCAACTTTTCAAACTTGCTTACAAAAAAACTATTTTCGAAGCGGCAAAGCAGGAGCGCGATGATACAAAATTTGACCTTGCCGAGACGATTTTCGGAACCGTTAGAGGCGACAAAGCCCTAAAAGGACGAGTGTATTTTTCGCATCTGAAATCGAGTTTTGAGCGATTTGAAGCTCCTAAGGAAGGGGTATTCGGTACGCCTAATCCTAGTTATTATCCAAATTATTTAGAGCAGCGACCAAATGGCCCATATATAACGCTTATGAGCAAAGATGCTAAAATTAGAGGATATAAACGCTATCCGCTACACGAGAGCTCTGAAAAGCTAAGTGTCGGAAATGATAATGAAAAGATGAAAGTTAAATTTAAACCGCTTTCTGCAAATAGCGTTTTTAAGGGCAAGATCGTATTTCATAATCTTAAAAAGGTCGAGATCGGAGCGTTGCTAAGCGCCATAACTTTTCATGGTAGAAGCGATAAATTTATGCACAACATCGGCTTTGCAAAGCCTTACGGTTACGGGAAAATCGATATAAAGCTTGCGCTGCAAGGATTAAAATATGGTCAAGATGAATATCTAAAGGAATTTGAAAAGCAAATGAACGAATTTGTGCCAAATTGGCTTAATAAAGAACAACTAAAGGAGCTTTGCGCGATGGCGAGCGTGAAGTATAAGCCTACCAAAATTTTACAATATCAGCAACTAGACAATAAGGATTCTGAGTATTTCAAAGTAAAAAATAATCGGCAAGAGAATAACGAATTCTCAGGAGCTAAAAGTTACAATGAGCGCTTAAGTCCATACTCTGGTATGGTTGTGTATTCAAAGCCGCAAAAACCACTACAAAGCTCTAATGGGCGAAATCACGGCAATAATAGAAATAATAGAAGAGATAAAAAATGACCCATTATGAAAAAAGAAATTTTCAAAAAATAGTCGTTTCGCTCTTGGGAAGCTCTCTTTTAGGGTACAGAGCGTTTTTTATCATAGCGGGAGTATTGCTGTTTTTCGCTTGGTTGCCGGACGGAATGTCGTCGCTACTAGATAAAATTTTCGGCGGCGAAATTTTAAAATGGAGCGCCAAAGACGGTACTATGGCGGTTCAAATTTTAGGTTCTATAGCGATTTTTGGGATCATCAAACGAATAATTCCCAAAGACGTCCCTAATGTCGATATATGTATAAATGATAGACCCAAAAGAGCTAAAGTTCTGGTGCTATTTTTAAGTAGGAATCGTGATAATATGGATGATTTGATGAAATTTAAAAATGTCGCGGAATTTAAAGATAGTAATTATATGATGCCTCTTACAGCGATCGACTATCATAAACAAGGGCTTAAAAGGATTATAACCGCCTGCTCCGAAGAATCTCACGGCGATAGAGAGAAATTTTTAAAATGTGTGCAAAATCTCTTTGGTAAGGAGCTTGCGGATATGGCGAATGTACGATATATAAAGAATTTCGAAGACGCAAAAAGCGTCTATAAATTTTTAGAAAGTATATATAGCCAGCTTAAGCAAGAGGGCTTTACGGAAGATGATATCGTATTTGATGTCACTGGTGGGCAAAAGGCGATAAGTATAGCTGGGGCGATGTTTGCTATACCGAACGATAGGCATTTGCAGTACGTCTCCACTAGCGATTATACTGTCAAACACTATGATTTAACATATATGCAAAATGAGGAGTAAAATATGAAAGTTGTAACGATTTTAGGGAAAGGTTATGTTAAGGAAGCCGAAGAAAGACCGATCTATGAATACGATGAGAAGCTTAAAAATTCGTATTCTTTAAAAAAGCAAAGATATACGAATATGCTTCCGCTTTTGATAGATAATTTCGGCGTTCAAAATATCGTACCTATTTTTACTGAAGATGCGAGAGATGATCAAATAAAAGTTTTAGAAAAGGAATTTAAAACAAGCCATATCGAGATATTTAACAATAGGAATTTCATTAGAGGCGATACGGATTTTTATGAAATTCTACGTATTATAAATGAAGCAACCAACGAAGATAATGAATATATAATCGATCTAACTCACGGCTTTAGGCATATTCCTATTTTAGCTACCATCTCACTTATATCTCAAAGCTTGAGCGATACGAATAAAATCAAACATATATTTTTTGCAAAAGAGATAATAAATCAAAAAGAGTATGAAATTATCGATTTAAAAGAATACTTAGAGCTTGCAAATATGTCGTATATGCTCGAAACATTCGATAAAAATTATACCGTTTCATTCGTAGCCGCATTTGAAAACGAGGATTTTGAAAATTTAAGAGGCGAGCTAACAAAATTTTCGAATGATATTCTTGCGAATTCATTAAAAGCGCTCGAAAATCGTTTTGACGTAGTTTCGCAATACATAGAAAATATCAAAAAGAACGAGCAAATTTTTACTTTCAGAACCAGTCTTGATAAAATCAAAGAACATATAGAAAATTTAAAGCAGATCAGCACAAAGATAGATTATCAAAAGTTATACGAAATGGCAAAAGTACTTAATAAAAAGGGCTACTTATTAAACGCTATAACATTGCTATTTGAAGGGATTGGATATTATTGCGTAAGCGGGCTAGAAAAAATTAGTCCCAAAGTAGAAGCTTACGTAAGAGAATTTAAAAATAGTGGATTTTTTGACTCTTATGATTTAACCAATCAATCTAGAAATTTAATAAAAATCGGCAGGGAGATGAAATCTTATTTATTTGGCACAGAAAAGGCGCAAACTCATTTTGGACTTAGCGAGAAAAAAGCTAAGGAATATCTAGGCGATATAAAGAATTCGATCTGCAACAAACTAGAAAGAATTCCGGATATAGAAGAATTTAAGAATTTTATCATTGCGGCTGAAAAATTAAGAAATAATCTAGCTCACGGAAACAGTAGCGATGAAATAGCAAATACAAAGTTAAATTTCAAACGGCTTTTAGAAGACTATAAAAAATTCTGCATAGAGGATGATATTTTAGGGGTAGGTGAATGAAAACCCTCTTTACACTAATAAACCATACCTTGACGTTGGAGCAAGAAGAGGACGCGAGGAAAAATTTAAATGTCGATAAAATCATAAATATAGCCGATGCGATGTGGAGCGATATCGACCCGTCTGAAAAAAGCATAATAAAATTCGTTGAAGTGTATAAGGATAAACTTAAAAAGCAAGCAAAAGCGGGCGACGTATTGCTGGTGCAGGGTGATTTCGGAGCGACTTATAATATGATAAGGTTTGCTAAAAATATGGGTCTGATAGCCGTGTATGCTACTACTAACCGCATCGTAAGTGAGCAGGTAGAAAATGGCAAAGTCGTGATTAAACGAGAATTTAAACATGCAAGATTTAGAGAATACGAGGAGTTATAATGTCATCAGATGCAGACAATAAAACGATAGTTATCTTTGAAATTTTAAAAAAGTTAGTTGCAAAACAAGAAATTTATATTACCGATACAGAGCTTTTAGATGAGTTAAGGATTAAGGAAAGAACGCTTAGAAGGTATATGGGCGAAATCGACAAGCTATTTCCAGACGCTTTTAGGATAGAAAGCAAGCTCATAGGGCATGGCAAGAGACCGGTAAAAGTATTAAGAGTATATGACAAAAACAAAGATATAATCGGCGTTTTAAAATGTCTTTTAGAATATGACAATGATCTAGGCTGGTTAATTAGTTTATTAAACGAAAATGATCCTAGGTTGTTTAACGATTTAGATAAACATGAAAAAGAGAAGGTATCTGAACAATTAAAAGAGGATTCGGACATATTTTTATTTAGAACCAATCCCTTAGAGGTTTTGCAAGATGAGCTAAGTAAAAGATATCTGAGTGAGCTTCGAAATGCCGTTAAAAATAAAGAATGCCGAAATATCAAGTATAAATATATCGGTGAAATGGAGAATTTAATCGATGCAAAATGCCTAAAAATAGTTTTTACAGATAGTAATTGGTATCTGGCTATCGAGGATGTTAAGGGAAATTTTAGGCTTTTAAGAGTGGCTTTTATCGTATCGCTTAGTAAAAGCTCAAAAAAATACGAAGGAAAGATCTTAAAGGAATATGAAACGTATTTTAATAAAATACAAAATGCTATGAGCTTGCCCTCCGAGCCATTGCGAAGGGCGCTATTAAAAGCCTCCCCGAAAGTGGCTATATATTTTAAGGAGGGTATGAAGCTGTTTTTCCCAACTCAAAAATTTAAAAAGAAGCTAGCGGATGGTAGCATTATTTTTAGCATAGATTTTACTCAAGATATGGAGATATTGCCGTTTATAAAAAAGTGGCTTCCAGATATCGAGATACTAGAACCAAAAGATCTGAGAGAAACCTTTAAAGAGCAATTAAAAGCGGCTCTTGATATATTAAGTGAGTAGAAAAGGCACGCGTTGTCGCGCTAATAGCGAAACAAAATTTGCCCTGAGTCTATTCACGCGCTACGAAGCGGTAAAATTTTAGAATGTTTGATGAAATTTAAAACGCATAAAGCCTCGTCGCAATCTCATATAAAGATCGTGCATCACAAGCAGTAGCGATGAGAGGCCAAATATGCCATGAGAAGTAGATTTGCACGAGCATAAATTTCTAAGTAAGCGATAAAATCTAATTAAAATTTAACGCAAAATCTCATAAAAATTCCACTCGGTAGATTTTTGCAAATAACGTGCCTGTAGTATTGTCTTGGACGAAAGCGGAGCTGAAAAACTTCTAGGCGCAGGCGATATGTTAGTAAAACTAAGTGGCTCGCAGCCGCAGCATATATTTGCGCCGTATTTAAGCAAGGGCGATGTTAAACGGCTTTTAGAGCTAAAATAGATCGCTGATTTTGTCACAATATGCTAGGATAAAATAGCTAAAAGCCCTAAATCCTATGTCGCAAAATTTGCGTCGCTATAACAATCCTATAAATTCCATGGTTTAAATGCGCCGCGGAATTTCAGGCGGAATTTTGTTGCAGCGGTTACGGCGTAGTAGCGCGTAAATTTAAAGCTAAAACCTAAAATTTTGTAGCGATCTATACCTTAAGTCGGGCTTTAAATTTAATCCTGCCAGATATTTTCGTTTAATTTCAGAGTTTTTACTATGGATAGAAAGAATAAAAGCTCGTGCTTGATAGACGCCGCGGGATCGAAACTAAGTACGCTGCGATCTACGCTAGGCTCGAAGCTATCGTGTCCCGTGCGGATGAAAATATAGACGTTTCTATCCGAAAAGCTTAATCTGATCGGTCCGCCGGCACCGCTTCTAAAGCGAAGCAAGCGCCGCATAAAGGCGGGCGTGAGGGCATACATTGCAGACACGGCATCGGCGCTATATACGCTAAACGCGGAGCTAAACTCGCTATCATCCATCGCGATCTTCTTAAGTCCGCCAAGTGTTGGTCTCGCGCTGAGCGAAGGCAGGATCACGGCCACCGAGTTTATGCGCTTCTTAAATTCCGCGTAGAAAAATATCCCCCTGCTGCTACGTCGTTCGTCAGTATGAGTCACGCAAACATCCGCAAAGCTGAAAAATACTCCGTCATAAACGCCAGAAATTTTATCTTCGCAATCAAAATAGCTTATGCCGTCCACAAATAGGCCGCTAGCGCGCAGATATGCCGGCCGAAGCGAGCCTGAAATTTCGTAGCGATAACCTAGGCTTGCGATATAGGGCGCGATATATTGGTGTTTAAAGGCGCGGACGAATTTTTTGGATCTGTTGTATTTGATCCGCTCCAGCGCGGCATCCGCGATATTAAACAAAGAAAGGCAGATGGTTACGAGTGCGATGACGAAGCGCAAAGTATCATTCTCGCACATTTCTACGCCTTTGGCAAGCATCCACAGCAAGGTGCAAAAGATAAATACGCGCACTATATTTGCATCTTTATTCACTACTCTATAAGAGATGCTGCCGCAGCTAAATACCACTATGATCCAGCAGAGGCCTATTGCTGCTTCTTGATCTCTAAAATTGAAAAATAGCCACAGCGCCGAGGCCAGCACCGCTAGTGCTATTATCGAAAACGCCGTGCCTTTGCGCTGCTCCGCCTCATCCAGGATGCCGAGCCTTAGTTTTTCCAGTTCGTTTGCGGTCATCTTTCTCTTTCTAAATTTAGCTAGTAAATTTTAAAACTTAGCTTCGAACATGCCTAAATTTAAAGAACTAAGCTTTAAATTTACAAAATTCTGCGGAATTTCACTCTTTAAATTTAGCGTAAATTTAGCTTCGGCACAAAATTTCTACGATCACCTGCGGCAATAGCTCATGTTCGATCTCGTGGATTTTGGCTTCGTAAGTTTCAAAGCTCATGCCCGCGCTCTTTTCAAACGCACGTTGAGCGATGATCGCGCCGCCGTCAAGCTCCTCGTTGACCCAGTGCACGCTCACGCCACCCACCTTCATATCGCTTTCAAAGCTCTGCTCTATCGCATGCGCGCCCTTAAAAAGCGGTAGCAGCGACGGGTGCAGGTTTATCGCGCGAACCCTGCTCGTAAAAACGGGGGTGAGGATACGCATAAAGCCCGCAAGCACCGTAAGCTCCGCGCCGCTTTTTTCGATCTCGCGCACGAGTGCGGCGTCGAATTCCTCGCGGCTAGCAAAATCTTTGTGATTTAGGATCACGCTTTTTAGCCCGAATTTTGCGGCCTTTGCTATGCCTCCCGCATCCGCTTTGTTGCTTAGCGTTAGCATGACTTCGATCTTGGTTTCGCCAAAAACCTTGCCGTGCAGCTTCTGCAGGATCGCCTCCAAATTTGAGCCGCTGCCGCTAAAAAGCACGGCGAGCTTTTTCACAACCATTTTACCTCCTCAATGAGATCGAGCGGATTTAGCGCGTAGGAGTTTTTGGCGAAGGCTCGCGCGGCGAGTGCGTGGGCTAGGACGCCGCAGATTGAGGCTTGCAAAGGCGAGTAGCCTTGCGCGAGCAGCCCGCCGATGAGCCCTGCGAGCACGTCGCCGCTGCCGCCCTTTGCGAGCGCGGCGCTGCCCTTGTCGCAGACGTAGATGACGCCAGCTTGGGCGATGAGCGTGTTTGCGCCCTTTAGCACGAGCACGCCGCTAAATTTTTCGCTCCACGCCCGCGCAAGCTCGAAGCGCCGCTCTTGCAGCTCGCTCACGCTAAGATCTGCGATGCCCGCGATCTTTAAAAGTGAGCAAAACTCCTTCGGATGAGGCGTTAGGATTAAATTTGAATTGGCGTTTAGCAGGCTTAAAATTTCGCGCTCGTAGCACAGATCGGCGTCGATGACGCAGCTTTTGCCACGTAGCGCGGCAAGATCGATCTTTCGCTCTCCGAGGCCGCAGCCGCAAACTACGACCCGCGCGGCATCGAATGAGCTCTTTTGCATCAAAATCGGGCTTAGATTTAACGGCTCATCGCTAACGACGCTAACAAGCCCGCTGCCGATAGCGTGAGCCGCTAGGGCCGCCATCTGTGCCGCTCCGCTCATCTGTCCGCTTACTACGTAGGTGTGCCCGAAGTCGCCCTTGTTGGTGTTTTGCTTCGTGCGTAGCGGCAGCTTCAGATCGCTTTTTTGAAGCAGGAAATATTTGCTCCCCCTTTCAAAATTTGAGCGCGAAATTCCAAGATTTGCAACCTTGATCCGCCCTACGTAATCCTTTGCCGCATCCGAAAACAGCGTGAGTTTGAGCGCTCCCATCGCGATCGTCAAATCCGCGCAAAATGCACCGCCTAAAATGCGCCCGCTCTTATCGATACCGCTTGGGATATCGACTGCGATTTTTAGGGATTTTGCGCTATTTGCAAGAGATAAAATTTCACAAATTTCAGAGCTTAAGGCTTTGTTTAAACCGCTGCCGAAAATTCCGTCGATTATGCAGTCTGCGTTTATAATCTCATCGTGCAGGATGCGCGGTTCGCCGCATTCGTTGCCTAGCTTGCCGAAATCGCTGCCGTGTTCCGCGGTTTCAAATTTAGCGCTTGTAAATTTTAAGTCCTTAAATTTTGCGCGTAATTTATCGCCGTCGTCCGAAGCGTCAGCGCCGCTTAGGTTTTCATGCTCGCTCCGCGGCTCGCTCGCGCCAGCATCCTTTGAAGAGGAGCCGTCCGCGCTTTCATGCGCGCAAGCATCCTTGCTAGATGCGCTGACTGCGTGTTTGTAAGCATCTTTTGCGCTCGCGATGTCGATAAACTTAACGCCCGCAGCCCGCGCCGCTTCCGCTTGAAATTTACCCGCCGCGCTTCTGTTTTGAAGCACGCAAAGCGCGGTGCAGTTAAAATCGCCGCTTAGCTTTCGCAGCGCCGCCAGCGCGTCCGCACCGTTATTTCCGCCGCCGCAAAGCGCCAAAATGCGCGAGCCCTTTTTGAGCCGCTTTCTGATCTCGCGCTCGATCTTGTCGGCGGCATTTTCCATTAAAATTTGCTCGCCAAGTCCAAATTTTGCGCTCGCTCGCGCGTCGAGTTCCTCGGTGCTAAAGAAAATTTTTTTCAAATTTCGCTCCTTATGCGAAAGCTAAGAGCCTCCAAAATATGCGCCTTGGCGATGATCTCCGCGTCTGCTAGATCGGCGATGGTGCGCGCAAGCTTTAGCGTCTTATTCACGCCGCGCTGCGAAAGATCGTAGCGGGCGATCGCCGTTTGCAAAACCTCTCGCGCAGCGCTTTCGCAGACACAAAATTTTTCGGTATCCTCGTCGCGCAGCTTTGCGTTTAGCTCGCTCTGTCCGCGAGCCTTTTGCACGCGAAACGCCCGCAACACCGCATCCGCCATCTCCTCGCTGCAAACGTCGCTTTTATCGTCCGCGCCAGTCTCGTCCATCGCGACGTATATGTCGATGCGATCAAGCAGCGGCGCGGAGATCGTGTTTTTGTAGCGCCTGATGTCGTTTAGCGAGCAGGTGCAGGTGAGGTTTTTGGAGAATAGATTTCCACACGGGCAGGGGTTTTGCGCCGCGACGAAGATAAATTTTGTTTGGTATTCGACCTTGGAATTTACGCGCGAAATCAAAATTCTATTATCCTCCAGCGGCTCGCGCAGGCTTTCTAAAATTTGCTTTCCGAAGTGCGGCAGCTCGTCGAAAAACAGCTCGCCGCCGTTTGCGAGCGCGACCTCGCCGATCTTTGCGCCGCTACTGCCGCCGCCGAAAATCGAGCTGCGCGTGCTGGTGTGATGCGGCGAGCGGAAGGGGCGCAGCGCGCTAAAATCGACGTCTTTGTTATTTAGCGACTCGTAGGCGCACGAGAGTAGTACTTCGCCCAGGCTCTGCGGCGGCAGAATCCTGGCTATCCGCTTTGCGCACATGCTTTTGCCGCAGCCGGGGCTGCCCTCAAAAAGGATATTGTGCATGCCGCACGCGGCGATCAGGCTCGCGCGCTTGGCGCGTTTTTGCCCTTTGACGTCTTTGAAATTTAGCGAAAAATCGCGGTTGGGGACGTAAATTTGCTCATCAATCTCCACGACGTTTTTAAAAAGCGGATGAGTTTCTCGCATGAGCCTGCTTGCGGCGAACTCCTCGTCTAAAAAAAATCTGACCGCATCGCTTAGGCTATCCACCGCATAAACGTTGTAGTTTGGGATCGTGCAAGCCTTTAGAGCGATGCTTTGCGGCACTAAAATTTTAGCGCGCTTCACCTTCGTGCTTAAAAAAAGCAGGATCGAAAAGAGGCTCGCCGTGCTCTTTAAGCTGCCGTCTAAACCGAGCTCACCGAAGACGAAGAAATCGTCGTCGATGCGCTCTTTTTGCAGCGCGATTAGAAGCGCGATCGCAAGATCGAAGTGCGAGCCGTTTTTGGGCGTATCGGAGGGGGAGAGATTTATGATGATTTTGGATGCGGGAAATTTAAAATTTAGACTCACAAGCGCCGCTTTTACGCGACTTTCGCTCTCTTTTATCGTAGCGCCCGCAAGGCCAACGATATTAAATCCTGGCAGCCCCCGCACGAATGTCGACTCGACCTCTACGGGGATCAGTGCATCCGTGAAGGCAGCGCATTTTAGGGATTTCATTTCGATTTTTCTTTTAGGCTTTTTTTGAATTCTTTATCAAATTTTTTGCGTTTGTTGTATCCGATGCGCTCGATGAAAAGATGTCCGTCGAGGTGATCCATCTCGTGCTGGATACAGACGGCTAGCAGCTCGCTAGCGTCCATTTGCTGGGTATTTCCGGCGCGGTCCTGAAACTGCACCGTGATAAACTCGGCGCGCGTGACGTCCTCGTAAAAGCCCGGCACCGACAAGCAGCCTTCCTGGTAAACGACCTCGCCCTCCTTTTTTAAAATTTGCGGATTGATGATCTCGATGAGGTCCTTTTTGTCTTGGATTTTTTCCTCATTGGCTAAATTTATGATCAAAGCGCGCACGGGCTTGCCTACCTGGATGGCGGCAAGGCCTATACCGTTTTTTGCGATCATCGTCTCATACATATCGTCTAAAAGCTCGCCCAGCGCCGCGTCGAATTTCACGACTTCGAGCGATCTTTGGTATAGCTTTTTATTCGGATAGGTAAGGACGTCCAGGATCATCTATTTAAAGCTCTTTTGAAGTACTTGATCGATCAGTCCGTATTGCACGGCATCCTCGGCGCTCATGAAAAAGTCGCGATCGGTGTCCTTTTCGACCTGCGCGAGATCTTTGCCGGAATTTTGCGAAAGGATGCCATTCAGAATTTCTTTCATTCGTAAAATTTCTTTGGCTTGAATCTCGATGTCGGTAGCCTGGCCTTGCGCGCCGCCGAGTGGCTGGTGGATCATTATGCGCGAGTTTGGAAGCGCGTAACGTTTGCCTTTGGCTCCGCAGCTTAGCAAAAATGCTCCCATCGACGCCGCTTGACCGATGCAGATCGTGCTTACGTCGGGTTTGATGTAATTCATCGTGTCATAAATGCTAAATCCGCTCGTAACCACGCCGCCAGGGGAGTTGATGTATAGATAGATATCCTTATCGGGGTCCTCCGCCTCCAAAAACAGAAGCTGCGCGACGATCGAGCTTGCCACTGTGTCGTCGATCTCGCCGCTAAGCATTACGATACGGTCTTTTAGCAGCCTCGAGTAGATGTCGTAGCTGCGCTCTCCGCGACTAGTTTGTTCGATAACGTAAGGAATCACCATCTATTCGCCCTTCTCTTCTTTTTTGCCCTGTTTGGAGAAAATATCGTTAAATAGCTTCTCCTCGATTAGCGCCATTTTAACGGCCGGCAGCATGCCGTTGTTGCGGTATCTATTTAGATGCTCCTTCGGATCGGCGCCGTAGGTGTAGGCCTCCATATAGACCGCTTGGACGAGCTCCTGATCGCTCACGTCGATATTGCGTTTTTTGGCTAGCTCGTCGATTAAGAATGTAAGTTTGACGCTGTTTTCGGCAGCCTTTCTAAACTCTTCGCGCTTTTTATCTAGGGCGTCTTTGTTGTTTTTAAATTCCTCGATCTGCTCTTTTGAAAAGCCGCTCCAGGCGTTGTTAAATTGCAAATTAATCTCCTGCTCGACGATCGCTTTTGGAAGCGCGAAGTTAAATTTCTCGGCGAGCGCGTCGGCAAATTTAGGCTTTAGATCCTCGTTTATTAGCTTTTGAAGCTTATCGTTTTTGATGCGCTCTTTGATGCGCGTTTCAAATTTCTCCTTGCTCGGCTCTTTCTCGCCTGGAAGCGCTTGCTTTAACTCCTCTTCACCGAGCTCCTTGGCAGGTTTTTTAGCCTGAATTTCGTGAAGCTTGACTTTAAAGATCGCGTCCTTGCCGGCTAAATTTTTTGCGCCGTAATTCTGCGGAAATTTAACCGCTACGTCGCGCTCCTCGCCCACTCTAAGTCCGATCATACCGTCTTCAAAGCCAGGGATAAATTGATTTGAGCCGATTTGAAGTACGTAGTCCTCGGCCTTGCCGCCGTCGAATGGCTTGCCGTCCACGAAGCCTTCGAAATCAAATTTTGCAAAATCGTCTTTGGCTAGAATTTTTTTGTTGGTTTTAGAAAGCGGCGCGATCATCTGCAAAAATTCCGCCACTTTCTCGTCGATCTCTTTTTGAGTAACGCGCGGACTGCTAAATTTCGGGATCAGCTCCTCGTAGCCCTCGACGCTAACTTCGGGTCTGAAAGAAATTTCGATCTCAACGTCAATGTCGCCTTTGTTTTCGTCAAATTTAGAAAAGACCGGCTCGGATAAAATTTCATCTTGTTTTTTCTTTAAAATTTTAAGAGACTGATCGATCATATCTTTAAGAAGCTCCTGTTTTGCGTCGCCCTCAAGCTGCTTGCCGTATCGCTTCAAAACCACCGCGGTAGGCACTTTGCCCTGTCTGAATCCGTCGATTCTTAGTTGCTTGGAGGCCTTTTTGGCTAGCTCTTCTACTTTGGCTGCGATCTGCTTTGCTTCGATCTTGCTCGCAGCGATCGCATTCGCGGCGTCTTTCATTTTTGCTTTTACTTCCATAAAATTCCTTTAGAAAATTTAAAAATAGCTCGTAATATATCAAAAAATTTCTTATTTAAAGTATAAATTCCTAAAATTTACCGAGCTAAGCGGCTCGCGGCTTTTAAATTTTAAAATTTTTAAGAGCCCGCCTTGAAATTTAAAGCGGGCTTGAGGCTAAAATTTTACCGATACGTTAAACATAAACTGCCGCGCGTAGCCCATTTGAATAGGTATCACGCTCGTAGTCGTGCCGGTTGAGGATGAGGTGTAGTATTTTTTGTCGGTCAAATTTTTGACGTTAAACGAAAAATTCGTATCATAGCCCGAAATTTTAGTATCGTAGCTCACGAAGGCGTCATAAACTACGGCGTGAGGCGGCTTAAACGCCGTTCCTGCGGGCACGTTCGGTAGGTTCGTGCGCATATAGTAAGTGTACCACGAGCCGAAATATCGCGCGCCGCCGCCCAGCCTAAGCCCCTTTGCGCCTAGATGCGCGAAATCGTAGTTGGCAAATAGGCTTGCTTGGTGCTTCGGCGTCGCTTCCAGCGGTTTGCCGATTAGCACCGCAAAAGTGCCGTCGTCCTCGCGCACCCTAGTTTTGGTGTATGCGTAGCTTGCCGACATGCTAAGTCCCTGCGTCACACGCCCGTTTATATCGAGCTCAAATCCTCGCGAGCGAGCCTTGCCGATCGTCTCACTTATATTATTTACCGTTCGCAGGATGTTTCTTTTATCGATATTAAACACCGCCGCACCCGCAGTGACTCGATCGTTTTGAAATTTAGTGCCGAGCTCCACGGATTTGCCTTCCTCCGGCTTTAGATCGCCGCCTATCGCCTCGCCTATGGACATCTGCGGCGTGAAGCTTTGCGCGTAGTTAGTATATACTGACCACTGTGGGCTTAACAGGTACAAAAGCCCGCCCTGATAGGTCGTAGCAGCCTTTTTCTGATCGGTGCTGTTCGGCCCTTGCCAGCTTTGCTTGGCTACTTGATCGTAAAATTCCCTACGCACGCCCAAAGAAAGTATCAACTCGTCGGTTAAATTTATATTATCTTGGGTGTAAAGCCCGATCGTTCTTAGCTTTTGATATTGTATTTTTGGCTCTCTATCGTTCGTTAAGACGGCACCCGAAGCGGTCTGTCCGGTAAGCATATTGATGCGTCCTGCGGTGCCTTTTAGCGCGCCCGGACGGTATCTGTAGTAGTTTTTGTAATCTGTGCCGAAAAGGACATCGTGCTTAAGCGGACCCGTTTCAAATTTGCCGTTTAGCGTGACGCTTGCTGCGTGCGTGCGGTGTATGAAATTATCGTAGTAGTTATACGATCGTGTCGTGCCGGTAAGGCCTTGGGGAGTGAATGGATTGTTCGGACGTACGTAGCCGTATTCGTGCTTGCTGCGCGAGAAAGCGTAGGCGCCTTTTAATATCCAATCCTCGTTAAATTCTTTCTCAAAGCCGAAATCAACCGTATCGAGCTTGCTTTGTAGTTTATTTACCGGCTCGTCGAAGCGGACTTTGCCACTGCCGTAAATTTTACCCGTACTCGGCACCAAAAATGCGCCGCGATCCACCGGATCGGTAGAGCGGCTATGGGTGTAGCCTAAGTTTATCGAATAATCGTCTCCTTGATACGCAAGCGACGGCGCAAAGAGCGTGTTTTTTATACCGCCGAAATTTCGCCAATAATCCTTTGCGTAGTAATCGAATATAAATCTATACGCAAAGCCGCTATCTGCAATCGGCCCTGTAGTATCAAATCCTGCGTCCCAATAGTTGCGGTTGCCCAGCCCGCCCCAAAGCTCATTTATAAACTCATACTGCGGCTTTTTGGTTACCATGTTTATGACGCCGCCTGGTTGCTGCGCACCGTAGAGCATACTTGCGGGCCCTTTTAGAACCTCGACGGATTGAATAGTTTTATTGTAGTTGTGCATCACGGCGCCCGGCACGCCGTTGCGCATAATCGAGCCGTCGCGACCCTCGCCGAAGCCGCGTTTGATGATCGCATCGAAAATATTTCCCGTCGTATTTGCGTAGCTTATGCCGCTTACGTTTTGCAGCGATTCGGCTAAGGTTTCTGGCTTTTTGTCCTTTAGATGCTGCTGCGTTACGACATTTACGGTTTGCGGAATTTCTAAAATTCTCTTAGTCGTCTTGCCGATCTCGCTACGTACGGCACGGTAGCCGTCGTCGTTATTCGCCCATTCTACGACCTCGATATCGCCTAGGTTTTCGCCCGAGGCGGAGTTTGCTGCGGCGTTTTGTTCGGCGCAAGCAAAAGAAAAAAGCGCCAAAGCCGCGCCAAAACTCATCTTAAATTTCATTACCGAACTCCTTGTAGATAAAGCTTATCAAAACGGTGGATTTTAAACAAAAATTTCTTAAATTTAAATATATTATCATTAACATAATGAGATTGATAAAATTTCGCGCGGAATTTTAAAATTTATCAGCGTTATAAAAGGCGTTTTTGAGTAATATCGCGCATCGATTTTTAAGGAATTGCTAAAAATGGACGAAAAAAGCCGAGCTAAATTTGAAAACTGTGTGTCGCAGATGCTTGAAATTTTAGGCGAGGATCCGAAGCGCGACGGACTCGTAAAGACGCCCGAGCGCGTGGCTAAAGCCTATGAGTTTCTAACTAGCGGCTACGAGCTGGATCCAAAAGAAATTTTAAACGACGCGCTGTTTGAGAGCAGTAACAACGAGATGGTTTTGATAAAAGATATAGAATTTTATAGTCTCTGCGAGCACCATCTGCTGCCGATCATCGGGCGCGCGCACGTCGCGTACATACCGAATAAAAAGGTCGTGGGACTTAGTAAAATTCCGCGTATGGTAAATATTTTCGCGCGCAGGCTGCAGATCCAAGAGCAGCTTACAGAGCAGATCGCAGGCGCCATAGAGGAGGTGATCCATCCGCTCGGCGTGGGCGTGGTGCTGCAGGCGCGGCACATGTGCATGGAGATGCGCGGCGTGCAAAAGATCAACTCGACCACGACTACGTCGGCACTGCGGGGGCTTTTTATTAGCCGAAACGACACGCGTAAGGAATTTTTCGATCTAATAAATTCTCCGAAAACTTTTGGTTTTTAAAACGGCAAGCGTTAAAGAAAAATTTAGCAATTATGTTATATTATCGTGCGAAATTGATAAAAGAGCGAAATTGTCTGATTAAATTTCAGGCAAATTTTAGAAAGGAATTTTATGCAGCGCGTTTATTTGGATAATAACGCCACTACAATGGTCGATCCCGAAGTTTTTGAGGAGATGAAGCCGTTTTTTTGCGATAAATACGGCAATCCAAACTCCCTTCACAACTTCGGCAGCGAGACTCACCCCGCGCTAAGAACTGCGATGGATAGGCTCTACGCGGGACTTGGCGCTGCGGACGCGGACGATATCGTCATCACGAGCTGTGCGACCGAAAGCAACAACTGGGTTTTAAAAGGAATTTACTACGATAAAATTCTAACCGGCGAGAAGGATAATATCGTCATAAGCTCCGTCGAGCACCCTGCAATCAGCGCGACCTGTGCTTTTTTAGAAAAAATTTGCGGCGTAAAGATCACTCGCCTGGGCGTTGATAAAGACGGACTAATCGATCTTGATGAGCTTGGCGAAAAGATCAACGACAAAACCGCGCTTGTTAGCGTGATGTGGGCAAATAACGAAACCGGCACGATCTTCCCCGTCAAACAGATCGCACAAATCGCACACGAGCGCGGTGCGCTATATCATGCCGATGCGGTGCAGGCCGTAGGCAAGATAAAGGTAAACGTGCGCGATGCGGACGTGGATTTTTTGAGCCTTTCTGGGCATAAATTTCACGCTCCAAAGGGCGTCGGCGCGCTCTATATCAAAGATAGTAAGCCGCTTACGAGTCTGCTTCACGGCGGCGAGCAGATGGGCGGGCGCCGCAGCGGCACGCTAAACGTAGCGGGCATCGTGGGGCTCGGTAAGGCTTTAGAGCTAGCGAATAAATTTGTGGATTTTGAGCGCACTCAGGTAAGCAGACTGCGCGATAAGCTGGAAGATGCGCTTTTACAAATTCCAAACGTAAGCGTCGTGGGCGATCGCAGCATTCGCGTGCCAAACACTATCCTCGCCTCGATCCAAGGCGTCGAGGGGGAGGCGATGCTGTGGGATCTGAATAAAGCGGGCATAGCCGCTTCTACAGGCTCTGCGTGTGCGAGCGAGGCGCTTGAGAATAACCCGATAATGGAAGCGATCGGCGCGGATAAGGAGCTGGCGCATACGGCGCTAAGACTTTCGCTGTCGCGCTTTACGACGGAGGCGGAGATCGATTACGCGATCGAACATATAGGCAAAGCTATCGCCCGTCTGCGCGGGATTTCAAGCACGTTTGCTTACGCGCCGCAAGGTTATGAGAAAAATAAAGGATAAAAAATGGCAAAAAACAGTTTAATAAACGGTTCGATCTGGGAGCAATACTCGCAAAAAGTGCAGGACCGTATGAATAATCCTCGCTATATGGGCGAGATCACCGAGGAGGAGGCGCAGGCCAAGGGAGCCAAACTCGTGGTCGCGGACTTCGGCGCCGAGAGCTGCGGCGATGCGGTGCGGCTGTATTGGTTGATAGATCCTAAAACCGATAGAATTTTAGACGCTAAATTTAAAAGCTTTGGTTGCGGTACGGCGATTGCGAGTTCGGATACGATGGCTGAGCTTTGCATCGGAAAGACGGTCGATCAAGCGGTAAAGATTACAAATTTAGACGTAGAGCACGCGATGCGCGATACTCCAGATGAGCCTGCCGTACCGCCGCAAAAGATGCACTGCTCGGTCATGGCATACGATGTCATCAAGCAGGCTGCAGCGAATTATAAGGGCGTCGATCCCGCGCATTTCGAGGATGAGATCATCGTGTGCGACTGCGCGCGCGTAAGCCTCGGCACGATCAAAGAGGTGATCCGCCTAAACGATCTTCATACGGTCGAAGAGATCACGCAATACACTAAAGCGGGTGCGTTTTGCAAATCCTGCGTGCGCCCGGGCGGACACGAGGAGAAGGATTATTATCTGGTCGATATTTTAAAGCAAACTAGAGAGGAGATGGAGAGAGAGAGGCTTCAAGCTCAAGCCGAGGCGAGTGCCGCTACTAGCGCGAAAGCGGGAGCGGAGATGAGCTTTGAGCAGCTAAATTTGATCGGTAAATTTAAAGCGGTCGAAGGGGTGCTTGACGAGGATATCCGCCCGATGCTCCAGATGGACGGCGGCAATCTCGACGTCATAGACATCAGGCCTGCAGACGACGGCAAAACCGATATCTACATCCGCTACCTAGGAGCTTGTAGCGGCTGCGCGAGTGGCGCAAGTGGCACGCTGTATGCGATCGAAAATGTTTTGCAAGAAAACCTTAGCCCGAACATCCGCGTAATGCCGATCTAGGGCGCGTGCCAGGCGCGGAAATTTTAAAAGCCATATGCTCAAGATTTTAAGAAATAGCGTACGCAAATTTTAAATTTTAGAAAATTTTAGTGTATTTAGTAAATTTTTAAAATTCAAAAAATTTCACTGTGCTCGGCGAGATTTTATATAAATTCACTGTATATCGCCTAGAATCATAATTCTTGCGATTTATCATCGTGGCTCTCGCTTGCCTGTAACGAAAGATGGTGAAAGTCCGCCCGCTAGCAAAATTTACGCACGTTTTTCCTCAATTTCAAAGGGTGCGATTTAATGGTAAAAATACTATAAGTAAAATTTAACCACGCAACACCCTTTACTGTAGATTAAATTTAGTTGTAGATATAGCCGCGAATCCGCCGATCAATATCTATACTCGAAGCTTCCAAGCACCGTCCTACCCCTGGCGGCATTGTTAAAGATCGTTATATCGTCGTTAAAAACGTCGCTTGAATAAGATGAATTATAAGTATATAGTGCGTCCATATAATTTTTATCGAATGCATTTTGCACCTCGAGCTTAAAGGTTAAATTTTTAATCGGCTCATATGTAAGATAAAAGTCGAATATCGTAGGTATCTTAGGCAGATCTTGCGTAGAAATATGCTTAAAATTAGGATCGTTCTCATCCATACCCCCCCAGCTAAATTTCGGATTTATCCTTTTTGCTTTGCCCGTAAATTTGGCTATTGAGCCGATGACTAGTTTCTTATCAAAAAGTCTCGTGCCGATATCTATCGTCGCATAATACTTCGGTAGTTCGCTAAACTGTGTCGTCCCACTAGCAGGTCCGTTCGTCCAATCCAGAGATACGCTGTCTGAAGGCTGATAGGACGACTTTTGTCGCGTATATGAAGCTTTAACGTAAAAAACATCCATATCGTAAAGAAGCTCTATCTCAAAGCCTTTTAAAGTCGCCTTATCGTTTAATCTCGCTAAAAACATAGTGGTATTGCCGTTACCATTCGTGATGCCGATTATTCTGTCGTATATAAAATTATCAATCTTGGTGTTATAATAAGTCGCCTTAAATCCGAAAAAATCGCCGTCTCTAAGCGCGCCTTTCTTATGGCTGTTAAAGCCGATCTGATAGGTCTTTGCGGTTTCGGGCTTTAACATCGTGTTTATGTCTTCATACACCGTTCCGGATGTAAATAGCTCTTGGACGTTTAACGGTCTAGTCGTTCTTTCATAACTGACAAAAGGCGCAAAGAGCTCGTCTATCTTGGACGAAAGCATAAGAGAGTAGCTAAGGTCGGTATCTTTTCTGCTAAAATTTCCCGCTTCTTTAGGGCTACAATAGGGATTACCCTCCATACAAACGCCCTTTATGCCGCTAGTCTTCCAATCGACCAAATTTAAATTCGCATCAAATTTAAAGATATCGTATTCCAGAGAATTATCTAAATAATAATTAAATATCTTCTGCTTTCCTGCAGGTATCGGATACGCCGTAGTCAAGGACGAGTAGTCATTATCTCCCGTTATACGCTTATATTCGTTATTTATCGTATTTACGCCGAGCTGCGAGCTAAGCTTTAGCTCATCCGTAATGTCGAATAAAAACGTGTTGCTTATATCGGTTACCAGCGCATCGTTTTTAAATTTCATCCCGTTTTTAAGCGTTCCCCACGCCAAACTAGCGTCCTTATCGTATGTTTGTCCGGTAGTGTTATAAGATAAAAGCAGTTTTAAATTTATCAAATCACTATCCGGGTCAAATTTATAATCAAGCTGGTAGTTATCGCTATTTATGCCTCTTTTTGCCAAATGATTTTTGTATTTTCTGTATGAAAATATAGCCTCATTGAGTTCATCGTCGTATTCTAGCTTAAAAAGATAACTCTTCGGACGTTGCTTCATCGAATCCACATCCAAAGCCGTAGGCAAATCCGGCAATCCGTCTCCATCGATATCTTTGTTATTATCTTTGATTTTGCCTCCGCCGCCTATTTTATAATCCTGCGAAGTTCTTTTGCCGCTATATCCAAAAAGCACGCCTATACTTTGCCCGCCTTCAAATTTTTCTTTCGCCGCAACGCTACCCATATAGCTTGGGCCAACGGCGTTTGAACCATAACTATATCTACCTAAAAAGCCAAAATTATTTCCCTCCGAAACAACGTCGTTTACGCCGATAGTTCTAAAATTCGCACTTCCCATAAGCCCATTTTGAGCGCCGCTAAAGTTTCCTCGCTCCACGTCTATGCCGACTAGGAAATTTTGATCTATTAATGCACCGAAAGCCGACGTTCCAAAATTGCCCGTAAAATTATGAAATCCACCCGTATCGCTCGATGTACCGTAATATGTCTGCGTAACTCCGTCTATCATCGTATTTACGCGCCCGAGCCCCGTAAGACCGCGGATATTTACCGATACGCTACCTTGGGATTGATCCACTTGCGTATAGCTTCCTGGCAAGCTCCTTACGATAGAGTCAACGCTTTGACTTTGGCCACCTACATCATCTCGCGAACTGACGGCCCCAGGTGTCGTAAACGCCTTTTCGCTATTTTTGACCTCAGTAGCCGAAACCTCAAGTGCATTAAAATCGATCTCTTTCGCATTAATTCCCGTGGCGTAAAGTATAGATACGCATATAAGGCTAAATTTAAAATATTTCATCGCTTATCCTTTTGAATTTTTTATTGCCGTTTCTTATTTAAATTTTAAAATTTAATAGCATATATCAGTATCATTATATTAACGACGCGAAATTGTATCACTGCGCATATTAATATATACTTAATTAAAATTTGGAATGCGTTTAATAAAATAAGCTTATTTTCTTGAAGCTTTATATTTTTTGATATTAAATTCTATCGGGAAATTTAACGTCAGCTCGTCTGCGCCATTTGCGATCTCATTTGGCGGAGGCGGTAGAGGCGAAGCGCGGCTAAAAAGTCTAGTCGCTTCGTCGTTTAATATCTCAAATTTACTCCCTTTCGTCAAAACTGCGTCCAGCACTTCGCCGTTTCGAGTGATCCTTACTTTTACGAAGACCACTCCTTCAAGCCCGTTTAAAAGTGCTTCTTCGGGATATTTTTTATGCTTATTTAGATGAGACACCACTAGCCCCTGCCAGCTTTTTTTAACGGCGACGCCCGCTCCGCCGCCGGCGCTTGCGATCTTACTGCCATCGCCGCTAATAGGGGCCGAAGCGACATTATCTTTGGCGACGGAGTTTATATTTGAATCGGAATTCATATCGTTTTTCGCATCGTCCGTTTTCTTATCAGTCTCGCGAGCGGTTTCTAGCGGTTTTTTAACCTCCTTTTTAGGTTTTATTTTCGGCTTTATCTTTTTTATTGTTTTTTGCTCCGGCTTTTTTACGACTTCAATTTCGGATTTTATATCTTCCAAAGACGATATTTCGGGCTCCTTTAGGGTTTCTTGTTCTTGCGGCGGCTCCGGCACATTTGATTTTTGGGCATTTGGGGCTACTTCTTTAAATTCGCCTATGGGCAAATCCGAAATTATCATAATGGATTCAAATTTATCGTTTTTTATCGGATAATCAAAGCCGCCTAAATTTTGTTCTAAATTTATAGCCCTATCGCTTGCTAGGTATATAAGAAGTGCCGTATGCAGCGTCGCCATAAAAACAAAGGCGCACAGCCAGACGTAGCGCGGTATTCTCATCGCTGCACGGCTTTGCTTGAAAAAGCTATTTTAGAATACCCCGCGGCTTTTACCCTTTCGACTGCGTTCATCAACACTTCATACGGCACGCTTTTATCTACGTAAAAGTATATTATCGCGTCATAGTCTCGCCCGCTTTTGCTCTCTAGTGCAGAGCTCAGCCGTTCCTGCGAAACGAGCTCGCCGCCTAGATATATTTCAAATCTATCGTTTATACTTAGGATTATGGGCTTATTTACGTCCTCCTTTTGCTTATTTACCGCCTTTGGGAGTTCTACTTTTACCGAGCTCGTTACGATAGGCGTAACGACCATAAAGATGATCAAAAGCACCAGCATAACGTCGATAAAAGGCGTTACGTTTATTTCACTTAGCTCGTCGTTATCGTTCATAGCCGTCCGCGTTTCTATCGAATATCAGATAAATTTCTGCGCTAAGCCTTGCCAAACGGGAATTAAAATTTACAGCGGTTTTTACTAAATAATTATAAATTAAAACGGCGGGTATGGCTGCAGCTAGCCCCAAAGCCGTGGCGAAAAGCGCCTCGGCGATGCCGGGAGCTACGACGCTTAAGCTTGCGTTGTCGCTATTTGCTATACCCACAAAGCTATTCATTATCCCCCAAACCGTGCCGAAAAGCCCTATGAAAGGTGCCGATGAACCGATACTGGCAAGCACCGCCACGCGCTCTTTCATCGCACCGGCAAACGCCGTTTTTTTCAGATCGAATCTCTGCTTTACGCGGGATCTCATATTTTCACTGGATTTTACGCTTTTGCCCGATTCATCCTCGATCTCGCTTATAAAGCATCTCGCGAAGCTATTTTTCGGAAAATTTAAATTTTTCAAATTTGACGCTGCTTTTATAACGGCTTCGTCTTTTTTTAGCCGATGAAAAGCTATTTTAAACTGAGAAAATTTAACGATAAAAATCGTCCAAGTGACGATAGAAAATAAGATTAAAATGTCTACCACGATCTTTACCACGATATGGGCATTTCTAAAAAGCGAGTTAAAAGATAAATCTATATGCAGCTGAGCGATCTGGTCTTTTGGCATATTTAAATTTGCGCCACTTAAATTCGTGTCATTTGAATTTAATTCCTGCAAACCGCGGTCGTTCGGGGTTGAATTTATGTCGCCGCCCGTTTGCGTCATTTGTCTCGCGGCAGTTTGGTTTTCGTCTAAATTTAGCTCATTATCCGCGCCGAAAACTAACGCGAAACAAAACGCGGCAGCAGCTAGCGTTTTTATCATCCATCGCCTCCTCTTGATTTATTTAAATTTCCAAATATAATCGGCTTCTTTTATACCCGCGTAATCGCCTTTAAAGCCCAAAAGCAAGGTCTTAAATCTCTTTTTAGTTTTAAAATCTATGAGATGTAGTGGCACCCCTACATCCTTTTGAACGTGATATCGTCCTGCTATCAGTATGGCTAAATTTGCGGATTTATTTACAACATCGGCCATCCTGCGATCTTTGTACTGCTGAGCTTGGACGAGCTTGCGCAGCGTTTGATCGTCTGCGGCGGAGTGCGCTCCGCTTACGAGCTTAGCTATGGCGTCTTGGACGCTTTTTGCAGTAGAGACCGTGCCTTTTATAGGCTGTGCGCCCGCAAATATCAGCCTTATTTCATCGTCACTTAAATTCGCGCATTTTATATGAGCTTTATAAAACGCCGCCTCGAGTACGCCTCTATAATATTTTTTATCCCATGACTTATCCCATTTTACGGCTTTCATAACGTCATTTGACGAGATATTTCTATCTATATTATCAACGTATTTTTGCTTATCGCTCCCCAGCATTTCAAATGCGACATCTAAATTTTTATATTTTGAAAGCGTTTTGATGAGTAAAATTTCGGCCAGATGGTGCCTAAAATCATCATGAAGTTCTCCGACAAGCAAGATGTCCATATCCGATACCTCGGCGACAAAATCGTCAAAATCGATCTCTTTGCCCGTATTTAGATCGAGTATTTTACTCGTATTTTTAATATCGTCTAGCTTTTGAGGCGTAACCTCGTACCGCCCGCTACATCCGATAAGCGACAGCGTAAAAATAAGACAAAAAGTAATTTTATACATTTATATTAATTCCGATTATTGATAGATTTGGTAATAATATAAAATTTATTATTAGATTTATATTAATTTACAAAGACGCCGATCAATTACATTGTATTTTAAGGTAAAGGCCACAAGATTCGTCCTCTCTAAGAAAAAGTTTCGTGAAATTTGATTCTTCTAAATCAAAAGTAATATGAGGCCTTTTTGCGATCGAGCCACTGCTGCATTAAAATTTAGAGCACAATATAGCTAAAATTTTTGAAATTTTAGCTGGCTATAATTTCTTTTTATTATAATTGCGCCTTATTTCAACTAAAAGGAGAGCAAATGAAAGTATTTGTTTTGGCGGCTCTGCTACTTGGTTTTCTATCTGCAAATTCTTTGGATCAGATCAAAAAAGATAGGCTCGTTCGCATCGGTGTATATAGCGATCAGCCGCCGTTTAGTGCGCTCGTAGACGGCAAATATAGGGGATTTGAGATTGCTCTTGGCGAGAAGCTCGGTAAGGAGATTTTCGGCGATAATCCTGGCAAGGTAAAATTTATCCCAATCACGGCTTCAAGACGCATTAGCGCTTTACAGCGCAATGAAGCGGATATGGTGATTGCGACCTTTACTCCTACGCCCACGCGAGCGAAAAAAGTAGATTTTTCGGAGCCTTATTTTAAGGTGCATGTAGGTGTGCTAGCCAAAAAAGACGAAAATATCACGAGCTTCGATCAACTCCGCAAAAAGAGGATTTTCGTCATCAAACACTCTCCTATTCACAATTTCTTACGCAAAGCGGGCTTCAGAAAGAATTTGAATTTCTGCGCCAGCTCGGCTAAATGCTACCGCGCTTTCAAAAGGGCGAAAAATGCCGTGCATGTCGATGATAACCTAATCCTGCACGCATACGCAATCATCGATAATAAAACGCAGGTTGCTTTGGATGGTCTAGGTAAGCAAACTTACAACGCAATCGCCGTGCAGAAGGGCAATAATGCGCTGCTAGAGCTAATCAATACATCTTTAGCAGGACTAAAAAAAGATGGATTTTTGGATAAGACCTTTGATGATACACTCGGGATTTTTTATCATGGCACGATCGATAAGAAGGAATTCTTGGTTGAATAAAATTTCGTGCAGAATTTAATTCGTGCGTTTGACTTCCGCGCAAAATTCAGTTCATTGTAATGATGGAGCGAGAAAGACGTTGTGGGCTTAATTTGTTTTTAGAATTCGGTCTTGATTTTACTTGCCTCTCCTAAAGCACAAAATTTATCGAAATTGGTGAGGCTATTTAAAACGCGCGCACCACTAGCGTGAAATTCCATTTTCGGAAGTAAAATTTTTAAGCGATTCGTCTGCATTTAAAATTCACGCAACTTTTATAGAGTCCGTTTCACTTTTACATCCCACAAAACCCGCGCTAGCTTATAAAATTCTATTTTTTAGCTTTAAATACTTGCTTTCCCGCTACAGCTTTATGATTTAAATTTTAAAAATTCCTCTAAAAGGAGCTAAACTCCCAAGCGCTATTGCCGCCTCGGTATGGAGAATTTAAAATTTACGCCCTACATCAAAGACAAATTTTATGCAAAGTAGGCGCCAAATGAGCAGGCGGAGCAAATAATTTCAAATTTAGCGGCGCCTGTCTTATCGGGTGCCGCGAAGCTGCATATTACAAAGACGCGGCGAATACAAAAAATGGTCGTAAAAATTTTACCTCAAGAGCCAATCTCGATTTACTTCACCAGCTCGTAATTATACTCTTTCGTGCCATCGAGTAGATTTGTGA
>CAUPXM010000019.1:0-39427 GCA_963515585.1 uncultured Campylobacter sp.
AAGCTTCCTACCATTTTTTATTCTCCCGTTATAATATACTGGTAATCTTTAAATTCACCACAAAATCTATCACAAAGGAGCAGATGTGCATTATGAAAATTTTAAAAGCGAAGCGCAATAAAAAAAGAGCGAACAATGCGTCTAGATGACTTTATCGGGGTCTGTTTTAAAAACCAGATCGTCTTTAATCTAGAAAAAACTTTCATAACTGTTTATCCTTTAAAATTTTATATAGTTTCATAGGAGAGATTATAAAAGTTTTCAAAGAGTTTAGGGCTAATATACATTTTTAATATATAGTATTTTTCTTAAACCTACTGTATAATCTAGCGTTTTTAACATTTGAAATTTTTTTGAAAAAATTTGAAAAACCCGTAATGTAGGGGCTTTTAAAAAAATCAAAAAACTAAAAATAGGGGCAAAATTTGATAGATGGTGTCCCCGACAGGATTCGAACCTGTGGCCTCAAAATTAGGAATTTTGCGCTCTATCCTACTGAGCTACGAGGACAAAATCGGCAATTTAATCGCCGATAATATTCATAACATCGTCTAGTTTTTTGTGAAGATCTTTGTCGTTGATAGGCTTTGTCATAAAGTCATAAGCACCCTTATTTAAAGCCTCTCGTTTAGCGGTCTCGTCCGTCGTAAGGACGATGACGGGGATATGAGCTATGCTTTCTCTAGCGTGAAGATTATCTAAAAATTCCAGCCCATTCATCACAGGCATTACGATATCCAATAAAATCAAATCAACGGGCTGAACTTCGAGTACGGCAAGGGCGTCCAAGCCGTTTTTGGCTTGGAGTATGGTTTGGAATTTGCCATATTTTTTTAGCATAACTTCAAGTAGCTTTAAATTTATAGCGTCGTCATCAACCGTTAAAACTTTCAAATCTCTCATTTAAGACCTCATCCTTATATATATTTTTGTGCGAGTTTCTCAAGACCCGACTTGGTGATATTGTAACTAGCGACTTCGCTAAATAGTGGATTTTCATCGTTGTCGTTAGAAAACAGAACTAGCTTGGTCGCAGACGCTTTTCGGCGCAAGCTCTCTAACGCCGCTAAGTCTAGCCCTGCTAGCTTTTTATCAACCAAAACAAGCTTATAGCTGCCCGTAGCCGCCATAGAAATAAGCTGGTCGAAATTGCCCGCAATTTCTACGTCTTTATACTGGTGTTTTAATATGCTGGCAAAAATTTTACTTTCCATAATGTTTGCCTTGCATATAAGTATATCTTTTGTCGGCACTCGCGCACCTTTAGCTTTCACTACGTCATCGGAAACTATGCTTTTTTTAGGAACTAGCTTCATTACCGTCTTTGGCACTTTGACAGTTTTAATGACCGTCTTAGGTACCTGGCGTTTGACAAGCTTTTTAACCAGCTTTTTTGTAGTTCCACCGGCGGGCGCTGCATCAGATCGTTTATCACCGATAAAATTATCTAACATTTGGGCTAAGATATCCTTTTTGATCGGCTTGGTGCAGTATTCGTCAAGCCCCGCCGCCATAAATTTCTCTCTATCGCCCTTTAGTGCATTGGCAGTAACAGCCACGATCGGGATGTGGCGGAGATTATTCTCGTGTTCGTATTGCTTGATCTGCTTTGTAGATTCGATACCGTCCATAACAGGCATCGAAATATCCATAAATATGAGATCATAGTCGTTATTAGCTTTTCTGGCTTCCAGCGCCAAAAGTCCGTTTTCGACTATCGTCAAATTCATATTAAAGCTATTTAACGTATGCTTCATAAGCTTTTGATTGATCTCATTATCCTCCGCAATAAGGATTTTGGCGTTATATTTTCTATTGACCAAAGGTACATTTTCGTCGGCAGGATTTCGCTCTACCGGTACTTCAACCTCTTCTTCAACTTCGACATCCTCTTCGACCATAATGGTTTCTTCCTGCTGCTCGTCTTCGTATACGGTGACGGGCACCTCGACCATCTCCTCTTCCTCAGGCTGCGGGATCACTACTGGTTCGACTTTTACGCTAACAGGCTCGATCTCAGGCTCTTCGACATGGTCGTTTTGAGTAGCAGGCTCCACCTTCGGAATATCTACAGACTCCGGCTCAATATTCGGCTCTTCGGCAGGAATATTTTGAGCCGCTGGTTCTACTACTGGCGTTACCGGTTCAGACTCGATATTTGAAGGCTCCTGTTTAACCTCTTCAAGTTTTGGCTTGATAGGTTTTAGTTCAGGCTCAATTGCTACCGGCTCTGGCTCAACAGCGATAGGTTCTGGCTCAATTATCTTTTTAGTTGGAATTTCAGGTTCTGAAAGTTTAACACTTGAAATTTCATCTTCATGAGCAGAAACACTTGAAGTATCAGGCTTCGAAGCTTTAGCGATAGGAATTTCAGGCTCGGTTTTAACGGCTACAGGAATTTCTTCTTCTACGCTTGGAATTTCAACCTTTTTAGCAGGCTCTTGCACCTTGGCGCTCGGTTTGATATCCGAAAGATCGATATCTATATCAGGAATTTCAATTTCGGCCTTAGGCGTCTCAACCTTAGCCTTTGGAATTTCTACTTTCGCAGGCTCAACCTTTACTTCTTCTTCCTCTTTTTTGATCTTAGGAAGCTCTATTTCGATATCAGAAAGATCGATGCTAGGAGTTTCGGCTTTAGGAGCCTGAGTCTGCGTCGCATGTGTTTTGAGCCCCACAAAATCATCAGGAATTTCCAAAGATATAGGCTCATCGATATCGGTCTGGGCATCCTTTGTGCTTGAAGGCTCTACCTTTGGCTTTTCTGCGTGCGGGATTACTATTTCAGGAATATCAATATCGATCTTTGGTGATTCAGGCTCTGTCTTTTCAATCTTAATATCGTTTATAGGCTCGATATCTATAGGCTTAATGACCGGCCCTTCTGCTTTAGGAGCTTCTTTTTTGATCTCTTGAGCAATACTAGGCTTGCTAGCAGCCTCTTCTTTATGCGTAGAATGAGCCTCGGCATCGTGTGTACGCCTTCTGCTTTGCAAGATAGCGCGTAGTTCGTCTGCCGATGAAGCAGTGGCATGTCGTAATTCATCAAGCTTGTTGATGATAGGTCTTTCTTTTACTACCGGTTCTTCCATAATCATTTCATCAGCGACTATAGGCTTTTCTACCTCGGTATCCAGCTTAATCTCATGCATCTGTGGAGCAAAATCCGATCTGCTTAGAGCAATTCCGGATTTTGAAATTTTATCTAGCGTCTTAACGAATTTGGTTAAGTTAAAAGGCTCTGTGAGAGTGAAAATTTTAGAATTTGAAATGCTAATACTTTGAAGCTCTTTTGGCTTAAGAGTTAAGATCGTAGGCATACTCAATATATCGCTAACCTCGCCGTAATTCTTAAATCTAGTAATAAGGGCATCATATTTGTTATTATTTTGCGCTGAGCGGAACTGCGCGTTTGTATTAAATATCGAAATTTTACCACCTAGCTTGCTGATATAGTTTTTAACGATATCATTATACATCGTATCGGCGCTATCGGCTAAAAGCGCAAAATTTAGCCCTTTGATACTTTCAAATACTGCGTCCGCATCAGTTTTTTGTGTCTCTTTAAAAGCAAGAGTGAAATAAAATCTAGTACCCTTTCCTACGGTAGATTTAACCTGAAGCTTACCGCCCATCATCGCTACGTATTTCGACGAAATCGTAAGTCCAAGACCTGTTCCGCCGTATTTGCGCGTGATTGTAGAGTCGGCCTGAGAGAAGGCGTTAAATACATTTGCGAGCTTGTCTTCAGAAATTCCAATGCCGGTATCTTCTACACTAAACGTTACGATCGCCTCTCCCGGAGCTTTGCTAGGCTCTCTTAAAATTTCGACCACGATAGTGCCGTGCTCAGGCGTAAATTTGACAGCATTTGACATGAGGTTGATAAGAACCTCTTTGATCTTCGTAATATCGCCGTATAGATGATGCACGAGTGTAGGATCGATGTAGAGCAGGATGTCGATATTCTTTTCGGCAGCCTTGGCAACGTAAATTTCAACCGCGCTTTCGAAATCTTGAATAGGGTTAAATAAGATATCCTCAAGCTCGACCTTATTACTTTCGATCTTGGAGACATCCAAAATGTTATTAATGATCGTTAGAAGGTTTTCGGACGATTTTTCGATGGTATCAACGTAGTCGCGCTTCTCCTCATCCAAATCGGTATTTTTAAGAAGCTCCGTAAAGCCGATGATGCCATTAAGCGGCGTCCTGATCTCGTGAGACATATTAGCTAAAAAGATCGATTTTGCCTTGTTGGCATCCTCTGCAGCGCCCTTTTGATATGCAATTAGATCTAGCGCGTCCTCGATAAGCGAATATGCCTTGTTAACACCCTCACTAGTCCTAACGTCGATATGCTCATGCTGATTCGTCAAATCGCCGATTCGGCTAAGCACGTTGCCGAGGTCGGTAACGTTCTGTCTTAAACGTCTTGTAATACCCAAGGCAAAAACGACCAAAATAGCCGCTAAAACCCATATGCCAAGAGCGATAAATAGGTTTCTTAGCCTTTGCGCTAGGTAAGTATCGGCATGCGCTGCAAGCTCAGCATTGATCTTTTCAGAAATTTCGCTTAGCTTTTTATATTTAAGTGTAGTAGAGGCAAACCACTCTTGAAAAGGTACGCTATAGTGTCCTTCGTCCGCTTCTTGCTGCAATGTGGCCGAAATTTTAGCAGTCTCTCTTAATGCGTTTTGAAATTCCTCTCCGTCTAGAATTTTTAAAATCGCGGCTCTAGCATCAGATTCCGGCAAGAAGTAGTAATTAGGAAGTGAACTAGATAGGTTGAAGCTAGCCCAAGTCCTTAGCTGCGCCTGATTCATCGCCTTGCTGCCGATAATGTATTCGATAATATAGTCACGCTCCGATGCGGTGGCATCCATCGCCTCATAAGTATTAAGCAACGAAACCGTCCAAACGGTGATATTTGAGCTTACAAGACCCTCTCTTAGCACTCGTTGGATTGTTTTTACGTCATCGTCGAATTTTTGAAAATATGAGCTGAAAAGCTCACCGAAGCTTTTGCTTTGAGCATCGACATCCCTTCTTACCTGCGGAAACTTGTCTAATAAACCGTCTATATCGGTCTCGGCAGCCAAAAGCTCGTCATTACCGGTGCCGTAAGCGAAAATATCAAAAATGGTCTTTTTTACGACGTTTTCGCTGATATTTTTGCTTTCTTTATACTTTGCAAGCGCATCGTCGGTTTTTTTGCGTTGACCCGATAGAAGGGTTCCCATACCGGGGTTTCCCTCGCTACCCAAAAACGCCGAAGTGATACCGCGCTCTTTATCTACCTGCTCCACTAACGCCGCGAGATTGCTGTTTTTAGCAATCTGCTGCTGCAAAATTCCCACTCTGGCGTAATCCTGCAAAGAGATAAACAAGAAATATGATGCAAACGCGAAAATCAAAAGTAACGGGATACCGCTAACAAGTCTCAAAGCACTTGTAGTATTTAAATTCATACAAAATCCTTCAAAGCGCAGCTTACGCGACGTTAAATTTTATTCAACCGGAGAAACGAAGTCGCTTCCGTCACGCTAGGCGGAGACGATTTAGCCGTCCTGCAAAGTTAATGGGTGATTTTACTAAACAAATCTTTAAATATAGCTTTTTGCGTTAGGTTTTCGTTAATGATTGTTTAAAATTTTTTCCGCGGTTTGGATATTCGTAAGCGATCTGATCTCATCAAAGCTTGCCGTATAAATGCTCTCAAAATCGCCGTAAAAGTCTAAAAGCTTCTTCAGGCTTCCCTTGCTAACGCCCAAGCTTAGCAGTTTTGAGCTTTGCAGATCGAGTTTGCGTTTGCTCTTTTGGTGAAACGAGATCGCAAAGCGGTGCGCCTCATCGCGCAGGCGCTGAAAAAACTGCAACTTTTTATCATCCGTCGGCAGCGAAAAAATCCCGCCCTTCGTGCAAATTTTATCTTTCGCAGCTCCCTTTGCGCGGTGAGCTTTAGCGTCGATCTTCTCTTTTGAGATAGCGATTATATCGACGTTTGCTCCGACGCTGCAGATTATTTCCTCCGCCAAGTTTAGCAGAGCCGTTCCGCCGTCGATAAGCCACAGATCTGGCGCTGCAAGCTCGTCAAATTTAAGCGCGCGGCTAGTTAGATACTCGCGCATCTGATCGTAGTCGTTATTTGAGCTAAGGTGCTTGTGGCGGTAGTTTTGCTTGTTAAACTCGCCGTCTTGAAAGCTTATCATAGCCCCCACGGCCGCGGCGCCGAACATATGCGAATTGTCGAAAACTTCGATATTTACGGGCAAATTCGTAAGATTAAAATAATCCTTCAGCTCCTGCAAAAATGCATAATCGTGCGTTTTTAGATGTTTTTTGATATTGATCTCGCAGTTTTGATACGCAATCTCGCAAATTTTACGCTTCTCACCGATTTTCGGCGCGTAAATTTTAAAGGTTCTTTCGTGCCGTTTGGATAAAATTTCGCATACCAGATCCGCATCGTCAAACTCGTCGTAAACGTAAATTTTAGCGCACGCCACGGGAGCCGCGGCCGGGAAGGCGCTTAAGATCATCTGCTTGTAGGCGTTTGCGATATCATCGGCGCTAGGGGCTTTGCAGTTAATTATATGCGAGCTTGAGGCTGAAATTTTACCCTCGCGTATGCTAAAATGCACGGCGCAGACGAGCCCGTCGCGTGCGGCAATCGCAAAGACTTCAAAATCATCGAGCTTTGCCAGATCGACCTCAACCTTCACGTTCATCTGTTTTAAAATTTCGATCGTATCGCGGATCTGCGCGGCTTCTTCAAAATTTTCGCTCTGCGCGAGCCGCGCCATCCGATCCTGAAGCTGCGGTACCATCTTTTGCGGATTTTTCAAAGCCGCAAGCGCGCTCTGCACGATACAAGCGTAATCCTGCTTTGAAATTTTATCCTCGCACGGAGCGGCGCAGCGTCCGATCTGGTGGAACAAACAGGCCTTTTTGCCCTTGATGCAATTTTTCTTCTGCACGAGCGGAAACTGCATGTAAAGCGTCTGTAAAATTTCCTTCGCGCCGTGAAAATAGGGGCCGAAGTATCTGATGTTTTTGCCCTTTACGATCTTTCGCGTGATCTCAAAGCGCGGGAAATCGTAGTCTAAATTTACGTAGATATACGGGTAGGTCTTATCGTCGCGCAGCAGGATGTTGTACTTGGGCTTGAGCTGCTTGATGAAGGAGTTTTCTAGTATCAGCGCGTCGCTCTCGCTGGGCGTTACGATGTATTCTAAATGCACCGCCTCGCTTATCATCTTGGCGATGCGCGCGCTTAAGCGCGGGCTCGGCGCGAGAGCGGGCGTGAAAGAGAAGTAGCTTTTGACGCGATTTTTTAAAATTTTAGCCTTGCCGACGTATAGCAGCTTGCCCGCGGCGTCGAAGTACTGATACACGCCGGGACTAGCAGGCAGGCTCTTAATCTCCTCTATTAGCAAGGATCAACCCTCTTATCTCTTCAAAAATTTTATAAATTTGCGGATCTTGGATTTTGTTTTTAAACTCCCCTTTTGCGCGCTCCAAAGATAAAGCTTCGCCATCCCGGCGCAAATGAGCTTTATAAATTTGCGCCCTTCTTCTGCTCATTACTCTATCTGCGACGAAAAATTTTATATCGCGCACGCCGCAAAGCTCCGCCGTCTCTCTAGCGGCTACGAAGCGCTTTAATACGTCTTTTATTAAATTTATATTACTATCGCGTTTTAGTTCGCAAAGCCCCGCCGGATGCTTCGCGGCCATCATCAAAATGCCATCTTTGACGTAGATGAAAGCGATCAGCCTTTGCCAACTAAGCGGCAAAATCGCTAAAAACTCGCCTCTTTCTCGCATCTTGGCATATAAAGGATTTTTTCTGATATGAGCGATTATTTCTCTTGCATTTTCCATAGACGGATTTTAGCATTTTTTATCTTAGTTTTGCTTAGCGGCTGCGGATACAAAGCGCCGCCGTTTTATTCGGAAGGCGAGCAGGGCTCTAGCGCTACCGCCCAAAATACGGACGCTAATAGCACGAGCGGCGATAAAGGAAGCGTTAGAATTTTACGCGATAAATAGCCTACTTTTAGCTTTGCTTTGTTATACTTTTAAAAATTTTTACAAAGGAATTTCATGCAAACGGCAGACATTTTAGTGCTGGACTTCGGCTCTCAATACACCCAGCTGATCGCTAGGCGCTTGCGCGAACAAGGCGTTTACACCGAGCTGATCGCATACGACGCACCGATCGATAAGATAAAAGCAAAAAACCCCAAAGGCCTTATTTTAAGCGGCGGGCCCGCTAGCGTTTACGCCAAAGATGCGTATTTTTGCGACGATAGAATTTTTGAGCTTGGAATTCCAATTTTAGGTATCTGCTACGGCATGCAGCTCATCGCGCATAAATTTGGCGCCAGCGTCGTGCCTGCGGGTAAAAAAGAGTATGGCAAAGCCTCTTTGAAACTGCTTCGCGCTAGCAGGCTATTTGGCGGCGTGGAGGATAACTCTACTGTCTGGATGAGCCATTCGGACAAGGTCGAGAGCCTGCCCGAGGGCTTTGAGGTGATGGCAAGCTCGGATGAGAGCGAGTGGTGCGTATTTGGTGACGAGACCCGTAAAATTTACGCGCTGCAATTTCACCCGGAGGTCTGCCACAGCGAGTTCGGCGATAGAATTTTAAAAAATTTTGCCAAAGAGATCTGCGGAATAACCAGCACTTGGAATATGGGCAGCTTCGCCAAAGAGCAGATGATCAAAATAAAAGAGCGCGTAGGCAGCGCCAAAGTGCTTTGCGCGGTAAGCGGCGGCGTGGATAGCTCGGTCGTAGCGGCGCTTTTGGCGCATGCGGTGCCGCAGAGCCTGATAGCGGTTTTCGTCGATAACGGTCTGCTTCGCACGGGCGAGCGCAAGGCGGTAGAGGAGATGTTTAGGCTCAAACTAGGCGTGAGCTTAGACGTGATCGATGCTAGCGAGCTATTTTTAAGCAGGCTAAAAGGAGTGATCGATCCAGAGCAAAAACGCAAAATCATCGGCGCGACCTTCATTGAAGTTTTCAGCAAAGAAGCGGCAAAACACAAAAACGTAAAATTTCTAGCCCAAGGCACGCTCTACACCGACATCATCGAAAGCTCGGTCGCAGGCTCAAGCAAGACGATCAAAAGCCATCACAACGTAGGCGGTCTGCCAAAAGATATGAAATTTGAACTGATCGAGCCTCTGCGCGAAATTTTTAAAGACGAAGTGCGCCAGCTGGGGCTTGAGCTAGGTCTTTCGCGCGAAGTCGTTTTCCGCCATCCATTCCCTGGCCCGGGTCTTGCGATCCGCATAATGGGCGAGGTAAATACGCCGAGCCTCGAGCTACTGCGCAAAGCCGACGTGATCCTGCGCGACGAGCTAAAATCAAGCGGCTGGTACAACAAAACGTGGCAGGCGTTTTGCGTGCTGCTAAACGTGCACTCCGTGGGCGTCATGGGCGATAACCGCACCTACGAAAACGCCGTGTGCATACGCGTAGTGGACGCTAGCGACGGAATGACGGCTAGCTTCTCGCGCCTGCCGTACGACTTGCTAGAAAACGTCTCTCGCCGCATCATAAACGAAGTGCCCGGCATCAACCGCGTAGTTTACGACATCTCGAGCAAACCGCCTGCGACGATAGAGTGGGAATAAATCGAGCGATGAGACGTTTTAAATTTATCGTTTTATCTACCGCTTTTGCCGTAATGATGTCGCAGGCCGAACACATTAAAGAGGTTCAGGCCGTAACGCAAGTTTTCGGCGACGGAGAAAATTTAAGTGCGGTAGTGCTTGAATATGATAAGCCGATTTTGAGCTCATCCGTATCGAAGGATGACTATACGGTAGTAAATCGCGACATCTCCAAAGTCTACGTAAGCACTAAGTCAAATTTAAATACAGCTAATGCCAAAATTCCAAAATCGGGCAAATACGTAATAATCGAGCTTATGCCGCTTGCAATGATCGATAGCTCGGTCGATCCTCATCCTGAAGATAAAGCTAACAGAGCAAAACGTAATACGATGGGCGAAAACGGTCCAACGCTCGGTAGCAGAGGCAATCCGCAACCTCTTAAAACCTTTAGCGCGAGCGTAACGCAAACGGGCAAGATCATAAATGTAAACGGCGAAATTTATACCGAAAAGGGCGAATTCAATTCCACAAACACCCGAGAGTTGCTCGTCGAAGATTTCATCCAAGATGTCTTCGTAGATCAAAGCCAAAACGGCGCAAAACTGATGTATAATCTTTTTATACCGAAAAACTACGATCCTAAAAAATCCTATCCGCTAGTGCTTTTTACGCATGATGCAGGAACGGTTTCGCCGCAGATCAAATCTACGCTCGTTCAAGGTCTAGGCGCTGTGGCATGGGTGGATCCCGCGTGGCAAACCGAACATCCAAGCTTTATTTTGGCGCCTCAATACGACACTATTATCGTAAATGATAAATTTCAGTACGGCAAAGAGCTCGAAAGAACGATAAATTTAATCAAATATCTATCTAGCCATTATAACTTCGATATGAAGCGAATTTATAATACGGGTCAATCTATGGGCGGTATGGCATCTATCCAAATGGATATAGATTATCCGGATTTTTTTGCCGCCTCCTATATAATAGCGAGCAAATGGGATGCAAACATCACGTCGCCGCTTGGATCTCAAAACGTCTTTTTTGTCGCTTCGCAAGGCGACAAAGGTGCATATCCGAGTACAAACGAAATCACGCAAAATTTACAAAAAGATGGCGTTTGCGTTAAAAAGCTTATCCTGGATGCTTCCGACAAACGACAAATAGATGAGCGCATCAAAGCGATGCTTGAGCCGAGTTGCCATATCTACTATGTGATCTATACGGGCGGGAGTCATCGCCATACATGGCAGCACGCTTATAGCATGAAAGCGGCGATGGAATGGATATTTTCGCGGAGAAAAACCTAAAATTATAAATTAAGGAAATGCGATGTTGAGGTTAATCATCGTAATGGCGATTTTAGCGGCTCTCATATACTTCGTGATGGGAGGCGGTGGTAAAAAGACGATCAAGGATTACAAAAATTTCAGCCGCGAAGAGTTGGGAACCTCTATTGAAAATTTAATATGCGTTTTAAATCAGTTACTGGATGGACAGATCGAAAGGATATAATCTCATTATGGTTTTAAAAAAATATAAAGTAAATCTGCATTTTGCGATCTTGTTAGTAGCAAATTTCATACCAACGGCACACGTTCTTTAGTAAACAATATAATTGGAGAAGATCTATGAAACAAATCTGCGTCATCCTGGCACACCCTTACGAAAAAAGCCTAAACGCAGCAATCGCGAATGCAGCGGTAGAAAAGCTGCAAAATAGCGGCTACGAAGTTAAATTTCACGATCTATATAAGGAGAAATTTAACCCAATCCTTAGCGGCGCTGAGCTCGTGAGCGACGAAAGCGACGACGAGCTGTTAAAAGCGCATCAAAAAGATATCGCAAACGCCTACGGCATCGTGATTGTACATCCAAATTGGTGGGGCGAGCCGCCCGCCATCCTTAAGGGCTGGATCGACCGCGTGCTAAGGCAGAGAGTAGCCTACGATTTTGCGCCAGATGATAACGGTGGCGGGCTTCCGATAGGGCTTTTAAAGGCTGAAGCCGCCCTAGTTTTCAACACATCCAACACCCCTGAGGCAAGAGAAAACGAGATATTCGGCGATCCGCTGGAAAGAATTTGGAAAAGCTGCATTTTTGATTTTTGCGGCGTGAAAACCTTTGAGCGGCTGATGTTTAGAGTGGTCGCAGATAGCGACGAAGCTGAGCGAAAGGTCTGGTTGGAGCAGGTAGCGCAGACGCTGGATAGGTACTTTCCGAAGCAGATTAATTTGCTTTAAATTTGAAAATTCGCTGCTAGCAAAATCCGCGCGGCGTAGAATTTTGATTGCCTATTTTAAACAAATGTGCGCAAAAATTTTGTACGTGTATTCGGTGCAAAATTTATGAATTTAGGAGGCAATTATGCTTAGATTAATTGCTGTGATGGCGATTTTAGCGGCTCTCATATACTTCGTGATGGGTGACGGCGGCAAAAAGACGATCAAGGATTACAAAAATTTCAGCCGCGAGGAGCTGGAGACTTTATGCCTCGAAAAGAACGATAAAATCGCCTGCCAGCGTATCGCCGTGGACTATATCAAAGAAAATAAACCGAAAAAATGATCTAAATTTGCGAGGCTAATTTTGCGGTTTCGCTCAAACAGCGCGCGGTTAAATTTCTTTCTAGCCCGGTCCAAACGCTGCGCGGATAAATTTGCCCGCAAAGCACGGCTAAAATACCGATTTGATAGGTACCGAGCGCCGTGCAAATAGCGTAAATTTAAAAGCAATAATTCAAGTATTAGCATGCGCGCTGAAAAACCGCTAGCCAAAATTAAAAGCGATAAATCGCGCTGCGTTCTTTGCGCGCAGATAGAAGGAACGACGGATGAAAATTTTATGGCAAAGTAGGCTTCAAAACAGACTTCGCGATATCAACAAAACGTCCTAATAAAGGGCGATCGCGTATTTTACATAGGCGATAACGACGAGCAAAAACAGATGAAGCTTAGAAAATTCTCGCTCACAAGCGGCGAACGCGGCGCGCTGCTAGCCGTGGGCGGGCTTTTGGGCGTGTATTTCGGCACCTCTCAAGCTCACCACGTAAGGCGCGAAACACAGAAAAAAGGCTGCTCGTCCTCTACGTCGTGCTATTTGCGCTGGCGCTAAAAAAGGTACTGCAGTAGCGCCTCGAGCGATTTTGCCGCGCTACGTTTTGCCCTTGCCTCGGTCTTGCTACAAGCGCGGTTTAAGCGCCTGCGCGCTGTTTTGCTACGCCGCCCTTTTGCTTCTCGTAATTTTTTGCTTTGCCGTCCTCTTACACTGCGCGCGTTTGGTCTCCGTCTTGCGGCGCCGCGTAAAACGTCGCGCGAGTAAAATTTTAAAACGAAATTTCAAAAAGAACGAGCAAATTTTAAAAGCTGAATTTTAACTAGCCGCGTTAAAACGACGCGTGCGCTCGCAATTTAAAATTTTTAAAGTAAGCGGATAGTAAAATACCGATAAATTTCAACAAGGAGAATGAAATGAAAAATCCCAAAATGTTCCTCTGGGGGGGGGGGTGTTAGCTGCTTTATTGGTAGGCTGCGGTGACGATACCGAGGTAAAGACCAAGGAGTATTACGACGCGCATCTGGACGAAGCCAAAGAGGTTTTAGCGAAGTGTGATTTCAATACCCTTAAAGACGGAAGCAATTCCTATAAAAATTGCGTAAACGCCAAAACGGTCGTAGAGGAAAAGAGTATGGCGTATTCGATTGAGTATTATATGGAACACTTGGACGAGGCTAAGGCTATCATAGAAAAATATAAAGAGAAAGTTCCAGCCGATGAAAATAGTGTCGAAGCTGTTAATTTAAGGCATGCCCACGACGCTGTTTTCTTGAGCAGATCCAAGAATCGTCTGGTAATACCAGATGCACCACGTTCAAACTAAAATCTACGCCTTCGGCGCAGAGTAAATTTGCCCTGCTCAGCGCCGAATTTTGCGGTATAAATCTCGCCCGCGAAATGATACGGCGCGAAATCTTTCTTTACGGATTTTAGAATTTCAAATTTTAAAGCCTGCGAGCTTTTGGCTACCGCAAAAAAGACTTGTGAGCTTCGCGGCGCCTTGAAATAATCATTTTAAAATTTACGCCGCGTGGCTAGACTAAATTTCTCTCGGCGGCGATTTGCGCGGCGCACTAAATTTAACTTCGTGCGCGCATTTTATCCGCACCCTAGTCTAAATTTAAAATTTCAATTTACGGCGCGCATTTAAATTTAATATCCTAGCTCGCTTAGCCGTTTGTAGTCATCGCAGCCGAGCTGATCCCCTAAATTGCACGCTTTGCGAAAATACTCTTTCGCGAGCTTTGCATCTCTGCCTACCCCCCTGTAGCTATCATACATATTCCTGACGTTACGGCAGCCCCTACTCATGCCCGAATCGCATACTTTCGTAAATAATTCGATCGCTTTTTTATAATCCGCGTCTACCAAACATAAACTACCCAGAACAAGACATCCTAGATTATCCCCCAAATCACACGCTTTGGAATATAGCTCGTTTGCTTTTTTATAATCTTGCTTTACACCCTCCTCACCCCGCTCATACAAGGCCCCGAGATTAATGCAGCTTTCCGTGTTATTTTGCTCGCATTCGCTTTGTAGCTTTTGGATAACGACATTCACCTCGGTAGCAAGCAGGGTTGCCGCACTTAAGAAAATCCAAATCGCTTTTTTCATGATCTGATCCTTATTGAAAATTTCGCTATTTTATGAAATACAGGCTTAAATTTAAAGTAATTTACCAAAACGGTAATACAAAATAGCTGCAAGGGCGACAAATAATCGTAATTAAACAATAAGGCGGCGGTGAAATTTCGCAACCTTATGCGTCAAATTTCGCAGTGTGATGTGCTAAATTTCACGATCTCACATGCCGCTAGTCAAATTTTCTCGGAGGCGGTTTGCGCGGCGTGCTAAATTTAACCTCGTTCGCGCACTTTATCCGCGCCCTAGTCTAAATTAAAATTTCAAATCCGCGGCGAAATTCCGTGATATGACGGCAAAGCGTCGCGGGTCGGCGATTTGTACGGCGCGACCGCGCCCTTTCGCCGCTATCAGCACTTGACGTTTTTTGCCTTGCTGTCTTGCATCGCGCGGAAAAATTCCGCCCTGCTTAGCGGGATTTCGTCCGGATGAGCGCTTCTGAAATGGCGCAGATAGCCCTCGTAATCGCCGAGCCCGATGAGCGGCGCAAGTGCGGCATCCGCGCGCGCCAAAAGCCTCGCCACGGCCTTCGGGGCTGCGAGCGGATTAAATTTAAGCTTTTTCATAAACGCCCCTGTCCACGTACTCGCTTTCTGCTAGCTTGAAATACCCCTCGCTCGCGCCGCCTTTTGAAATTTTAAGGCACATCCTTATCGTTTGAGCGATGACTATGATCGTAACGACGACGAAAAGAGCACATAGCACGGCGTCGATGACGTTATTTCTGATGATAGCCTGCGCCTTTTCGATCGCGGCGGGATCGCTTAGGCTAGCGAGCTTGGCGGCGGTATTTTGCGCGATAGCCACGTGGCTTACCGCGTCGTGCACGCGCTCGCCGTTAGCCGGCATCAGCTTTAAGATCGCCGCATAAAGCGTGGTTATAAGCACCCAGATCGCAGGAGCGATCGTGACGAAGGCGTATTTTTGCTTGCCCATTTTAAAAAGCACCACCGTCGCAAGCAGCAGCGCGATACCCGCGAGCATCTGATTGGACGCGCCGAAAAGCGGCCACAGCGTGTAAATTCCGCCCATAGGATCGGTAACGCCGCTGTAGAGCAGATAGCCCCAGCCCGCCACGCAGATCAGCGTCGCAATGATGCCGTAGAGGAAATTTTTGGTATCGGAAAACGGCTTATAGACGTTGCCTAAAATTTCTTGCACCATAAAGCGCCCCGTGCGCGTGCCCGCATCGACCGCGGTCAGAATAAACAGCGCCTCAAATAAAATCGCGAAATGGTACCAAAACGCCATCAGCTCCTTGCCGCCGATGATCTGATGCAGCAGCATCGTTAGCCCCATCGCAAAGGTAGGAGCGCCGCCCGTACGGCTCATCATCGTGGTTTCGCCGACGTTTGAAGCCAAGGCGCCGATCTGATCGGGCGTGATGCTAAATCCGATAGAATTTATATACGCCGCGGCGCTTACCGCGTCTTTGCCCAGTACCGCGGCGGGCGAGTTGATAGCGAAGTATTCGCCCGGGCTTAGGATGCACGCAGCCACAAGCGCCATTACGCCCACAAGGCTCTCCATAAGCATCGAGCCGTAGCCGATGAAAAGAGTATGGGTTTCGCGCTCGAGCATCTTCGGCGTCGTGCCGCTGGAGATCAGCGCATGAAAGCCCGAGATCGCGCCGCATGCGATAGTGATAAACAAAAACGGAAATATCGGGCCTGCGAAAACGGGACCCGTGCCGTCGATAAATTTCGTCGTAGCGGGCATTTTAAGCTCGGGCGCGATAAAGATTATCGCAACCGCCATGCCGATGATGACGCCGAGCTTAAGGAAGGTGCTTAGATAATCGCGCGGCGCAAGCAGCAGCCATACGGGCAAGATCGCCGCGATAAAGCCGTAGCCGATAGTAAGAAGCGCGAGCGTTTCGCCCTTTAGCGAAAAAACATCGTGCCAGTACGGATCAATCGAGACGTAATGCCCACCCCAAAGCGCAAGCATCAGCAAAACAAAGCCGATGATCGATGCCTCGCTGACCTTGCCCGGGCGCAAGAACCTCATGTAAATTCCCATAAATATGGCGATCGGTATCGTCATCGCGATCGTAAAAAGCCCCCACGGCGAGTTTGCAAGCGCCTTTACGACGACCATCGCCAAAATCGCCACGATGATCAGCATGATGAAAAAAATCCCGATCATCGCGATGCCGCCCGTGAGCTTACCCATCTCCTCTTTGATCATCTCGCCGAGGCTCTTGCCGCCGCGTCGCGTAGATAGCACGAGCACGATGAAATCATGCACCGCGCCTGCGAGCACGACGCCTACCAAAAGCCAAATAGTGCCGGGCAGATAACCCATCTGTGCGGCCACTACGGGACCTACGAGCGGTCCGGCGCCTGCGATAGCGGCAAAATGGTGCCCGAAAAGGACGTATTTGTTTGTAGGGACGTAATCTCGTCCGTCGTTTCGGATCACCGCAGGAGTTGCGCGGCGATCGTCCAGCTCGAATACTCGATACGCGATAAAGCGCCCGTAGAAGGTGTATCCGATCAGATAGATGCACGCGCTGGCTACTACGAGCCAGACGGCGCTGATGCTCTCGCCCTTATTTAGTGCAAGTACGCCAAAACACCACGCCCCTATGACGGCGACCGCCGCCCAAAGGATCTTTTGCCAAAATTTCATGCTCACTCCTTAAAGCTTAGCGAGCGGCTTTGGCGCAGTTTGCCGTTTAATAAAAAGGCTTGCGCCTTTAAAGCGGGGCTCGTTAAATAAAATTTAGTGCGTATTTTATCGGCGTTTTTATAATTTAAAGCTGAATCGCGAAATTAAAAAGAGCTCTTTCGGCGTTTAAATTTAACGCCTAAATTTTGAATTTCAAATTTAAATAGGCGGCTTGGAGACGCGCGAAATTTTAATATTTAATCGCCCTAAATTTAACTCCGCAGCTCTTAGCCGTTACGGAATTTATCGCGGTTTAAGAAATCAAGCGATAAAATCCCATGATAACGATTTTAATTTCTTAATAAAAATCGCGAATACTTTTAGGAGGAAATTTATGCCGAATCAGGTGTGCGGCTACGTACTTTTTCGCGCTGATATCAAAAGCTATGTAAGCTGCAAAAATAATTGCGCCAGCCGCGAGAATTTCATAAATTCCGCATGCATAAATTCCCGACGCCGCTTAAATTTTAAAATATCCGCCGCGACGAAATCTGCGCGTATAGTTCGCCTGGTGGGCTATGAGCTTTAAATTTTATCTCTTTCTAATCGTAGCTTTTATATTGCTTGCTTTAGTAGCCGTAAGTAGCGGTGGGGCGAGCATTTCACTGGGCGACATCGTAAAATTTTTCACCTTCGGCGAGATAGACGAGACCAAGGAACTGATTCTAACGCAAATGCGCCTGCCGCGCCTCGTGCTTGGAATTTTAATAGGCGCGCTGTTGGCAACTTCGGGGGTGGTTGTGCAAAGTGTGTTTTTAAACCCGCTTGCGGACCCCTACATCATCGGCATCGCTTCGGCAGCGACCTTCGGCGCGGTCATAGCCTACCTACTGGGGCTTAGCGACGTTTTTTACGGAATTTTCGCGTTTTTGGCCGCCAGCGGGCTTTCACTCGTGATCTTTAAGCTCGCAGCCCATACCCGCTCGATCTCTACTCTGCTGATCGTAGGCATCGCCGTATCGTCCTTTTTGGGCGCATTTACATCCTTTGCGGTCTATCTAATCGGAGAGGATAGTTTTAGGATTACGGCGTGGATGATGGGCTATCTAGGCGGCGCAAACTGGCAAAAGATCGCGCTTTTGCTGCCGCCGCTGCTGTTTTGCATGGCGTATTTTTACGCAAAGCGCCACGAGCTAAATATCATCTTAAACGGCGACGAGGAGGCGAAGTCGCTCGGACTCAACGTCGAGAAGTCCAAAAAAAGCCTACTCATCGTCTCCTCGCTCATCATCGGCTTTTCGGTCGCGTTTACGGGTATGATAGGCTTCGTGGGGCTCATCATTCCGCACACGCTTCGCATGGCGCTTCATACGGCGAGCAACGCCGTGCTGATCCCCGCTAGCGCGCTTACCGGCGGAGTTTTTTTGGTTTTTTGCGACGTAATCGCTAAAAACGCCCTCTCGCCGGTAGAAATTCCGATCGGCGTGGTGACCTCCTTTTTCGGCGCGCCCTTTTTTCTATACCTCGCGTTTAGGAAGCATGCATGAAAATTTCGGCGCTAAACTTCAGCTACGGCAAGCGGGCGATCTTGCGAGGCATAGAGTTAAATTTAAAGCGGGGGAAATTTTACGGGATTTTGGGTCCTAACGGCTGCGGCAAAAGCACCTTGCTAAAAAACATATTGCAAATTTTAAAGCCCGCAAGCGGAATCATCGAAATAAACGGCAAAAAAGCAAGCGAATATAGCCTCAAAGAGCTTGCCGCACTAATCGGCTTCGTACCGCAAAAAACAGCCCTCGCAGCCGCGCTAAACGTGAATGAAATTTTACTTGCGGGCAGATTTTGCCGCCTAAAAAGCGCATTTAGCGGCTATGACGCAAGCGACCGCGACAAGGTAGAGCGAATCGCCGAGCTTTTGGACGTGAAGAAATTTTTAAATCGCAGCGCGTTTGAGCTAAGCGGTGGCGAGTTTGGGCGCGTACTGCTTGCTAGAGCGCTCGTAAGCGAGCCTGAAATTTTACTGCTCGATGAGCCCACGGGCGCGCTTGATATAAACTACGCGATCGAGGCGATGAGGATCTGCGAAAATTTAACCAAAACGCTAAATTTAACGAGCGTCATCGTGCTACACGATCTAAATTTAGCCTCACTTTTTTGCGATGAAATTTTGATGCTAAAAGACGGCGCAGTGAGGTATCACGGTAGCGCGAGCGAGCTTTTTACGCCGCAGATCATAAAAGAAATTTACGGCTTTGACGCCTTAATAGTAGAAGAAAACGGGGTAAAATTTATACTACCCAAAAAGGAGAAATTATGAAAAAAATTCTTATAGCTTTGACTGCGGCGAGCTTTGTATTCGCCAAAGGTCTAGTCGTACTTGATCCCGCTGCGGTCGAGATCATCTACGCTTTGGGGGCGCAGGATCAGATCGCTGCGATCTCAACTACCTCGATGAGCAAGATCCGCCCGGAGGCAGAAACCGCGAAACTGCCTAGCGTAGGCACCTACGTAAAGCCGAATATGGAAAAGATCGTCGAGCTTAAGCCTGATCTGGTTATTACGAGCTTTCACTCCGCAGGCGTTAGCGAGGATCTAAAAAAGCTAGGACTTAAGAGCCTTGCGATGGATGCAAACTCCACCGCAGATATCTGCCAAAACGTAAAGAAGGTCGCGGCGATCGTAAAAAAGGAGAGCGAGGCGGATAAAATTTGCGCGCGGATGGATGGAATTTTTGCAGACAAACCCGCTCTTCGCGGTAAAAAAGTAGCGCTATTTTTCGGTTCAAACGCCACTATGGCCTTTAACGACAAAACCCTAGTAGGCGATATATTCGCTCGCCTAGGCGCCAAAAATATCGCAGACGGTCTAAAAGGCAGCACGCCTTCGGTATCTGCCGAATACATCCTCGAGCAAAACCCCGATATAATCGTCGTCGTGGGCGGCGAGACGGAGGATTTTTTAAAGGCAAATCCGATCCTTAAAAATACCAAAGCCGTAAAATCGGGCAAAATTTTAAAAGCTCCGACGCTCATCTTGCGGGGCAGCCCGCAGATCGGCGAGACGGTGGATGAAATTTACGCGGAGGCAACGAAATAGATGTTTAAAGAACGCATTAAATCCCACCACCGCTCCAAACTTTTCGAGAGCGTTTCCGCAAGCGAAAACGAGCTGTTCGACGCGCTGGAGCAGCCTGCGAAAGACAGCGATTGCGTGATCTATCTGCATGTGCCCTTTTGCGACAACATCTGCTCGTTTTGTTCGATGATGCGCTCCAAACTCGGCGACGAGCTGGACGAATACGCTAAATTTTTGATCCGCCAGATCAAAGACTACGGCGAGATGCCCTATTTCGATACCAAAAGCGTTAAAAGCATCTACTTCGGCGGCGGCACGCCAAGCGTATTTAGCGAGACGCACTTCGAAAAGGTTCTGGGCGCGCTGCATAAAAATTTCAAGATCGCGGACGACTGCGAGATCAGCATAGAAACCACGCTACATAATCTAGATACGCAAAAAGCGCTCGCTCTGCAAAGCTTCGGCGTAAACCGCTTTAGCATCGGCGTGCAGACCTTCAGCAGACAGGGGCGCGCGCTTCTAAACCGCGTGCATAAGCCCGCTCGCGCAATCGAGCGACTAAAAGATCTTAGAGAAAAATTTGACGGCATGCTCTGCTGCGACATTATCTACAACTTCCCGAACGAAAGCGTGGAGGAAGCGATCGCAGACGCGCGCTACGTAAATGAGCTAGGTCTAGATAGCGCTAGCTTTTACTCGCTGATGTTTTTCGAAGGCTCGGAGCTATCCAAAAAGATCGACACCTCCTACTACGATCTGCCGACTGATAAAAAGCTGCACCATGCCTTTGCAGAGGCGCTACTGCAAAGCGGGAATTTCGAGGTTTTGGAGCTTACCAAACTTGCTCGAAAAGGTCGCGATAACTACGGCTACATCAAGCTAAGCCACAAGGGCACGGATATCCTACCTATCGGCAACGGCGCGGGCGGACACGTAGCGGGCTTCGGAATTTACGGCGTGTCGGGACACAAGATGATCTCGCGAATCGATGAGCGCGAGGCAAAATATAGCGTGCTAAACAATCTGTTCCAATACCCGATCGTAAGCTTAAACGAGCTAAAAGAGGCTCTGAGTGCGAGCATTTACGACGAAGCGGTGCAAAAGCTCAAAGAATTTGAGAGCTGGGGGCTTTTGGAACTAAAAGATCAAAGATCGATCTTGAGCTTGGACGGAATTTTTTGGGGCAACAACATCAACGAAGAGATAGCAAACATTATTAGAAAGGATTTTGTATGAAAAAAATCGTGCTTTACACCTCACAAACGGGTAACACGAAAAAGGTGGGCGACGCGATCGCCGAGCAACTAGGCTGCGAGAGTCTAAATTTCCGCGACTTTGAGGGCGAGGTCGATGATTACGACTTCATAGCCTTAGGCTTTTACGTCGATAAGGGCGAAGCAGAGGCGAAATTTATGCGCTTTTTACGCAAAATTCACGGCAAGAAGCTTGGCGTTTTTATGACTCTGGGCGCAGAGCCGGACGGCGAGCACTCGCGCAAGTGCCTGGATACCTTTGAAGAGGGGCTTAAAGCAAACGGCAACGAGATTATAAGGGAGTTTGCCTGCCAGGGCGCGATCGATCCGAATCTACTTGAAATGATGCGCAAAATGGCGGCCGGCGGTAACTCGCCCCACCCTATTACCCCCGAGCGACTTGCGCGCTGGGCAGAGGCTGCGAAACACCCGGACGAGAAGGATCTGGCGGACGCAAAAGCAGCATTTGCGGGGATAGAATAAAATTTAAAGCAAGCCGCGCAAACCGCTGCGCGGTGAAACAAAACCAAATAAAATTTCACACTACTTAATGCGCGGTTTGGAATTTTATCTTTTACTAAATTTAGACGATAAATTTCATTACTACAAGCAAATTTGCCGCTGCAGGCGCAGGTTTTGCTCTAAAATTTAAACGATAAAATTTCATTTCGCGCGCAACGGATCAAACAATGCCGCCGACCTTGCGCCGCTAATGCGCGCTATGAGCACGAAAAGTGCTTTTGCGAGCAAGCTGCCTGCGAGTACTACAGCAGCCGCCATTATCCAATACGCTGCCCGCCATTTTGCGACGGCCTGAGCGCGAAAAATCTGCTTTTGCGAGCAAGTGGCCTGCGATCGCTGCGGTCGCGATCATCGGCTACCCCTGTCGTCACGTGCCGTAGGTGCCGCTGTCAGACGCCGTCCTCCCGCCGCGCGATAACCCATACGTCGCTAACCACTTGCACGAGAACCTGTCGCCGCTCATCGCCCTGCCGCTTTGTCGCAGTACTGAATCCAAACCGAACCGCTAAATTTTAAATTCTTCAAAAGTCTCATAGCGCATAAATTTTAATTCGGCAAATGCGCAAAATTTAGGTAAAATTCCACGCAAACGCTTTGACGATCAAAATTTAAAGGGGCGAAAATGACGAATTTCGAGTACGCTAGTCGCATTAACGAGGCTGCGGGGCTGGATCTTGATTTAGATTGCAAAGAAATCGATCTGCAGGATAAGCTTTACGGGCTTTTTCAGTGCTTTATGCCCGAGGGCGTGGGCGCGCGGGCGGTGTTTGCGCCGCTGCAAAACGGCGAAGCGCTGCAAACGCGCATAATGCCGATCTATGCAGTCACGGCGCAGCAAACGCGAGAGGCGTTCGATCAGGGCGTGGCGCCCGAGTATTTTTGCCCGTCGCAGGATCCGAAATTTGACGACGAAGCGCTTAAGAGCCTAGCTTTAGCGCACGTTCGAAATTTAAAAATTTTTGCCGAGTTTCTCGGCGATGACGAGCTTTTAAAAATGCTTGAGCAGATAAAATCCGCGCGCGTGCAGGAGAGCTTTGATCTCGCGCATAACAAAGATGGGCTTGCGGACGCCGTCTATGAGGCGATCACAGAGTGGATGATAGATTCGCCCAAGCTCGATGCGAAGCTATGGGTGCTCGGCGAGGCGTACTATTCGATCAACTGCGACTACCTGCTACCTGCGTACTTGCAGTATCCAAACTACGCGCAAAGGCCGCAGGAAGACTTTTTGAAGCCCTACTTCGAGCTGTATCTAGCGGGACGGCAGATCACGTTTGAGCGCGGCGAGGTCGTGGTTTTCACTCGCTAAATTTACGCGGGCAAAGGAAGCGAATGGGCGCTCACAGGCGACTAAAATTTGAGCTTTTTAAACAATAAAAAAGTGAGCTACGCCCACAAATGGCTGAAATTTAAGCTCAGCAACTATGAGCGCAAATGCTTATCACATATCCAAAAAAACCTGCGTCCTAATCAAGCAATCTAGTAGGTTTCCTGCGCGTCGCGTCAAATCACTTAAAATGTTTCTGTCTTGCATAGCCACTGCTTTCAGCGCCTTACTGGAGCAAAATCTCCGCACATCGTTGATGTTTGGATAATTGAATTTTTTCCATCAATCTGCTCCATCACTTCGTTTGTGGCGCCCAAGAATTTACTTGCACTAACGCTTGCTAGTTAGAATTCATCTAAATTTTAAAGCAGAATTTTGACGCAGAATTTTATGGAATTTCGCTGCTGCAAATCTCACAATCGATAAAATTCTATCGATTTACGCTCTTAAATTTGCTCAAATCGCCGCCTGTTTTATAAAATTCTTCAGCATCGATCATAGTGCCGTCGGGCAGCTTACAAACGGTGTAATCCACGCCGTTGCCGTCTTTGCGGACGATCAGCTCGCCGCCGTTTTTGATACAAAAATCCCCAGCAGCGCTAGCCTCTGCGCTCACCGAAGCGAAAGCGCCCGCCACAAGCGCTACTGCAAAAAATCTCTTAAAACTCATTTAAATCCTTTCGTTTAATTTTGCCTGTTTTTAGGGTTAAGCTTAAATTTAGGCGCTAGATACGCTAAACCTGCGCCTACATAAATAAACCGCCTTCCATCCTTGAACACCGATAATAGCGTTTTAAATATTAAATCCTACCTAATAAATCCCAGCAGCGCCAAGTCCGCTCGCCGCTGCAAAATCAAAGCCATCAGACTTCATCCAATGCAAAATTTAACATCATAAAATTTTGCCTTCAATAAAATTCTAGCAGCGAAATCCAAGCTACATCAAAGCTATTTCTGCCGTAAAATACCGGCTATAAAAGCGAGGACTATGGCAAATACCAGCTCAGCGACAAGGCAAGCGCGGATCCTAAACAATCTCGTCTATAAGCGCGAGCCGCGTTCAAACCCTCTAAATTTAACCGCCGCTAGCCGTTTTTGCGCGCAAACTCGCTCATAAAGGAGACTAGTTTTTCAACGTCCTCGTAGTTTATCGCGTTATAGATCGAGGCGCGGATGCCGCCTAAGACGCGGTGTCCTTTAAGCCCGATCATCCCCTCCGCCTCCGCCTGCGCGACGAAAACCGGCTCAAGCGCGGCGTCTGCGATATTAAAGCTCACGTTCATCAGGCTGCGGCTAGTTTTTTGCGCGTGGCCGCGGTAGAAGCCACCGCTAGCATCGATCGCGCCGTAAAGTAGCACCGCTTTGCGCTTGTTGCGCTCGTGCATCGCCGCGAGCCCGCCGATTTCGTCCTTGATCCAGCCGAGCATTAAATTTAGCATGTAAATTCCGAAAGTATTCGGGGTGTTGCTCATAGAGTCCGCGTCCGCCTGCGTCTTGTAGCGCAGGATCATCGGCGTTTTGGGATTTGCGCGGTCCAGCAGATCCTTGCGGATCGCCACCATCGTAACGCCCGCGGGACCGCCGTTTTTCTGAATGCCTCCGTAAAACATCCCTACGCTGCTAAGATCCACGGGGCGCGAAAATAGATCGCTCGAGCTATCGACCACGAGCGGGCAGCCGCACTGCGGTAGCTGCGGATACTGCGTGCCGTAGATCGTGTTATTCGAGCAGATGTAGCCATAATCGGCGTCGTCAGAGAATTTAACCTCTGGGATGCGGTCGAATTTGCTATCCTCGCTGCTTGCGACCACGCGGTAGTTTATGCCGAGCACGCCCGCTTCCTTGATCGCTTTGCTTGTCCAGTTACCCGTGTTGGCGTATTCTGCGACGCCGCCTGCGTATAGGTTCATCGGCACCTGCGCGAACTGAAGGCTCGCGCCGCCTTGCAAAAATAAAATCGTAAAATCATCCGAAAAGCCGTAGAGATCGCGCACGCGGTCCATCGCACTATGCAAAACCTCCTCGAAAATTTTGGTGCGGTGCGAGATCTCCATTATCGAAAATCCGCGCCCCGCGTAGTTTAGCAGCTCCTCTTGCGCCTGCTTTAGCACGCCCAGCGGGATAGTACTAGGTCCTGCGCTAAAATTTAAAACCCTATCCATTTTGCCTCCTTTAAATGATTTTCGCGTTTTTGCTGAGCTGCTGCGAGCAAAGGACGAACTCGTCGCCCGTGGCAAGCTCACCCAAGCTCACCGTTTTGCCGCCCTTTTGGATTTGAACGAGGTCTTTGGTAATCTCAAAAAATTTCGCCTTTTGCGCCAAAAGCTCGTCCTTTGCGCTTAGGGTATGCTCTGCCGCGCTTAGCTTGGAGTCCACGAAGTTTTTAAATTTAAGCTCGAAATTTAAAAGCTTTGCAAGCGAGCCTGAAATTTTCGGCTCGATCGATTTTGATTTAAGCTCTAAAGCTGCGAGGCTAAGCACGTTTTGTGCGGATGAAATTTTATCTTTTATCAGCCTATCAAATGCGTCGCTTACGCCGTCTAGGCTCTGAAAGATCGCGCAAATATCGGGCAGCAGATCGATCATCGCGGCGGTGGGCGTGAGGCTTCGGTGATCGGCTACGAAATCGCTGATGCTAAAATCGATCTCGTGCCCGACCGCCGAGATGACGGGCGTTTTGGCCGCGTAGATCGCGCGCGCCAGAGCCTCGTCGTTGAAGCACCACAGATCCTCGCGCGAGCCGCCGCCGCGAGCGATGACGATCGCATCGTAGCCCTTCTCGTCGGCTACGCGCAATGCGCTTATGATCGAAGTAGGCGCGCTATCGCCTTGCACTAGCGCGTTATATAGATCGATCTTGCAAAGCGCGAAGCGGTTCTGCGCCGTGCGAAGCATATCCGCCTGCGCCGCGGAGCCCGCGCTCGTGATAATCGCGATGCTTTGGGCAAATTTCGGAAGCTGTTTTTTGTGCGCGGCATCGAAAAGCCCCTCTTTACTAAGCTTATCTTTTAGCGCGGCAAATGCCGCTTCCAGCTCGCCCTCGCCGCTTTTGCGGATATTTGAGACCTGGATCTGATATGCGCCCGTGGGGGCGTAGAGCGAGACCTTACCGCTTACGATGAGTTTATCGCCGACGGCTGGGATAAAATTTATCCGCGCGGCGTTAAATTTAAACATCGCGCAATCGATCGCCGCGCTCGCGTCTTTGATCGTGAAATACCAGTGCCCGCTCGTGCTTTGAATTCTAAACTTAGATATCTCGCCCTCGACCTCGACGAAGCTAAAGTTCGTCTCCAAAAGCGTCTTGGCTTGGGCGTTTAGCTCGCTTACGCTAAGCATCGTCGCTCTTTTGCGCGATTTTCTCCGCTATGAAAAGCGTACTGACGTCGAAGCTGAAGCCCTTTTGCACGCGCAGCTCAAAGCCCGCATCTTTGAGCTTTTCGCTAAAGCTCGCGGCGTCTAGGAAGCTGCCGATGGAGCTTGGCAGATATTCGTAGGCTTCTTTGTTTTTTGAGATGAAGGCGCCGATTTTGGGTAAAATTTTACTTACGTAAAAATCTCTGATTTTAAACGCGAGCCCGCCGCTTGCGGCTTTGGTAAATTCCAAAACCACGAGCGAGCCGCCCGGTTTTATGACGCGATTAAACTCCGCAAGCGCCGCGTCCAGCTCCACGACGTTTCTTATGCCGTAGCTGATGCTTAAAATATCCACGCTTGCATCATCTAGCGTCGTGGCGCCCGCGGTCGCTTTGATAAACTCGCAGCCAGGGAATTTTTGCCTAGCCACCTCTAGCATCCCTTCGCTCGGATCGATCCCCACGATCCGCTCGATCTGCACGCCGTGCTGCACCGCGCCGTCGCGCCACGAGCTTATCATATCGCCCGTGCCGCACGCGACGTCGACGATACTCACGAGCTTTCCTTTAAGCTTTTCAAGCGTCAGCTCGACCGCCTTTTTGCGCCACGAAACGTCCGCGCCGAAGCTGATGGCGCGGTTTGCCAGATCGTAGGTAGGCGCGATCTGATCGAACATCTTTATGATTTTTTCCTGTTTTTGCACGGGTATTCCTTATTCGTATGCTTTGATTTTGCGCAGCGATCTTTTCAGTGCGCGCAAAAGGGCCTCTTTTTCATTTAAAATTTTTTCCTCCAGCTCGGCGTGGCGGTCGTTTAGGCGGGCGTCCAGAGCCAGCAGATACGCAAACGCGACGCCGCTTTTATCGCTTGCTTTTTGATAGATCGCGATGAAATTTTGCCACACGCTGATATCTTGCAGCGCGCCGAAATCCTCGCAGGCGGCCTTGGTGCGTTTAAACAGCTCCCTGACGCAGCCTTCATCAAAGCTTCTTGCAAAAATTTCAAGCGCGTATCGCAGCCTCTTTAGCCCTATGCGCACGTCGTGAAATGCCTGCAGAGATGAGCCTTGTTTTAAATTTTTTAGCTCCGCGCGCAAGCTTTTGATTAGCTTGCAAAGACGGGCAGAGGCGAACTTTTTTGAAATTTTTTCATATTCGCTGCGTGCATAGATGCCGTCCGCGCCGCTTAAAAAGCCGCTAAGAACGCCGTTTAAATCTGCAAATTCCGCGCTAGAGAGAAATTTTAAAATTTTATCCTCAGAGCGCTTTGTGATAAGATTTAGCTGCTGCAAAAAGCTTGCGGGCGCGTCGTCGGCTTTTAAAAACTCCGCAAAAACGTGAAGGTCTCGCAGCTGATTGGTGCGGCTCATAAATCCTGAGAGCATTTTTAAAATTTCGCCCCTTTTTTCCGCTTCGAAAAGTGGCGCGGATAGCTTCAAAACCGCTCTAAATTTGCAGATTTGCACGCGCAGCTCGTGAAGAGCTTCGGAGGCTAGGCTTTTTTGATACTCGCTTTTTGCGCCGCACGCCCTCATCCACGCTAGCTCAAGCGCCAAACGCGCGAGCTTAACGCTGTCTGCATAGGGTGGAGCGAAAAATTTAACTCGGCTAAATTTTTCAAAAACGCTGCGGGCGTGCGCGAAATCAAGCGAGCGCGGCGGGATGCCGTAGCGCGCCAGATAGCGGCTTTTGTAGCGGTAATCGTCGGTAATCTCGCAAAAATCGCTGCTGCCGAAGGTTTTTGTAGAATTAAAATTTGCGCTTGCCGCCTCGCTTTGAAATTTTACTCGTAAAATCACGAGCGTGCTTAGCTCGCCGCCGTAAAGCTCTAGCCAAAACTCCGCTTCGTCGCTGGCAAAGCCGTAGCGGTTCTTTTGCACGACGCGGGCGATCCTGCTTTTTAAAGCCTCTTTGAAATCATCTTTTGAAATTTTAAAATTTAAAGTTTGTCTGTCGAGGTCCTCTTTTTTATGGTGCAAAGAGCATTCGTCGTTTTGGCGGATGTAGTAAATTTCGGGATAGAACGAAGTATAAAACCAAGCGATCTTTACCTTGCGACATTTCAGCCCCGCACGCTCTAGCGTCCGCAGAATCGAATCGTCGCTCAATAAAAATTTACGCTTAGTTTGCATACCCGCTCCAAAAATAAAGTGGGTAATAATAGCAGAAAATTCTTTAAACTATCTACACTTTTCGCAGTCTTCGACCGTAGCCGTGATATTTAGCTTGCGGATGAAATTGCCCGCTTTGCGCTCGATGTTTTTCAAAACGTCCTTATTAAAGGCATCATCCATGAAAAGATCCGTGACATTGCCGCATTTTTCGCATACGACGTGGATGTGCGGCATCTGATAAATGTCGTAGCGGCTCTTTTTATTCGGCGCATTGACCTCGACTACGACGCCCTCGTCGAGTAGGGTGTTTAAATTTTTATAAACCGTCGCTAGCGAAATAGATGGATAGTCCTCCTTGATCCCCTCGTATAGGTCATCTATACTTGGATGTTCGTGGCGATCTAGCACCTTTAGGATGCACAATCTTTGAGGAGTTGCTTTCAAACCGCAAGTTTTGAGTAGTTCTACGTGGCTCATTTTTGTCCTTCAAAAAATTTTAAAGTGATATTATCAAATTTTACTTTAAACAAAGTTGATATTAACTAATACTTTTTATCACTTAATATTCGCTCGGTTAGAGTTTGGATATCCAAGCCCAAGCTACGCTCCACGTCGGCAGTCTTGCCGTGCGGTAAAAATATATCGCCGAACTCAAAGCTCACGATCTTTACGTCCGAAATTTCATTTTCTTGCAAAAATGCGCTTAAAATTTCACCGACGCCGCCTTTTTTGGCGTTATCGCTAAAGACGTACCAAATTTTATCTTTGCGAGCTAAGCTTCGCAAAAACTCGGCGTCCAAAGGCTTTGCAAAGACTAGATCCACGACGTCCGCTTCGATCTGCCCCTCCAGCGCCTCGGCCGTTTTATACGCTCTGCCCGCGCCGTTTCCGTAGCCGATGAGCGCTACGTGTGCGCTATCGCTGCGCTTTAAAAACACCGATTTTGCAAGTTCTACCGCAAATGCGCCGGTCTCGTCGCAGCCCAAGATAAAGCTTCCGCGCGGATAGCGGATCGCCAAAACCCCATCGTGAGCGTAGGAATACTCGATAATCCGTTTAAAGCTCGTCTCGTCCCGTGGCGCGCACATGCTGACGTTTGGTATCGCGTTTAAGAAGCTCACGTCAAAGACCCCCTCGTGCGTCTCGCCGTCCTCGCCCACGATGCCCGCGCGATCCATCGCAAGGACTAAGCTTAGATTCATAATCGCCGCGTCATGGACGATCTGATCGAACGCGCGCTGCATGAAGGTCGAATATATCGTAACGTACGGCTTAAAACCCTCGCGCGCCATCGCTGCCATCGAGCTTAGCGCATGCGGCTCGGCGATCGCGACGTCCCAGAAACGGTGCGGAAATTTCTCGATCAGCTTATCCATACCCGTGCCGCTTGGCATCGCGGCGGTCACGCCCACGACGTTTTCATGCTTGGCGGCTAAGCTTAAAAGAGCTTCGGCGTAAATTTGCGTGGCACTTTTGGCGGCGGATTTTTTCTTAAATTCTCCGCTTTGAATGTCGAAGGGCCCTACGCCGTGCCAGCTCTCCAAATAGCCCTCCGCCTTGTCGTAACCCTTGCCTTTGATCGTCTGAGCGTGCACGACTACGGGCTTACGCGCGCTTTTTGCCGTCTTTAGCGCCGATATTAGATCCTCTAGATTATGCCCGTCCACGGGACCGATGTAATCAAGCCCTAGCTCCTCAAAATACATCCCCGGGATGATGAGCTTTAAGGAATTTTCAAAGCGCTTTGCCATATATGTCGCGCTTTGCGGAGCGTGAGAGAGCAGCTCTCTTACGTGGGATTTAAATTTTTGATATGTCTCGCCCGCCATCGCTTGGCTTAGGTATTTGCTAAAGGCGCCGATAGGCTTGCTGATGCTCATTTTGTTGTCATTTAGGATGATGATGCAGGGCAGCCGCAGATCGCCGAGCTCGTTCATCGCCTCATAAGTCATACCGCCGCTCATAGATCCGTCGCCGATGAGTACGACCGGCACGCGATTTTCGCGCTTTAGGCTTATCGCTTTTGCCGCACCCACGGCTAAAGAGATCGACGTCGAGGCGTGCCCCGCCACGAAGTAGTCAAATTTGCTCTCGCTAGGTTTCGTGTAGCCGCTAATGCCGCCGAATTGCCTAAGCGAGCCGAACTCCTCCCAGCGGTCCGTCAGAAGCTTGTGCGCGTAGCTTTGGTGGCTTACGTCGAAGATAAACGGATCGCTCGCGGCGTCAAATACGTAGTGCATCGCCACGATGAGCTCAACCGCGCCCATGTTTGAGCTTAGATGGCCGCCGTTTTTGCTCACGACTTCGATGATGCGCGCTCTGATCTGCGTGCAAAGCTCCCGTAGCTCCTCCAGGCTTTTATTTTTAATATCCACTCAAAATCTCTCCCAAAGCGCCCAAGACGCGATCGTTTTGCTCGGGCGTGCCGATCGTGATGCGCACTGCGTTTAGCACATAGCTTTTTAAATTTCGAATGATGACGCCGCGGCGCAGAAGTCTATCGCAAAGCTCGCTACTATCTAGCGACGGGCTAAGTTTGAACGTGATGAAATTTGCGTAGCTAGGGATAAATTCCAAATTTCGCTCGCGCGCAAAATCTTCAAAGCGGCTCATCTGCGCGGCGTTGTTTTGCAGGCTCTTTTGCACGAAAGCTTCGTCTTTTAGCGCCGCAATCGCCGCTGCGAGGCTAAGCGTCGTGATATTAAAAGGCGGGCGCAGCTTATAAAGTGCACTTATGATTACGCGCGGCGCGATACCGTAGCCTACGCGCATACCGCCCAGTCCATAGACCTTCGAAAAGGTGCCTAGATAGAGCACGTTTTTAAAATTTTGAATTAAAAATTTCGGATCGAGCTTTTTGCGCTCGTCTTTAAACGCCGCAAATTCGTTGTACGCGGCATCGATCACCAAAAGCGTGTTTTCATCCACGCTACGAGCGAACTCATACACCGCCTCCGCATCCAAGCACTCGCCAAGCGGGTTGTTCGGCACACACAAAAAGATGACCGAAATTTCATCTCTATGCGCGTTATAAATTTTTAAAAGTTCGGCTAGGTCGTGCTCCTGCACGCTCGTTTTGTAAACTTTAGCCTCGCAGTGGCTTGCGTAGATGCCGTACATCGCAAAGGTAACGCCCGCTTGCAGTATCGCGCGGCGCGAATTGAGCTTGGCGTGCAGCGCAAACTCGATGATCTGGTCGCTACCCGCTCCGATGATGATATTTTGCGGCTCTACGCCGAATTTAGAGGCGAGCGCGCCCTTTAGCTCATACATCGAATCATCAGGGTAAAGATGCGCGCGTGCCGCATTTTGCGCGATCGCCTCCTGCACCGCCTCGCTAGTGCCGAAAGGATTTTCGTTGCTGGCAAGCTTTAGCACGTCCTGCTTGCGGATACCAAACTCCCGCACCGCAAGCTCGATCGGCTTGCCTGCTTCGTAATTGCTTAGATTTTCTACAAATTCGTTAAATTTCATCACTCCCCTCCGTTTATATAGCTTCCCAGCCAGGTGACTTCGTGCCCGTTTTTCTGCGCGTTTTGCAGCACGCGCGCCACGCGCTCGTCGTCGATGTGCCCCTCAAAATCGACATAAAAGACGCATTTAAAATCCCTAAGCTTAACAGGGCGGCTTTCTAATTTGGTTAAATTTATCCCCTCGTTGCGAAACATCTGTAAAAAGTCCACGAGCCCGCCCGGGCGGTCGTCGGTTTTGGCTAGGATGCTCGTTTTGTTGCGGTCGCTCTTTTGGTTTTTAAAGTCGCTCAGCACGAAAAATCGCGTGCGATTGGCGGAGTTGTCCTCGATCTTTTGAAACATCATCGGCACGCCGTAAAGATCGGCGGCGATCTTGGAGCAGATCGCGGCGGAGTGCGGCGTGGCAGCTGCCATCTGCGCCGCAAGCGCGGTAGATTTGGTCGCGGTAAATTTGACGCCGCTAAGGCCGTGATCGTCTAAAAATTTAAGGCACTGATTATATCCTTGCGGATGCGAGAATATCTGATCCACGGTGCTTACGTCGTCGCAGTGGCTCGCAAAGCAGTGGTGGATGTCCATATAAATTTCGGCGACGATCTTGACGCCCTCGTATTTTCGCAAGCAATCAAGCGTCGCGCCTACCGCGCCTTCGGTGTTGTTTTCGATCGGCACGACGCCGTATTTGGCCTCGCCGCTATCAAGTTCCTTAAAGACCGCCTCGATGTTTGAGAGCGGCAGATAGGAGCTTACCGCGCCGAAGCGGCTCTTGGCGGCTTGGTGCGAATAGGTGCCGAAAGGCCCCAAAAACGCGACTATCTGCGGCTTTTCTAAATTTCGCGAAACCGAGAAAATTTCAAAAAATATCGCCTCGATCGCCTCTTTGCTTAAATTTCGCGCCTTTCCGCCGTCCAGCCTGCTGATGATCGAGCGCTCGCGCTCCGGGCGGTAGATCGCGCTGCCCGCGGTCTGCTTCAGCTCGCCGATCTTTTTGACAAACCCCATGCGCTCGTCGATAAGGCGCAAAATTTCATCATCCAGCCTGTCGATACAAACGCGCAGATCATCGATATTTTGCATCACAACCCTCCTTTTGCTCGCCCGCGAATTTCGGCGCGGATTTTAAAAATTTCACGCCGCCTTTTTTGCCGCACGCTTTGAAATTTTTACCGCGCGAACTTAAAATTTCACCGTTTAAGATAGCTGCACCGCAACTTCCGCACGCTAAGAAGGCGCGATAAGATTCGTCGCAGCGAGATCCGAAATTTAAAGAGGCGCGATTAAAATTTAAAACGGGGCTTTGTTTTGCCGCAAAATTTAGAGGCGCATTTTGTTCGGATTTGAAATTTGAAGCAGGGGTGCATTTAGGCGCGGAATTTAAAGCGACGGTGTGTTTAAAATTTAGGGCCGTGCTTGCTGCGGCATTGAAATTTAAAACCGCTGCGCGCTCGGATTTGAAATTTAAGATTGCGCCATGTTTTAAGCGGCTTGCCGCGCAGATCATACGAGATCCTTTTCTAGCGCGATTAGCTCATCAAAGCTCTCGCGCTTTCTGATCAGGCGGTCCTGTCCGTCGTAAACCGCGACCTCGGCGGCGCGGGGGCGGGTGTTGTAGTTGCTCGACATCGAAAAGCCGTAGGCGCCGGCGCTTTTTATCGCGAGCAGATCGCCGCTTTGCAGGCTAGGCAAGCTCACCCCTTTGGCCAAAAAATCGCCGCTTTCGCATATCGGGCCTACGACGTCGCAAGGGCTTAAACTCTCGGCAGAGCTTTGCGGCGCAGAATTATCCGCGGCGGAGCTTAAATCGGATGAATTCTGCGGTGCGAAATCTTCTGAAGCGGACTTAGCCTCGATGCCGAAAGCTTTGCTATGCGTGGAATTCTGCGCCGTAAAATTCTCGGCTAAATCTTGCGTAATGCCGCTTTGCTGAGAGGAATTTCGTGCCGTAGAATTCTCGGTGTCGTTTTGGCTCGCGCAGCTTTCGCAGGCGAGATTCTGCTCGCTTACAAGCTCGATTTTATGGTGCGCGCCGTAGAGGCTCGGGCGTATGAGATCGTTCATCGCGCCGTCGATGATGACGAAGCGCTTGCCGCAGTTTTGTTTTTCGTAAAGCACGCGGGTAAGAAATACCCCCGCAGCTCCCGTGATGAAGCGCCCCGGCTCGCACACGATCGTGACATCTAGCCCGCTTAGGCTCTTTAAAATTCCTTGCGCGTAGTCATAGAGCACGATCTGTTTTTCATCCTCGTAGCGGATGCCGATTCCGCCGCCCACGTCGAAAAATTTTATATCGATCTCAAGGGCTCGCAGCTCGCGCAGTAGATCGCTTACTATTTTTGCGGCGTCGCAGATCGGAGAGATGTCCGTGAGCTGGCTACCGATGTGAAAGTGGATACCGACGGGATTTAAAAATTTGCTCTTTTTGGCGTAGATATACATCTTGCGCGCGGTCTCGATGCTGACGCCGAATTTGTTTTCGCTAAGCCCCGTAGAGATATAGGGGTGGGTCTTAGCGTCAACGTTTGGATTTACGCGGATGCTGATGCGAGCGGGCTTATTTAGCTTTTGCGCGATTTGCTCTAAGCGCAGCATCTCGGCTTCGCTTTCTAAATTGATCAGCAAGATGTCCGATTTAAGCGCAAACTCGAGCTCGCCGTCCTGCTTGCCGACGCCTGAGAATATGATCTTATAGCTCTTTGCGCCGATATACAGAGCGCGACGCAGCTCGCCGATACTGACGCAGTCAAAGCCGCTGCCCAGATCCGATAGAAATTTTAAAATGCTTAAATTCGAGCTTGCTTTAATCGCGAAGCAGACGAGCGACTTGCGCGCGGCGAAGGCCTCTTTGAGCGCTATGAAATTCTTTTGTATCTCGTTAAAATCGTAAACGTATAAAGGAGTGCCGTATTTGCAGGCTAAGCTTGAATAATCCATAGAATTTCCACCGATAAATTTTGCGTCATTCTAACAAATCAAGGCTTAACGATGCTTAAAAACCAAAAATGCTGCAAAGCCTAATAACGCTGTTATGGGCACGATAATGCCAAGTTCTGGGATGATAACGCCGTTGAGAGAAAACCTAATTAACACGAAAAGCACGCCCCAAGCGCATAGCGTAGCGATAAAAAATCCGAAGCTTAGTAGCGCAAGATTAAAAAATCGTCCCGTAACGGGCAGGTAATAATACAGCACCAATACCGCCAAGGGCGCGAACAATGGAAAAAATATCATATTATAAAGGCTTGCTTTTATGGTGGAGATATTCACGCCTTGATGCGAAAAGGTACGGATCGAACGCAGAGCATCCCTGATCGAATATACATTACTCGTATCATAAACGCTTGCAATTGAGCTTGGATCAAAGCCCTTAAGCGCCTCGCTCTGCGCGCTAAACTCACTTCTTAATCCACTTCCTCCAAGCTTAAGCTGCGCTGGTAAAGTAGTGGTATTTATATCGCGTAGATGCCAAATTTTGCCTGCGTATTCGCCAGAGCTTGCGTGCGAGCGCGAAGCAACGGAGTTATCACCCATATCAAAGATCGTTATATCATTTGCGTTTTTACCGTTTAGAGCTTTGATGTAGATATATTTACCCTCAAATTTCAAAAACATATCTCCCCCTGTAGGCGATAAATCGGTTAAATTCTTTTGAAATTTTAGCGCGTATGCAAACGGGGTGGAATTTAAAGCTATAAAGCCTGCGGTGATAAAAAGAGCGATCAAAAATGGAGGGATTATCAGCGCGTTTTTGCTAACTCCAAGCGCATAAAAGCTCACCAGCTCGTTGCTGCGGATCATATTAAAGCCCATCAAAATAAGCGCAAAAATAAGACTTAGCGGCAGCGTGTAGCTAAGCGCGACCGCGGCAGTTAGGGCGATATATAAAAGAGCGGTGTTTGCGCTTGAGGGAAAATCTTTGAGATTGGTAAGCACATCGATGCCTACGTAAAAGCACTCAAGGGCTATTAGAAGTATAAAAAAATACTTCAGATAAGAAAGAGCCGCGTATTTTACGTATAACTTCACGCCCTAGCCTTTTTAATCGTAAATTTTTGCGCGATCTGCTCTATATCCGAGCAAATGAGCTCCTCTACTGCGCGCGCGACGTAGGGTAAAATTTCGCTCAGCTTCTCGCGCTCGCTTTCGTTAAAATTTCCAAGCACGAAATTTGCCGCATCCTGATCCTGCCGTTTTTTTCCCACGCCGATACGCACGCGCTCGTAATCCGCACCGATTAGCGCATCGATCGATTTGATGCCGTTGTGCCCACCGCTACTGCCGCCTTTTTTAAATTTAACGGCGCCTAGATCCAAATCTATATCGTCGTGCACCACAATGATGCGCTCGGGCTTATAAAAATCGTTCACCGCCTTTACGGAGTTGCCGCTTAAGTTCATAAAAGTTTGGGGTTTTAAAAGAAGAAGCGAGCCCTTTTTAAAAAGCTCGCCTTGGAATTTAGACGAGCCGAGCTCACTAAAGCCGCCCGTCTTTAAAATTTCGTCGATTAGCATAAAACCGACGTTATGTCTGGTGTCTGCGTATTTCTGAGCAGGATTCCCAAGTCCTGCGATCAGTATCATAGGCGCCCCTATTTAGCCGAAGTAACTCCGACTACCGCTACCGAGCCGTCTAGAATGATGCTGACGCCCTCTTTTACCGGAATGTCTCGGATCAAAAGCGAATCGCCTACGTCAAGATCGGTTACATCGAGCGTAAAATCGTTTGGTAGATCTTTGCCTGCGCATTTTACGGCGATACGGCGCTTGGATTGCACCAAAATACCTTTGTTTTTTAGCCCTTTAGCGACGCCAGTTACCTTAACCGGCACTAAATATTTGCTTACGACGTCATCCTGAACTACTCGCAAATCTACGTGAGTTAGGGTATTTGTGACGGGGTGCTTTTGGTATTCTTGCACGATGACGCGATATGTCTTACCGCCCACGCTAACCTCGAAAGGAAGATCCTCTTTTGCGCGCATGGCCTTGATAAAGTCGTTTACTTTAAACGCTGCGTTAATATTTTCAAATCCTTTCGCATAAATATTAGCGATTAGATAACCATCTCGTTTTAGGGATTTTGAAGCCCTTTTACCGATACTATCTCTAACGATACCTTCTAACATTAGGTTTCCTTTGTGAAAAAATGAAGCGTGATAATAGCTAAATGTTGCTTTAAATCTATTTAAGAAATATGGGACTTTATGCAGATCGATCAATAGTGGAATTTACTTATGCATGTTAAGATGTCTTTTGTGCACCGCAATATAAATTACGACGATAAGCCTCTATGCCGCAAAATCGTCATAATCAGCCGCTCCCCCATGATTTCATAAAAATCCTTTTTATATTCGCTCGCATGCTTTCGCAACGCGTCTTTGAATTCGTCGTAGAATTTCAAGCCGCATTCGCAAGCTTCAAAAAATCTTAAAAGCGCGCTGTATCTTATGACCGAATAGCGCCCATACTCATCAAATTTCGCTAACTCTTTATCTGCATAGCTATAATCAGGTAGAAGCAAAAAGCACTTTGCTCTGCCGCCTGAATCCTGCTGATCGGCAATCTTTGAGTATTTATCTAGCTGAGAGTGTATTACGCCACTTTGCAAATCGTGTCTTATCCCGTTGATACCGGATTTGATTTTATTTTCGATGACGATTGCGTGGTTTTGATCTTTTATGAAAATATCTATATTTTTGTATTCTCTTAAAATTTGCGCATCCTCGCTTACGTTTAGCCGTAAAATTTCACTTGCAAATTTTAAAAATAGTTTCGCATCGTTTCGCAGATAATAGACTATCCAATTTGAAAAGCTTAACTCATCGTCCATCTTGCCGATTATCTCTAAGATGTTTTGCTCTTTAGCTTTGAAATTTAAAATTTCGTTTAGCCCGATCCGCTTCGTAGTATCGTTATCTTGCCAAAGCTCGGGCGCGAAAATTTTATCCAGCACGCTTTCGTGGCGGACATATTGCTTCAAAGATTGCGAGGAAAATTTAAATGGCACTAAAAAATGCGTTTCGTCTATCAGTTTCTCATCGTCAACGATGTAAAATTTAAATTTTGGTTTTTTAAAATCCGACGTTTCAAATGTTATATACGCGGCATTGGGGCTATCGTTTTCGCTTTCAAATAGCTCGTTTAGAAGCACGCCGCCGTAAGCGATATTTTGTGCTTCAATCATTTCGGATTGCCTTTTAAGCTCCTCTTTAGCGCCGCGCTTTCTGCCGCTAGTAAAAAGCTCATCGCTCAAAAGCAGCCTTAACTCGCTAGCGCAAGCTAAAATTTCAAAACAATGTTTCGAGATAGCACGCACTAAAAGAACTTTGTGCGCATCCTTCGCATCCTCGTTTATCGTGCCGTAAGGATTTACGTAGATGTAGTGTCTGCCGTTGTCTGCTTTAAAAAGATTGATGATTTCGTGCCCTAATCTTTCGTCCAAATAGCCGCCCGAAAACATTCGATTTATAATTATCATCTCAGAATAAATTCCTATCTATGTTTTTGGCGCTAAATTTACGCACGCACTCTCGTATGGCGTTGCGTACTTCGTCGCGCTTTTGTTTATCGTAAAAATATAATCCCGTCGAGCCGAAGCTTCCAAAGACGTAGAGATAATATCTTGTTTGGATATCATTAACGCGCCGCCCCAATCTAGCTGTTTTGGCATTTTTGGAGCTCATCCTAAAAAATTTAATCACCGCTAGGAAAATTTTAAAAATATTTGCGCTTTTTACCTCTTTTTTCTCTAAGCGCATATCCTCGATTTGATCTGCTGTGACGGTTCTGCTGCGCATTAAATTCCAATACGGCGCGCAGAGCAAAACGGCTACAATGCTATTTTCAACGTCGCTTCTAGGGAAGGTGATTTTACCTGTTTGCATATCGATCAGGTATCTTTTGTTTTTGTTGTAGATCAAAATGCTTTGAAACGGCAAAAGCACTAAAATCACGGCACCCACGCCTAATGGTAACAGCAAAATTCCAATGAGTAAAGTCCATTTAAAATTTTTAAAAACAATCTCTAGCGCGGTATGGACGTCGATTATCTCATATTTCATAAAATTCTCTTGCGATGAAATTTTAAAATTTTATCCATTTGGTTGTTTGCACGATTTAAAATTTATTAAAGCGCCGAGAGTTTCGGCTCGCAGCGCTTTAAATTTTAATCTTGCACCCAATTTCGGCGCGAGATCGCTACTTTTTACGGCGTTTTTTATCGCCCGCTCTTTGCTTAGGGGTTCTGCAGGATCCCGTCCTGGTTCTGTTATCGTGGTTTCTTGGTCCATGACTTGCCATCTCTTACTCCTTATAGAAAAAATATGCGTCCTTAGGGGGGGCGGGGGGCGGGGCCGGGCGCCGGGCGGGGG
>CAUPXM010000020.1:0-35814 GCA_963515585.1 uncultured Campylobacter sp.
GCGCACCCCAATATTTTTCATTCGGAACCTTTACCTCGCCCATCGTGTCTTTTTCGATACGAAATTCCATAATTAATCCTTTCCTAAGAAGTTTTTAAAATTATAAATCAATATATAAATTATAATTGAATTTAAATCGTAAGATTTCTCTTGCGACGAGAAAGACGACCCCAAATTTGACGATATTAAAATTTTACTAGAATCTCGCCAAGATGGGGCATTCTTACTGCGCAGTTAAACTAAAGGTGCTTATTTCGCTTCGCCCAGAGCATCATCTTTATCGCGCAACTCCCGCTCGTGCTTTTTGGTGACTTTTACTAGCGAGACCCTCGTGCCATCCATTCGCAGCACTTCATAGTCGCAGTTTTCATCGCTTATTTTATCGCCGATTTCAGGTAGGCTGCCGAAGAGATTAAAGACGTAGCCGCCGATAGTAAGCTGCTCGGTCTCCTCGTCGAAGTCAATACCCATCACCTCCTCGACGCCCTCGATCTCGAAACGCCCTCTAAACTCAAAGGTATTCTCGTCGATACGTTTAAAATTTTGTGCATTCGCGTCGTGTTCATCGTTGATGTCGCCAAAAATTTCTTCTATTATATCTTCCATTGTCAAAAAACCCGCCGTGCCGCCGTATTCGTCGATAACGAGCGCGGCGAAGATACGCTGCTTATTCATCATCGGTAAAATTTTAGAGATCGGGCTGTTTTCAGGCACGATGATGAGTTTGCGCACGATCTTATCGAAGCTTTTATCTCCTTTTTGCTGGATGATGTCGCGGATGTGGATGAGGCCCAGGACGTTATCCTTGCTGCCGTCGATATACGGAAAGCGCGTAAATTTCGACTGCAATACGGTTGCGTAGTTTTCGTCGTAGCTTTTTTGCTTATTTAGGCATATGAGATCGCGCCTTGGCGTCATTATCTCTTTAGCGACCGTGTCGCTAAAATCGACGGCATTTTTGATGATCTCGGTCTCTAGGCTATCGAGCACGCCGCCTTTTAAGCTCTCGCTTGCGATGATTTTGATCTCTTCGTCAGAAAGCGCGAGCTCGCTCTCTTTAGCGGGTTTTACGCCGATTATTTTAAGCGAAACGGCGGCGATGAAGTCAAACGCCTTTATGATCGGAAAAAACATAATCCAAAAAATATGAAGCGGCCTGGAGATGAAAAGCACGATCTTCTCGGTTTTGGCAATAGCGATGGATTTTGGCACTAGCTCGCCGAGCACGACGTGAAATAGCGTAACGAGCGTAAAAGATATGACGAAGGCGATCGTATGCGCCGCCGCTCCACCGCCTATGCCGATGGATCTTAGCGGCAGCTCGATCAGTCTTGATACCGCGGGCTCACCGATCCAGCCGAGGGCTAGCGAGCTTATCGTAATGCCTAGCTGAGTGGCGCTAAGATAGGTGTCAAGGGAGTTTGAAATTTTAAAAGCGAGCTTTGCGTTTGGAATTTTATCCTTGATAAGCTCTTCGAGGCGAGACTTTCTTACTTTGACGATTGAGAATTCCGAAAGAACAAAAAAAGCATTCATAAAGATGAATACAAAAGCTAAAACTAACATTAAAACCGAACTGTCCGTGTCCAAATTTCTTATCCTTTGAAATTTAAAAATAAATATTTATGATTATATCTAAAAACGCTTTAAAATCCAAAAGGCGCGGAAAATACCTCGCGCCCGTGCGTAGAATTCTGCGGTAATTTAAAATTTCGCGCTGCGGCAGGTCTTTGTCTCAGCGAGATTTTATTGCGATAGATCTTTGTCGCGGCGGCGGATAATCCTAGCGCCGCGCGCAAGTCCATTAAGAAATTTAAATGCGACGATAAAACCTGCTACTTAAAAAACCTCAGCGCGCAAACTCTTGCGAAATTTTAAATCGCAAGACTATCTATTTCTTGTGGCAGCCTCGTAAAGCGGCAAGACTTTCGGCATCACCTCTTTTAGATCGGCGATGCGATCGTCGTTTGAAGGGTGCGTGGACATAAATTTAAGCGGATGGCTCTCATTTAGCTTGTTCATCTTCTCCCAGACGTTTATCGCCGCCCTTGGATCGTATCCTGCGCGCGCCATCAGCTCAACGCCCATCAGATCAGCCTCCGTCTCATGCGTGCGCGAAAACGGCAGCGTGAATGTGTACTGCGCCGCCATGTTCAAAGCCGCTGAGCCCAGATCTCCAAGCCCTGCTGCAGAGCTTGCTACGGCGATACCGACATCTTTCATCTGTTCAGTCGAGGCTCGCTCGCGGCTGTGTTCGCGCAGTGCGTGCGACATCTCGTGCCCCAAAATAGCAGCCAGCTCGGCATCGGTAAGCTTAAGCTTTTCGATGATGCCCGTATATACGACGATGCGACCGCCAGGCATACACCAAGCATTGATCGTAGGGTCGTTGATGACGTTTACCTGCCAGTTCCATTTCAGTGCGTCTTTGCGAAATGCGCCTACTTGAGCGATTAGGCGCTTCGAGATGCCTCTAACGCGATCAGTTAGCTTTTTATCGGTATTTAGGATATGCTTGGCGTTTGCTTGGGCGGTAATCTGCCTGTAGGCAAGCGCGGCACTTTGATCCATTTCAGCTTCGCTTACGGTGATGAATTGCGAGCGGTCGATGCCTACGGCGCCGCCTTGCGTGGTACTCGCGCAGCCGGTAAAAATCATCATCGCAGCAAAGGATATTAAAAGAGCTAATTTTTTCATCTTTTCTCCTTGGAATTTTGCGGCGATTTTAGCGAAATTTGGTTAAATTTTTAGAATTTTATTTTGGATTGCCGGATTTTGCAGACGCGATCTATTTGGAATTTGCCGTGAAATTTAAGGACGCCCGTCGCCTTTAAAATAGAATTGGGCTTTGTAATTTAGCGATAAAATTTAGCGGTGATTTCGCAGAATTTTATCGCGGCGTAAACGAGGCATTGCTATGTGAAAGTAGTGATTTTATCTAAACGCGGCGCTGTATAAACAAGGCACCTCTGTGCCCAAATAAAGTAGGGGGGTACAGCTTTTAAATTTACGTAGCGTAGACTATGATAAATATGGCGGAATTTCATTTACGCCAGGTGCTCGGTTTGGGCAGATAAGAGCAATTTGAAATTTGCACAATCAAATCGCGTGATAAAATGGGCTCGGATGTCGCTATGATTCGAGATGAGCCGCGCTAATCTTTTGCGGTACATAAATTTTTAATTACTAATTTGGTAAAAGCCAATGCGCCGCATCTTACGCTGCAGTGAAAATGATCGCAGAAATGCCAAACGCCAAGACGCCTTTTCGTAGAATTTATCTCGCGAAATTTCATTTGCGCGCGTCAGGATAAAATTTCAAACTGCAAGCCGTACCCTATCATTTTGGATGGAATTTTAAAATTTTAAAATTCTGCTACGCAAATCTACGCGATGAAATTTCAAGCTTAAAAATCCGCGCCGTTTTTGGAATTTTATATATGCTCTGACAGCTAGAATTTTATCGCTGCGGCAAGATTTGGTTGGACCGGGGTCTCGCATCGCCGTAGGATTTTTGGCGGCACGGAATTTTGCAGCGCGCATCTAAATTTAGCTATGCAAAATTCGTAAAATTCTTATCAGCATGGAATTTTACAGCGCCGTTAAAGCGCATAAAGAATTTTGCGCAGGCCTCGCAAACTCTAACGAAAGCTCCATTATTTGGAGGGTGCGGACTTTAAAGCAAGCGAGTAAATTATGCAGCGCAAAGCAGTGAGCGCTGAGTGTTTACCGCTAGGGATTTCGCGCCCGCGGCGCCCATTTAGTCCTTTTTGGACTTTAGCTTGGCGATCGTTTCTTTTGCGGCCTCGTAAGCCTTAGCGCTCATCTCGCGCGCCCTTTCGCTCACGTTTTTGGCGACCTCGGAGCTTTTTAGCTCGGCAAATTTTTGGCTCATCTTCTTTTCAAACTCGCTAAGCTCTTTTTTGATTGCGTCCAGTTTCTCGTCCAGATCGAGGTTTTCGATGATTTTGGCGCTTTTTTGGCTCAGCTCTTGAGTGATTTCGCGTGCCTTGGCGCTTGCCTTTTTTGCGCGCTCGCCAAGCTCGATCTCGCCGATTTTGGCGCTTAGTTGCTCGGCAAGATCGCTTGAAATTTTTCTAAATTTAGCTAAATAGCCTCCGAATTCTTCATCGGCGATCTTGGCGATCTCGCTTTTAGCGGGCTCCTCCGAGCTTGCGACCGCGTCGCTTAGCACGGCGCTAAATAGCTCGCTCATCTGCGAAATTTGAAGCCTTTCGTTCTCTAGGCTCTGTGCGTCGCTTGCTGGCGAGAAACTTAGCTCGTCGCGATATCTCTCGGCGGCTTTGTTTATGCCGTCGTAGCAGCCTAAAATCGCGCCTCTAATCAGCGCAGAGGCGGTATTTTTGCTCTCGTTTGCGACGAAAATCGCGCGATTTATGATGATTTTTGAAATTTCTTTAGTGCGGAATTTCGTAAATTCTCCATCGCCGATAGCCGAAAATGCGATATTTTTCGCCGTCTCGTGCGCGGTGTCCTCGATGTCGGTTCCGCTTTCGAGCACGCTTATGAAGGCCAGTTCGCTTGCTTCTTTTAGCACGTCTGCAAGCGGAAGTTTGCTCGCGATCGCTCGCTGTAGCGCCGAGCCTATGCGTTCTTTTAGCTCTGTTTTGCTTGCGTTTTGCAGCGCGGTATCCAGATCATCGTAGCTGCGCAAAACAAGTGCTTTAATAGCCTTTTGCTTACAAGCTATCTTTTTGCGCAGATCGTCGTAGTCGTAGATGAGCTTGTAAAGAGCCTGCTCGTCCTCGTCGCACAGCGCCTTTTTAACGCCGTTAAGTAGGGCTTCTGCCGTCTCATCGCTAAGCGCGCCCGCGTCTTTTAACTCGTCTGCGAAGTCTAGGATTAATTGCGTGCTTTTGGCGCTTTTACTCTCGTCGTCAAGCTCACACAAAGCCTTCGCGGCTTCTTGCAAGGCGAGCTCTTGCACATATGAGGCTAGCTCGGCTTGTGAAATTTGCGCGAGATCGGCGCCGAATTTTTCTATCAGTTTTTCCTTCATATCCTCTCCTACAGTATGTATTTAAAATGAGCCTTTAAGCGCTCGAAAATTTCGTTTCGATGCAAGTCGTCTTTAACGAAAACGCTTACGTTGAAGCTCATATATTTGCCGCCGTTTGAAAAGCGCGAAAAGTCTATTTTGTAATTTTCGCCCTTTAAAATTTCATCGATCTGCTCGCGCTTTTGGGTGCTTGCGTCCAGGATAATTTTATATTCCCAAAAGAGCGGATAGTCGATTTTTGGCTTTTCAGCTCCTAGTATACACGCCACTTTTGCCTCCTTCTTTGCGTTGCAGCACGATGTCGGTAATCTGCATCGATTTATCTATCGCTTTTAGCATATCGTAAATCGTCAGTAGTCCCACGCTCACGCCCGTTAGCGCTTCCATCTCGACGCCCGTTTTGCCCGTGATTTTTACAGTTACGAAAAGCTTAAATGCGCACTCGCTCGCAAGCTCCTCAATATCGGTTTTAATCGAAGTAATCGTAAGCGGATGGGTCATGGGTATGAGTTCGCTCGTCTTTTTAGCGCCCATTATCGCGGCAACGACGGCGGTTTGAAGCACGGGACCTTTTTTGGCCGTGTTTTGCTTGACGGCGGCAAACGCCTCCGCGCTCATGCGGATGATGCCGCTAGCGGTGGCTACGCGCTCGCTCTCGTCCTTGGCGCCGACATCTACCATGCGCGGCATATTATTTTCGTCGATATGTGTAAGCATAAAATTTCCTTGCGGTTTTTGGCGGGATTATAGCAGAATTTCGGGTATAAAAAAAGCCCGAGCTTTTACGCTCGGGCTTCATACAAAAAGGAGGTTTTATCTTGTCGGACGAGAATGATTATACTACCTAAACAGTAAATAGAAATAAAATATATCCTTTTTAGGCGAACTCTTTCGCGCTTAATTTATGGCCGTTTTTAAAATTTTGATGAAATTCGACGATATGCTATGGCGCGCTGTGCGGGCATTTGAATGGGCGGTAAAATAAAACGGAGTCAAAGAGCGACTAAATTTAAAGCGGACGTTAAAGAGCAAAGATAAAATTTAAAGCAGAGTTTGTGGTTATTTTAGCTCAATATGGACGATCAAAAGAGCAGAGCAGAGCGCTATGTCGCGGCAGCATAAATAAAATGCTACAAAGAAGCGGCTTAAATTTAATGCCGTCTAGTTATAAATTTAAGCTCGTTTTGCTTAAACTCAAGGGCTCGCGCGCAATGCAGTATAAATTTAAACCTTCCACGCGAGCGCTGTAGTGCGCAGGCGCGGATTAAAATAGCGCGCGCAAATTTAAACATCGTCGCGCAAAATCCGGCCTGCGTTTGAAATTTAGCTGCGTTTAAATTTTAAACGTTTTTAGCAGGCTGCCTAAATTTAGCCCCTTGCCTTCGCCGTTTGCGCCGCCTCCTAAAAGATCGCCCAAAAAGCTACTTGCGTCGTTGATATCGATTTTGCCGTCGCCGTTGAGGTCAAGCTTGGCGCTTGCGATTTTGCCGATCAGCGCGCTAAAATCTACGCCTTTGCTATCGACGGCATTTGCTTGTACGTCCTCGCCGCCGCCCAAAAGTCCGCCCAGCATCGAGCCTAGCGAGCTAGATCCGCCGCTTTCGTTTTTGCTTAAAAAATTTGAGCTAATGCCCGCAATTATCGCATTTATCTGATCGTCTGGCAGATCTACGCCTAAAAATTTCTCGATAAACGCAACCGGACCGCTTTGAAATTCTCTTAAATTTTTATCGTCGCTTTTGAGCGCAGAGACCATATTTACAAGTCCGTTTATGTCCATTATTTACGCCTCCTTGATCTTGGCTTTCGGAGCCTGTTTTACGATAAGCTCTATTACTTTTAGAGCGTCCGCCTTGGCCTCAAAATCCTTGCTAACGGCGATGATCTGTCCGTTGCTGGCCGTTAGGCGGAAGCGAACCTTACCTGCTTTATCGGTGTAAAGCTCAAATTTCGGATTGTTTAGCTTTTCGCCGCCCGCGATTTGATCCTCGATCTTATTTAGCGCGGCGTTTTTTGCGACGCTTTCGATGCCGTTTTTGCAAGCGGCCTTGCTCGTGTAAACCTCGGAGGTGCACAGTACGTGCCCGTCATAAAGTAGATCGAATTTGCAGCCGTCCTTAGCATCTTTAATTAAAAACTCAGCCATTTTTCATCCTTTCGTAAAAGATATCGTTATTTTAGCTAAAATTTTAATAAATATTTTTAATAGGCGTGGAATTTTCTGCTAAAATTGCGCACAAATTTCATTTACAAAGGATCATAATGATAAAGGCTCTACGTTTTAGCTTGATTTTCGCCGCTACTTTAGGATTTGGCGCGGATGAGAGCGATGCATTATTTAAGGACATAAGGACGCGTCTGGGTTGCAATCTAGCCGCACAGGACTGCGAGACTAACGCGGGCGGGCAGAAGGCGCTCTTTAGTGTAGCGCGCCATCCGATCGAAGCGGGAGCAAACGAGCTAAAAATAAGCGGAATTTCGCGTGAGTTGAAAAATCCGAGCGTTAAAATTTCGGGCGTGAGTATGAATATGGGCAATGCGGAATTCCCGCTAAAGCGCAGCGCAGACGGCTATGAAGCGACGCTTGACGTTGCAGTATGCACGCACGCCGTAATGCGCTACAAGCTTGAAATTTACGAGGATGGCGAGCCTAGCGGGCTTTTTGTGTATTTTGATCTGCGAAAGCGTGCTACGGATCGAGACCGCGGCGAAGACACGCACTCGCATCACCACGAGCATTAGACGCGCCCCGTTTATGCGCGGGGTAAAATTTACGCTTCTTTGAGACGTCTGCTAAAATTTACATGCTGCTCGGAGAAAATTTTATAAATTTTAAAGCGCCGCTCGCGATAAATTTTTTGTATCTTTTGGGCGGCGCACGTCGCGAGCAGATACGGGCGCCTGTGTGGCTCGCCGTAACGACCTGGGCGCGCTTCATGGGCGTTTGCAAACGTGCCATTATAAGCGTACGGTGATTTTTCGCGCATTCGCCGCACGCACTCTATATCCGCTCGCCTAATTTTCCTGCCTAGAAATTTTAAAATCTTTAAAATTCGATCGCATTTCATATGCCCAAGCTACGCGGAATTTTGAAATTCCTTGTATAATCCGAGTAAATTTTAAAATCTAAGGAAAGCCATGCAAATATTAAAACAAAAGCACTTTAGCGGTGAGCGCGCGCTGTTCGGCGCAAAGGATCTGCGGATCGAAAATTCCGTCTTCGGCGAGGGCGAGTCGCCGCTAAAACACAGCGCAAATATTGTTGCGCAAAACTGTAAATTTGAGTGGAAATATCCGTTTTGGTATGCCGAAAATATCCGTGTGCAGGACTGCTTCTTCGACGAGATCGCGCGCGCAGGGATCTGGTATAGCCGCGGCGTAGTGCTAAAAGACTGCCTCTACGGCGCACCTAAAGGGCTTCGCCGCGTAAAAGACGCCGCGCTGCAAAACGTGGAATTCCACGACGCGCAGGAGACCTTGTGGCACTGCAGCGACGTCACGCTAAAAAACGTCACCGCAAAGGGCGCGTATTTCGGGCTTGATTGCGAAGGCTTAAGCATCGAAAATCTATCGCTCTTCGGGGATTACTGCTTCGACGGCTGCAAAAACGTAACGATCAAAAACTCCAAGCTCCTCTCCAAGGACGCGTTTTGGAACTGCGAAAATATCGTGGTCGAAGACTGCTTCATCGCGGGCGAGTACTTCGGCTGGAATTCTAAAAACGTAACGCTACGAAACTGCAAGATCGAGAGCCTGCAGGGCTTTTGCTATATGCAAAATTTGCGCTTGCAAGACTGCGAGCTCATAAATACGACGCTAGCGTTTGAATACAGCGATGTGCATGCCGAGGTAAAAGGCGCGATCGATAGCGTCAAAAATCCGAGCAGCGGGCTGATCCGCGCGGAAAGCATCGGTGAGCTGATCCTAGACGGCTCGACCGACGCGTCTAAAATAGAGATCATCACTGAGTTAAGGGCGTAAGATGGGACTTTTTGATTTTACCTTCGGTAAAGAGAAATACGACTTCGACACCCTGCCGAACCGCCGCGGCACGAAGTCGCTTAAATGGGACGTAGGCGAGAATGAGCTTCCGATGTGGGTCGCGGATATGGACTTTGCCGTAGCGCCCGAGATCATCGAGGCTTTGCAAAAGCGGCTGAATGAGCGGGTTTTAGGCTATTCGCTTGTAGATGATGAATGGCGCAGCGCGTATCAAGGCTGGTGGCTTGCGCGTCACGATTATGAAATTCAAAAGGAGTGGCTGATCTATGCCGGCGGCACACTGCCTGCGATCGATTCGATCATCCGCAAGCTCACCTCGCCCGCCGAAAACGTGCTGCTGATGAGCCCGGTTTATAACTGCTTTTATTACTGCATCAAAAACGCCGCCCGTATGCCGATAGAAAACGAGCTTGCCTACGCTAACGGCGATTATAGCATCGATTGGGAGAATCTACAGGCTAAGCTAGCCGATCCGCAGACGACGCTTTTTATCCTTTGCAATCCGCACAATCCGGTCGGCCGCACCTTTAGCAGGGACGATCTTGCTCGTATCGGCGAGCTGTGCGAAAAGCACGGCGTGACGGTGCTTAGCGACGAGGTACATTGCGATCTGACTGAGCCGGGCGTGCGTTACACGCCTTTTGCTGCGGCAAGTAAGGTCTGCGAGAGGATCTCGGCCGGCATAATCGCGCCAACCAAGGCGTTTAACATCGCAGGGCTGCAAAGCGCGGCGGTTTTTGCCGCGGATAAGCGCTTGCGTCATAAAATTTCAAAGGCGCTAAATTCCGACGACATCGCCGAGCCGAATTTTTTCGGCGTCCAAGGAGCGATCGCCGCATTTACGAAGGGTGCGGCGTGGCTGGATGCTCTGCGCGAATACCTCAGCGAAAATCGTAAATTCGCGGCGGAATTTATCGCGCGCGAGCTTCCGCAGGTGCGTGTCGTGCCGCAAGACGCAACCTATCTGATGTGGCTTGATGCAGGCGCTTACACGCAGGATAGCGCGGATCTTGCGCGTTTCATCCGCGAAAAAACGGGACTGTATCTCTCCTGCGGCGCGCAATACGGCAAGGGCGGCGAGAAATTTTTGCGCCTAAATATCGCGACCTCTAGGGCGCTGCTAAAAGACGGGCTAGGGCGGCTGAAAGAGGCGCTAAAGATTTGCCCGCATTAAACTAACTGCCGCGCGGTAAAGACGAAATTTAAAATTTATAACGGCTAAATTTAAAGCGGCGGATTAAATTTTTAAAATTTTGCAGCAGGGCGCGAGCTTTGCGCTAAATTTAGCGGCGATCAGGCTGCGGTGCGCGGTTAAATTTAAACATTTGCGCGGCAAAAACGGCGCTTAAATGCGCTACAAAAGGCGGATTATGGATAGAAACGGCGATCTGGAAGAGTTTTACCTGCTTGAAAAACGGCGCGAAAAGCTCGCGCGCATTAGCAAGCTCGTCTCATTTTTGATAACCCTGCTGCTGCTCGGACTTTACGTGTTTTTGAATACCAGAGCAGAGCCCGTCTCGTTTGATACGAACTGGCTCATAGTCGCGCTTTTCATCATCTTTCCAGTTTTAAACGGACTGCTCTACCGCCTATTTTGCGGCTTAAGCTTTGGCAAAAATGAGGGCGCGCAGCGCGCAAATTTCGATAAATTTAGCGGCTTTGATACGGCGCAAGACAGGGGCGCGCTAGGGCAGGGTGCGGCACAAAATGGGCAAATTTTAGGCGCCGATGCGAAAGAGGGGCGGGTATTAAAAGCCGAAGCGGGCGAGGGCGGTAGCTTCGAAAGCAATGATAGCCGCGCGAGCGCTACTTACGGGAGGTTCGAGCCTAAAGCCGCCGAAGGTGAGGGCGGGAGCGAAAAAGACGGCGTAACTGGATCGAAATTTAACTTTCTAGCCGATCTGCAGAGCCTGGAGGATGAGCGCGCGGCGCTGCAAAAAGCGGTGAAAAAGGCTAATCTCGTCGCCGCTGCCGTAGGGACCGGCGTGGGCGCACTGGTGGCGCTCTTTTGGGGCGAAGCGGCGGCCGGCGTATTTGTCGGCATCTCCGTTTACGGCGTCGTGAGCGCTAGTTTGACGGCGAGTAAAAGACGGAATTTTAGATCAAATTTTAAAAGCAGGGTCGTCGCGAGTATCGCAAAAAGCTTCGGGCTTAGCTACGATGAAAATGGCGGGCTGGGGACGGATGAGTTTTTTGAAATTTATGACTGCTACATAAACGAGCAATCGAGCGAGGATATGATGAGCGGGGAGGTGCAGGGCGTGCGCGTGAGATTTAGCGACTTTTACGCCGCCGAAAAGGTGCGCACCAAAAACGGCACTCGCACCTACATAAAATTTCAAGGAGTGCTTTTCGTCGCGGATTTTCACAAAAGGCTTAACTGCGAGGTGCGGGTATGTCACAAAAACTCGCGAAATCTGCGCAAATACGGGCAGCGAGCGAATATGGACGACGTGAAATTTGAGGAGTTTTTCGACGTCTATACGACCGATCAGGTAGGTGCGAGATACGCTCTGACACCGCTTTTGATGCAGCGACTGACGGAGGTTTATCTAAGACTGGGCTCGCAGATAAACGCGGTGCTAAGGGAGGATAAAATTTACGTGGCGATCGAGACCTGGCGCGATAATTTCGAGCCTAGAATCGACTGCTCGCTAAAGCAGGACGCCACGATAGAGCTTTACGTAGATGAGATCGGCGCGCTTGTGGGTATCGTGAGCGAGCTAAATTTGAACCGTAAAATTTGGAGCGAATGAGGCAAGTGGCGGCGCTGTGGAGTATGACGGGGGCGGGCCATATACGGCTCTGGCGACACACAGATAGAACATAGCGCGCGGGATCGCAGGCTTAGCGACAGCGGCACGGATGCGCTGTGTAGCTGAGCGTGGAAATGGATGCGTTGCGCAGATTGTGCATTTGGGCGGATGTGCGATCGCTCTTTCGCACGAGCCAATCGAAAGATGGAACGCACGCGGGAGGCGTTCGTATAAGACTTCGCAGGCTGCATGAGCCGATAAATTTTAAAATTCCCGATCCGTTTAACGAGCGGGCGCTTGCGATTTATCATCGCTCATGCGGCATAAATTTTACCGCACGAGCAGTTTGCGTTAGAATTCTACTATTGCTTGAAATTTTACGCCGCCGCGCGCGACTTAAAATTTGCCGCGACGATCCGCGCTAGGCTGCATTCCATCTCGGCTAAAATTTACCCGACGGCTAAATTTATCGTGCGGAAGCAAAATTTTGCCGCTAGATCGATAAATTTAGCTAGCGTATAGAAGCGCTCGCCGCCTATGGGCGTTTACAATCGCCGTTTTGGTAAAGCTACGGCGCTAGCGTCGCTGCAAGGTTGCGGGGCTTAGTAAGATTGCCCTGCTAAACTAGACGGCAAATCTAAATTTATAGCTTCCCGCCCTCGATTACGACGTCGTCAGCCTTGATGTCGTCGCCGTATACCGGCGCTAGCGTCGCATCGTAGTCGGCGTGGAAAAATTTCTCGCCCGCGAGCTTTACGATTAGATCGTCAAGCCATTTGCGAAGCTCGTCGTTGCCCTTTTTGACCGCAGGCGCGATGACGTCCTGATCGCCCAGCGAGCGGATACCCACTTTAAAGCCCGGGTTCGATTTCGTCCACGCAAACAAAAGCGTATTATCATGCGCGATCGCATCGCCCCTGCCGTCCAGCATCGCACCGAAAGTCTCGGTATTTTGGTCAAATTTTAAAAGCTTAATCTCGGGATGGTTTTTCGTAAAATACAGATCTGCGGTCGTACCTTTGTTGATTAAAAGCGTTTTGTCTTTAAGATGCGAAACGTCGGTGATATCGCCATTCGGGCTTGCAACGCCGAGGGCTACCTTCATATACGGCAGCGCGAAATCCACGACCTCTTTGCGCTCCGGCGTGACGGTAAAATTTGCAAGCGTGATATCGACCTTATCCGACGCCAAAAATTCCGCGCGATTGGCGGCCTCTACGAGCACGAACTGCACCTTGCTCTCATCGCCCAAAAGCTCCTTTGCGATGCGTTTTGCAAAATACACATCATATCCCGCGTTTTTTCCCGTCTCGTCGATATAGCCAAACGGCGGCTTATCGCCGAAAACCGCGATCCTTACCACGCCGCGCTTTTTAATCCCGTCGATATAACTTTGCGGCGCGGCGGAACCTTGCGCGGAATTTGAGGAGCCTTTGCCCTCGTCGTTGCAACCTGCGAAAAATAACGCACCTAAGATAAAAAGCGTGCTTAGCGTTTTTTTCATCCTTTTCTCCTTTATTAAAATTTATTTTTTAAATTCGAACATATTTAGAAATTTCTTCGCGCGCTCGCTCTTCGGAGCGGTAAAGAACGCCTCCGGTTCGTTAATCTCCACTATATGCCCGTCGTCCATAAAAACTATGCGATCGGCTACGGCGCGCGCAAAGCCCATCTCGTGCGTTACGATTAGCATCGTCTGCCCCTCTTTGGCGAGATTTAGCATTACGTCGAGCACCTCGCGCACGATCTCGGGATCAAGTGCTGCGGTAACCTCGTCAAAAAGCATGATCTTAGGCTTCATCACAAGGCTTCGTACGATGGCGATACGTTGCTTCTGCCCGCCGCTAAGCTCTTTGGGGTAGGCTCGCTCTTTATTTTCTAGTCCTACGATTTTGAGCCAATGCCTGGCTAGCTCTACAGCTTGCTCGCGCGGTACGCCTTGGACTTTCACGGGACCTAGGATTATGTTATGTAGCACGTTTAAGTGGTCGAAAAGCTCGTAGCTTTGAAAGACCATGCCGATCTTTTGCCTGATTCTGCGCCAGTCTGTGAAATTTTGATCGATCCGCTCGCCCTCGATTATAAAATTTCCGCTTTGTACCGGCTCTAACCCGTTGATTGTGCGAAGTAGGGTGCTTTTGCCGCAGCCGCTAGGACCCAGGATCACTACGACCTCGCCCTGCGCGACGCTAAGGCTGATCTCCTTTAGCGCGTGCAGCTCGCCGTAAAATTTATTGACTTTATCGATTTTTAAAATTTCCATCAGCTCCACCTGTTTTCTAGTTTTTTCGAAAGCGCCGAGATCGGATAGCAGATCAAAAAATATACGAAAAATATCGCTCCGTAGATGATTAGCGGCGCGTAATTGTCGCGGAAGACATTTACTTCGATGATCTGCTGTCCGACCTTGACGAGCTCGATGACGCCGATTAGCACGGCGATCGAGGTTGTTTTTATCATCCTGCTGAATAAATTTATCGTCGCGGGCACTAGGCGCCTCATCGCAAGCGGCAGGATGACGTAGAGATAAATTTGAGATCTGCTAAATGCGAGCGCTTCGGCGCTTTCGAACTGATGCTTGGGGATGCTAAGCACGGCGCCGCGCACCAGATCCATCATCTCAAAAACGCCCCAGATGCTAAAGACGATGATCGAAGCCGCGATATTTGAGATGTGAATGCCAAATGCCTTGCTCACGCCGAAATATACGATAAATAGCCAAACGATAGGCGGCATGATGCGCACGATCTCCAGGCAAATTTTAAGCGGGATGTATAAGGCTCTACGCCCCGAGGCCATTAAAATTCCAAGCACCAAGCCTAAAATAAGAGAAATCGCGATCGAGATGAGCGCGATTTGCAGCGTGACCCCAAGCCCGCCAAGAAGCCTGATTAAATTTTCGCCGCTTAAGAGTTCCATCGCTAGCCTCTCATATACGCAAGGCGCTTTTCAAGCAGCGTAAGCGCTAGCGAAAGCGGCAGGATTATGATCAGATACGAAACGCTTAACATAAACAGTGCCTCGTTCGTCTTGTAATACAGCCCGATCACGTCCTTTGCGGCATAAACGAGATCGGCGAGTGCTACGATGCTAACGATCGAGGTTTCTTTAAGCAGAAAGATTATGTTTGCGCTGATGGAGGGCAGGGCGATCGCAAAGGCGCGCGGCAGCACGACGTAAAACACTATCTGTGCTTCGCTAAGGCCTAGGCTCATCGCGCTTTCGATCTGGGATTTTTTTATCGCCTCAAAACCGAGCCTAAAGCTCTCGCTCATATAGCTTCCGCCCAAAAACGCAAGACCTACAATCGCGCAGGTAAAGCCTGAAATTTGAATGCCCAGCTTCGGCAAGCCGTAGTATAGAAAAAATAGCTGAATTAAAAGCGGAGTATTGCGCGACAGCTCGATATATGCGCTCACGAGCGGGCTTAATAGAGGCAATCTTTTATATTTTATTAGCGTGCAGATAAAACCGATGATGATGGATAGTAAAATCCCGTAAAATGCGAGCTTCAGCGTTAAAATTCCCGCCTTTACGAACATCGGGCTAAATTTAGCTATAAAATCAAAATCCATAAATTCTTCTTTCCGTAAAATATGCATATTATACAGATAACTGATTAAAATAGTATTAAATCAGAATTTTTTTATAAAAATTCCGAAAATTTAGGAGTTTAAAAATATATCTTAGAAATATATTTAGTCCGAGCAGATACCCGGACTATAAAATTTTGACGTAATTTTACGAGTAAAAAATATACGCGTATCCCGAAACCAAAAACGCGGAGAATATCGCTAGAATTCCACCACTTCGTACCATTTCCGCCTGGCGAATGCGTCCCGTGCCGAAAACTAAAGCATTCGGCGGCGTCGCTACCGGCATTATAAACGCGCAGCTTGCGCCCACACCGATTACTATAGTAAGAGTTTCTTTCGGTAGCCCCATCTGAGCCGCTACTCCCGCAAATACAGGTACTAAAAGTGCAGCAGAGGCGGTATTGCTCGTAAATTCCGTAAGGCAGATGATGAAAACCGCCGTTACCAAAAGTACGATGTAAGTAGGCGCTCCGCCGAAAGTGTGCGCGACTAGATCGCCAAGCACCTTAGAGGCTCCGGAATCGCCTAAAACCGCACTTAAAGTAAGTCCGCCGCCAAAAAGCAGCAGCACGCCCCACTCGGTGTTTTCGGCGATGTCATGCCATTTAGCAAGCCCTAATATGACGATTACGACTGCCGAGCAGATGGCGACGTAAGCATCATCCACTTTAAAGCCCACAAGGGCTGAAATTTGCTTTGAAAATATCCAGCCAAGCGCTGTTAGAGCAAATACGACGATCGTAATAATGCGCTCGCGCGTCCAAGGGATATGCTCTAGATCCATCTCTATTTTATGGCTTAAATTCGGCTTGAAAATTATATAAAGCACCACAAGCATTATCGGTAGCATCACGCACATTAGCGGCAAACCTACCTTCATCCAGTCCGCGAAGCTGTAGTGCAAGGCTTGAGCCACGATTAAATTTGGCGGAGATCCCACGAGCGTGCCCAGACCTCCGATGCTTGCAGAATACGCGATGCCTAAAAGCAAAAACACGAGCGTGCCGCGATCTTTGCTCTCGTCCATGTTGGCGCAAATTCCAAGCGCGATCGGAAGCATCATCGCAGCAGTTGCGGTATTTGAAACCCACATCGAAAGGATCGCCGTAGCAAGGCAGATTAAAATCGCAGCTACACCCAAGCGACCGCCTGCGCGGGCGATTAGCCACATCGCGATCTTTTTGTCTAGCTTTTGCATATGCAGAGCCGTTGCCAGAGCAAAACCGCCGAAAAAGGTAAAGATCGTAGGGTTTGCAAAATTTGCAAGCGTGCTTTTGATGGTGGCAGCCGTGAAAGTGCCATCTTTAGCGAATTTACCAAGTCCGATAGCTACCGCAAGCACCGGCACCATAAGCGCGGTTACCGTGATATGCACGGCCTCTGTAAGCCACATAATCGCGATAAAAGCAAGTAACGCAAGGCCTTTTTTGACATTAGGCTCAAATGGTAACGCGGCATATAGCGCAAAGCCCACAGCAGCGGCAATCGCCATAATGATGACACCGCGCTTAGGAAACGGCACGGTGTCGGTTAGCCTGTCTAAACCCAGCTCGTCTACGTCTGAGTCCAGTGGTCCTTGTAAGCGGGAGTTGCGTAACTCCACTTTGTGTTCTTCCATAGATACTCCTTTTTTGGATTTGGCTTATGATACAAAAATGAGGCGGGAATTTTATAAATTCCAAATCAAATCGTCTTAAATTTTTAAAAGTGCAGTTACTATCGGTAACACGGCACTTATCTCGTGTGTAAATTTTAAATTATACATAAAAACGAACAACTAAGTAAGCGCTTTAAATTTCATCACAGATTATTTTTTAATGACACCCAACATTTAAATTTGCTAACTGCTCAAGGGAGGCGGCGTAGAATTTCGTCGAATTCTGTGCTGGCAATCGAGATAGAATTCTATCCTTAGCAAACGAGATAAAATTTTATCCAAGGCGAGTGAGATAAAATTCCAAGTCTTGTCGCGAAATTCATCGAAATTTCAAAAAAAGGATATTATAATCAGCAAATTTTAAACGTGCTTATGAGGGAGCTTGGCGGAAGACGCTCAAAGATAGCAAGCGGTAAAATGGCAAAGCGGCGGCGGAAAGCCCGAAATTATAAATTATAAGGAGAAAATGTGAAAAACAAAATTTTAATCGCGGCGTTTGCCGCTACGGTATGCGTGAGTTCAAGCTTTGGCGAGGGGATATTTTTAGGTATCGAGGGAGATTATTCTTTTAAATCCAGCATCACTACTAAATGGTCTGACGAGGAAGATTCTGGCACGAATAAAGATAATAAGGGGCAGGCTGCGCTCGGCTTTAAAGGCGGCTATGATTTTGGTATAGCTAGGGCGTACGGCGAGTACTTGTATGATTTCAAAGCTTCGAAAACTGGCACTGACGAGGACATCATATTTAAACACGAGTGGAATAAGCACAGCTTGCTCGTAGGCGGGGATTTTACGCCTGAGATTACAAACGGCTTTAAACTTGTAGCGGGCGCTTATACGGGAGTTTCATTTTTGAAATATAAAATTTATTCATATGACGAATCTGACGGAAGCAGCGATTCGCTTTCAAAGACTCTGCCTGGTTGGGCAATCGGCGCAAGACTGGGTGGACTATATAACTTTGACGAGCATAACGAGATCGAGTTTGGCTATAAAGCGGACTACACGAGGTACAAGGCCAGTAAGCTCGGAGAGGATGTAGACAAGGTATATGAGACTAACCACGGGCTCTATCTAGGGTATAACTTTAAATTTTAAAAATTCTAACGTACTAGCGCAGGATGGTGCGAACGAACTCTCGCTCCATCCGTTTTAAATTCCAAATAATTATTAGTTGGATTGAGCTACAAAGCTAACTTAGATCCAAATTCTGCGCTAATTTTACAAGCAGCTATAAAATGGTACTGCCCGCAGCGTTTTTATGCCTGTAGATGCCAATCTTTTTGAGGACCGTTTTGATGAGGGTTTGTTGGATCTCTTCCGTACCGATCATATCGCAAAATTAAATTTTTGCATCCACCTCAAGCTCGCCAAAGTTCACGTTTTAAGTTCTGCGACTGATCCACTCGTATATCTTGATCTTACTTACGTCAAGCTTCTCGGTGCATCTATTTCGTTTTTTTACTTTCATTTTCCTCTCTTTTAAAATTTTTTAAGATTGGTTTTAAACTACCTAGAATATTTTCGTACCAAATTTATGTAAAACATATAGTTTTAGCCATCAATATCAAAAACGCAACTCTTGTTCTTATGATATAATCGAGTTTTTGCGCGCTGTTTTAGTTAGAGAATATAAACATAAAATCATAATAATAACGTATAAAATATATATCGATTTATATGTTTGTGAGTTGATTTCATCTAGTCTTATAGCTTTATAAATATCAAGATAAATTTTTTGCTTTTCTACGATAGGGGCTAGTTTTTGTAATGCGCCTTTAATCTTTGTAAGAGCATCAATTACCAAATCTATCTCTTTTTGGATCTCTTTTTCATCAGCAAAACCAAATTTTAGCCTAAATTTATCACTTATTTCCATATCATAGAGGTCGCGCTTATATACTTTATTTGCTACAAATATCAAATCTAGCGCAATGCCTCTATTTTTAGGTTCTTTGAGTGTTGTATTTAAATCGTCTTTGTTAGAAAGATTTTTTAGAATTTTATTCAATTCCTCTTTTTCATCCTTTCGAAATAAAAGGCCCAAAACATTCTCTAACGTTGCTTTGTTGGCTATAATAAGCTCTTTTTGATTTACTATATTACTTTCTAAAAATGTTACGTTTTCGTCAATATTATAATCTCCAAACGATAGTCTTGTTAAATTTGCTAAATCTTTATAATCTATTTTAGCAAGCTCTTCTGACAAAATTTTATTTTCTATATTCTCTCTATTAAATATGCTTAATGTTGGATTTATAAGCTCTGGACTATTTAATAATACTATAATAAATCCGGCATACGCAATAATTTTCATTAGGATAACTGCTAAGTTGCTACTTCTAGTAAAAATAAAATATGTAAAAGATAAAATAAGTATATATAGCAAAACACTAAAAGTTATGTATGATATATTTTGTAAGATAAAAATAGTTAATATAAAAATAGCAAATAAAAATGTAATTGCTAAAGTGCTTGCGTCGCTTATCTTTTTACTATTAAGTATTGGTATAAATATAAGTAAGGCAAGCATTATTAAATTCAAATAAAAATACATTATTTCGTTTAAACTATTCCTATATATAATTTTACTAGTTGTATTAATACACAATAAACAGAACCCATAGCTTACAATCATTAGCAAAGTAAAGTGAAAAATTTTATTTAAATTTGTATGATGATCACTAGTTTCTCGGTATAGATACAATTGCAACACTTCAATCCATTTGGTTATATCCGGTAATTTCATTTTAAATAATGTGATCTTTATAAGATTAATAAAGTATTTTATATTAAATATACTATATATAAGTCCTGCGATTACTATATATATTCCATATAATACAATGCTACCGACTAATGAATACACAAAACTTTCTAAAAATTCGAATTTTTTACATAATTTCAAAAATAATAAAGAGGTGGTTATAATAATTACAAACACGATTAAAAGTACTTTAGAATATAAATAATTTATATTTCTTTTTTCAAATAAGCTTATACTTTTGTTAAAATTTACTCTTGTTTTTTCATCGTTTTTAATTTCATAATCAAGCCCCATTTCTTTACAATAAAGCTCTGCTTTGTGATGGTTGCTCGCATCTATTAAATTCCCATTTTCATTTAATGTATGTTTCAGTATAGAAAACGAGTTTCTAAAGTCAGAATAGACTTTTTGATAAATTTCTGTTTCGGTAGCTTCTTTCTTATTTTGAAGTCTTCTTGTTATCTCATCATCGCAATCTCGTTTTATACTACTAAAACTATGCGAATCAAATTTCATATTAATTAAAATTGGTCTTTTCATGAAAGATACACTGCTAAAATTTGGCGTTTTATAAAATCTTATCCCATAAAAGGAAGCTAATTTTTTAAATTCACATTCATGAAAATCTGCAAATTTCTTAAACTCTGAATTATTAAAGTAGGCATTATCTTTAAAAATAGTGTTTTTAAAATTAGTAAAGCCGTAAAATTTGTTATTTTCAAAATTTATATTTTCAAAAATGCAATCGTTAGCTATAAAATCACCATAAATAGTACAATCGTTAAAAGCTATATTTTGAAATTTAACACTTCTTATATTTATATTAGACTTAAAAATACAGTCTTGAAAAACAATATTTTTAAAATTTGTCGGAGCAAAATCTATATTATATGATTTTGAATAGAATTCGCACTTTGTAAAAACTAATTTTTCTTTTATATTTGTATCAGATATATTAGAGTTAAACATTTCAATTTTACAATTATGAAATTCTATATTTTTAAAATCATTTATATTTAAAAATCCAAATTCACAATTTTGAAATTTTATATTATGTTTTTCTAAAATATCTCGTAAATTTTTATTGTTTATAGTATCTATTTGACATATTCCTTTTACAATATGAGTTTGCTCAGTGCCATTAACTCCAATTAAGGCATACTTGTTAACTTTATCGTCGCCAAAAAATTCTTTTAGTTTTTCATTGGCTAATTTAAATGTATCTGATGCTTCCGATGATGATGTCAAGCAAGCTCGCTTAAAACTATATTTGTTTAATAAATTTAAAAATTTGTAATATCTGGACTTAATCATTACCCAAAAACTCTCTTGAAAATTCCATCCACATTTTTGGTGTAATATCCGTAGTCAAAGCACTCTTTGATCTCGCTTTCGCTTAGCTTTTCTCGTAGCTTTGTATCTGCTAGCAGATTTTGCAAAAATAGGCTATGTCCTTGCTCATCTATAGCTTTTTTGCCCTCTTGCAGATCCGCCCAGACCTTCATCGCATTACGCTGCACGATTTTATAAGCATCCTCTCTGCTAACTCCTCGTTTAGGCAGCTCTAGCAGCACGCGTTGCGAAAACACGAGCCCACCGGTTAAATTTAGATTTCTCATCATATTTTCAGGATATACGAGCAGTTTTTCGATCAAGCTTGTCAAGCGATTTAGCATAAAATCGGCGGTTATAAAGCCGTCAGGGAGGATAAATCGCTCGACTGAGCTATGGCTGATGTCGCGTTCGTGCCATAGCGCTACGTCCTCCATCGCGGGTATTGCGAAGCTGCGGATCATACGGCATAGCCCCGTTACGTTTTCGCTAAGCACAGGATTTCGTTTGTGTGGCATCGCGCTAGAGCCCTTTTGACCTGGGCTAAAAAATTCCTCTGCCTCATAAACCTCGGTGCGTTGATAGTGGCGGATTGCGATAGCGATCTTTTCGCAGCTGGAAGCCAGGATCGCAAGTGCGCTCATTACCTGCGCGTAGCGATCGCGCTGGATGACTTGATTGGATGCGGGAGCGGGCTTTAGTCCCAGATATTCGCACACTAGCTCTTCCAGCTCTAGTGGAGCGTGGGCGAAATTCCCCATCGCACCGCTTATTTTGCCGTAGCTGATAACGCTTTTTGCGTGTTGCAAAAGCTCTAGCGCGCGATTTATCTCATCATACCAGACCGCAAGCACGAGTCCGAAAGTGATCGGCTCGCCGTGGATACCATGGCTGCGCCCGACCATCAGTGTCATTTTATGCTTCATGGCTTGAGATTTTATCGCGGCTTTTAAATTTTGCACATCCTCAATGATAAGCTCCATGCTTTCTTTGATTTGTAGCGCGACGGCGGTATCGATGCAATCGCTGCTAGTCATGCCGTAATGCACGAAGCGGCTCTCCTGCCCAAGACTCTCACTCACGCTCGTTAGAAATGCAATCACGTCGTGCTTGGTGGTCTTTTCGATCTCATCTATCCGCTCGATCCTAAAGCTTGCGTTTTGTAGAATTTTATCTTTATCGCAGTCGCTTATTAAACCTAGCTTATTCCACGCCTTAACCGCTGCGAGCTCGACTTTTAGCCACGCATCGTATTTGGCTTGCAAGCTCCATTTTTCAGACATCTCTTTTCTTGCGTATCTTTCGACCATTTTAGTAGCCTTTCGGTTAGAATTTCTTGTATAATGATGGCAAAAATTATATAAAAATGGGGCTGAAAGTTTAATATGGGTTATGAGAAAAGAAGCCTGGGAAGCTTTGAGGGACGCAAAATTTACGAAATTCTGCTTAGCCTCGGGTACGATATGAAATCCGCGCAGCGCATCTGTGACAAGCATCGCGTAACCGATGCAGAGGATCAAAATTTGCATAAAAATTCCGTTGCTCGCGGAGAAATTTTTTTGATCGATTATAAATGCGAGCCGCGCGGACTGAAGCCGATCTTTGAGTGCGATGCGTTTGCGGCATTTGACAAGCCGAGTGGAATTTTAAGCCATCCGAGCGGGCGCAACTCGCCTTATAATATGTATGACGAGATCTGGTCGCTATACGGGCAGGACGCGTGCGTGGCGCACAGGCTTGATTTAGAAACCAGCGGAATTCTTATCGTCGCTAAGGATAAAGACGCGGCGCGCGAGCTTAAAGAGTGCTTCGAACAGCGTAGGGTGATGAAAAGCTATCTAGCGCTCGTACGAGGGGATTTGCAAAGTGCTGCTTGCAATGGCGAGATAGAGAATTGCTATGCGCTAGGTTCGTATGAAATTTGCGGATCAAAATTTGCGGACGATGCTGTGAGTTTACCAGATAACGTGTCGGATCTGCGCGATACACTAGCTCTAAAAGGAGTAGGCAATAAATTTGGATTTAATATCTTGTCTAATAGTGCGAGTAGGAGATTATGGCGCAGCACTCTATCTGGCGGCGCGCAGGCTAAATTTAATTCCGGCGCTCCTACTGGCGATGTTGGCAGCGGATTTAAATTTGATGCCTTATCCTGCGGCGTGAGTGATAAGCTTAAACCCGCTATCGCGATGAGTAGCGCGGATAACGGACATAAACCTTGCGCCTTATCTGCGGCTAAATCTATGCCGGCTACTTCTACAGGCTGTGTAAATTTGAAAAAATTTGAGCCTGCAAAATACGCAAAATTTAGCGAAAAACTGAAATTTTTAAAGGATTTTGAGGGGTTTGTGATTGATGCTCCGATCGCTCCTAGCGACGAGTTTGCCGATCTTAAAATTCGTATGAAAATATCGCGCGACGGTAAGGAGGCGATCACGCTGATACGCCCGCTGCGATATTTCTCGGACATAGACGCTAACCTGATCGAGTGCTATCCGCTGACGGGTAGGCAGCATCAGATCAGGCTGCATCTATTTGCCGCGGATACGCCGATATTGGGAGAACCGCTGTATGGGCTTTCGCGAGAGCAAGCGGAGCGGATATTGGATAAAAAGATGGATGAGACGGAGCGGATCAGAACGACAGGGGCGCCGAGATTGTTGCTACACGCGAATACAATTTGCTTCGAACTAGGCGGCGAACGATACGAGATAAAAAGCGAATTTGACGCCGCAAGAGAGTTTTATAATCTTGCTAAAATCGGTAAAATTTAAGCAACTCAATAAAATTTTGAAGTGGCGACGATTATTTTTATGATCAGGATTTTGCTTTTGCTGGTTTTTATAAAATTTTGTGCTTACAATGGCATTAATTTATTAATTTCTCATCTGTAGTTATTTGAAAATTTTAAGACGATTTTATTTTGCGATGGCTATAATTCATAATTAGAATATTAGTAATTTTGAATAAAGGATGAAAATGTTGTGGTGGGAAAAAACAGTAGAGTATTATTTTGTAAAGCAGTGCTTGTTGGACATCGACATAGCTCCACTTGATGGTGATGTAGAAAAAATAGGTGATGCCTTAACACACAACAATGGGAAGTTTTTACTTATAGAGTTTAAAAGGGCATTCGAGAATTTATCCTCAGAAAAGAGAAAATATGCAGATTGGGAAAAAAGCGCTAAGGCCATAAAAGCACATAATTCAGCTTGGCTAGACGGTGGGTTTCATATATTTATTTTCGGTAGCGAAAATTACGGTAAATTTGAGCTCAGAGCGCATAAATATTGGATGCTTCAAGATAAGTTGGGCGGTAGCATAAAAGATTTTAAATCCGATGTTGATTCTTTTAAGAAATATAATCAAGAACATGGAATATTTAAAAGAGAATTTGACGAATACGCCGATTTTCTTTTTAAGCAAAAGGGCGGGGCGGGAAGCTCTGTTAATTTAGAAAGCTCGGCATTGATAGCAAGCATGGGGAGCAAAACGGTAGTCGCTTCTTTTGGGGAATATTGCAAGAGGGTGCTTGGTTTGGGTATAGACCGTAGCATAGAACAAAAACAAACAATAGAAATATCGCAAGATATTGGCATGGGACTTGGATTGTAATTGTTAATTTCTATGAAAATTCGAAATGTTAAGGGTAGATTAGAAAGAATTTGTGGACAATTTCCGCCTTTGTAATCTAGGATTTTTTAAGCAGCGATCTGTCTAAGAAGACGCCGATCTCATCCACTATTTTTTACGCGTCCATTGCTACTCCTTTATAAATTTTTTGCCGATCTGCCTTACGGTCTGAAAATAATCGCCGCATTTTTCCTCTACTTGTTCGAAATTTTATCGGCACTGATACCACTTTGAGCCGGAATTTTACCTTGCTCGTTTCCTTGCTTGAGCTGTCCGCACGCTGCACTGATATCTAGCCCCTTGCTCTGGCGGATCGTGCAAGTAATGCCGTGCGCGCAGAGATAGTCTTGGAATTTCACCATGTTTTCGGGGCTTGGCCTGCCAAAGCTCGAGCCTTCGTGCGGATTAAAATAGATCAGATTTACTTTTGCGCGAATGCCGTGCAGAAGCTTCACTAGCGTTTTGGCATCGCTTGAGCGGTCATTTATCCCATCGATCATTAGATATTCAAACATCACCCGCTTTCGCAGATCGATTGGGAACTCGCGCACCGCCTGCATGATCGATGCGATATTGTAGGCGCGATTTATCGGCATTAGTTTTTCACGCAGTTCGTCATCCACTGCATGCAGCGAGATCGCGAGTAGCACGCCAAGATCCATTTCGCCAAGCTTTTTTATCTGCGTAGAAAGTCCGCTAGTGCTTATCGTTTGGCGACGCGTCGCTATGGCGAGTCCGTCGTTTTCTTTTAAAATTTGCACAGCTTTGGCAACGTTGTCTAGGTTATTAAGCGGTTCGCCCATCCCCATATATACGACATTGACGCGGCGCTCGTACGGGATCGCGTTCATTTTCTTGATGAGCCAAATTTGAGCCACAATTTCGCCTGGAGTTAAATTCCGTACGAAACCACCTTTTGCTGTCAAGCAGAAGCTGCAGCCAATTTTGCAACCCACTTGCGAACTTACGCAGATTGAGTAGCGTGCGTGTCTTATAACTTTTTCGTTTTCATCTCGCAGCTCATCCTTCATCGGTAGCAGGACACTTTCTATCGTCTTGCCGTCTTTGAGAGTGAAAAGGTATTTGATACTGCCATCGCTACTTGTTTCGGATCTGACGCATTCAAGTGGATCTAAATAAAAATTTTGAGCTAAACTTTGACGGATCTCTTTTGGTAGATTTAGCATTTGTGCGAACTCATCCACGTTCTTTTTGTAAACCCATTCGTAAATTTGCTTGGCTCTAAATTTTGGTTCGACGAAATTTTCAAGTTCTTTCATCGTAAAATCAAAGATATTTTTCAAATTAATGCCTTAGTTTTTAGATATTTAGTTAAATTTTCTTTTGCAGCGGCGTGATTTTTTAAAAAATCCGTGTGAGCATTTGAATCGCAGAAATTCGTCGCACAAAAAATTCCGTAAGCGGGAATTTCAAATTTTTGTGCTACCTTAAGAACCGCAAAAAATTCCATATTTTCTAAAAAATAACCTCGCTCAAAGAATTTTAGCGCGGATTTTTTATCGGTCGTGATAAAATTTGAGCTATTAGTTATTGTTTCATATGAAACATCGGCAGAATTCTTAGCTAGAATTTCATAGCTAATCGGAGAGTATGAAAGCTCATAAAGCGCCGATATCTCACAGTTTATAGCCGATCTGCTTTCATAAATTTTTAGAATTTCACCTTCTTTATATAGCCCTGCAGAACCCACGAAAATGATCTCACTCGGCAAATTTTTTCTATTTTCGCATAAAAATTTAGTCAAATTTATACTCACATCCACTAGCCCTACGCCCATGGGCAGGGAAAAGGGGAATATTTCATTTTGTCCCGCAGAGATTATCATTTTACACATTCACGCTTTCGTCGTTTTTCTATAATTATAGCAAAATGACGATAAATTTAAGGCTAAATTTTGAAATTTTAACGTCGCAAAGTATCAAATGAAATTAAAATAAATTTAAGCAATTTCTCAGGGGGGGGGGGTATTATTACGGCTAAAAAATCATGGCTTAGGAGGGCATATGCTTAATTTTTTGAAAAATGTATTTATTTTTATCTGTCTTGTTATACTGTGGGATGCGATAAGTCGTGGTTCAGACGACAATAAGGACTTTTCATTAACTAGCCCCAACAGTTGCGATAAGCTAGTAAGGCTCGCGAAAGAAAGGCTGAAGCAAGAAGATAACGAGCTTAGAAGAACGTATATAATGATGAAATTAAAAACCGGCTTGCAGATGCCTGACGAACTTAAAAGGCAGTTTTGTTCATCGGTGCTGGAAGGTCCGGATGATTTTTTTAACGTGAAAAAGTAAATTTCTATAAGGAGAAAAAATGAAAATAGTAAATTTTAGTAAAGTTGCCATTGGGCTAATATTGGTTGCTCAGTTTGCTTTTACAAATATGCTAGATGACGCAACAGGAGTTCAAAAGGCTTGCGAAGGCGGAGATATGGAGAAATGCAATGTTCTGGCGGGCATGTATCAGCTTGGTATAATGTTTGAAAAAGACGCTGCTAAGGCTATGGAGCTATATGAAAAAGCTTGCGGCGGAAATGTCTATTCGGCTTGCGCCCAAGCGGGACTACAATACATCAAAGAGTTTGATGATAAAAAAGCCGAAGAGCTACTTACTAAGGCGTGCGATAATAGAGTGAGTTTAGGTTGTAGCGGTCTTGGAGTTTTGTATAGAATGACGGATAAAGAAAAAAAGGGTAGTATATTTTCAAAAAGCCTGCGATACTGGCGAAAATGAATGGGCCGCTTGCAAAGGAGCGGGAGAAGATTATTATAGTCTTGGGCGCAAGGAAATGGCGAAAAAATATCTCAAAAAAGCTTGTGATTTAGGTAAGGAACATATCGGGGTAAAATACGACCCAGATCTTAAAAAGAGTTGGCAGGAAGCTGCGATCTTTATATACGATAAAATAGCTTCCTAAATTAAGCTATTTGGTTGGTTAAATTTTATACAGCAAATTTTAGCCAAATGCATCAAATTTGGCTAAAATTTACAACCTCACCTCAACGCCTTGCCTCTGCAAATATGCCTTAAGCGCCTTAATTTCGATCTCTCTAAAGTGAAAAATCGACGCTGCCAAGCATGCGTCCGCGCCCGCTAAAAATGCGTCTTTGAAGTGCTCCATTTTACCCGCGCCGCCGCTTGCGATCACAGGGATATCAAGCGCGCTAAAAATCCGCGTTAAATTTAACTCAAATCCGTTTTTAACGCCGTCGCAGTCCATCGATGTGAGTAAAATTTCTCCCGCGCCGCGCTCCTGCGCCTCTTTCGCCCAAGCAAGCGCGTCCCTGCCGGTATCCAGCCTGCCGCCGTTTATAAACACGCTATAGCCGCAAAGTTCGCCGTTCCCAGTTAAAATTTCATCCTGCGAGCTGCGTGAAGTCTCTCTAAAATTCTGTGCTTCATTGCGTAAATTTGCGTTCAAATTCCGTGTCGCGTCGCGTAAATTGCCGCTTGAATTTCGTTTCGCGTCGATTGCGACGACGACGCATTGCGAGCCGAATTTATTTGCGGCTTCGTCAATCAAATTTGGATTTTTTATCGCGGCGGAGTTGAGGCTTATTTTGTCGCAGCCGACGTTTAGTAGGCGCGAGATATCATCGATCGTGCGGATGCCGCCGCCCACGGTCAGCGGGATAAAAAGCTCGCGCGCGACCCGTTCCACGACGTCCACGATCGTATCGCGCTCAAGGTGCGACGCCGTGATATCGAGGAAGCATAGCTCGTCCGCGCCCTCCTCATTGTAGCGTTTGGCTATCTCGACCGGATCGCCCGCATCTACGAGACCTACGAAATTTACGCCCTTTACCACCCGTCCGTCTTTGACATCTAGGCATGGGATTATGCGTTTTGCGAATCTATTCAAAGCAGCCCTTCGGAATAAAATTTTTTATGATTTTAGCTAAATTTTACTTAACATAATGACTTTATAAGTAAAATTTGGCTAGACTCTCGCGATGATTAGGGCGAAAAAAGAGTTCGGGCAAAATTTTTTAAAAGACGAAACCGTTTTAAGCAAGATCATCCAAGCGATTCCCGAGAATGTACAGAATGTCGTTGAAATCGGGGCTGGCTTAGGTGATTTAACTCGCAAGCTTTTGGAATTTTACAGATTAAAAAGTTTCGAGATAGATGAAGATTTATATCAAATTTTAAGCGCTAAATTTGCCCAGCAGATTGCTAGCGGCGAGCTTGAGCTCGTTTTGGGCGATACTTTGCGGATTTGGCAGCAGCGGGGTCTTGGCTGCGGCGAATATTTTTTGGTCGCAAATTTGCCCTACTACGTCGCTACAAAGATGATTTTGCAGGCGATCGACGATGAGTTGTGCAGCGGATTTTTGGTGATGATCCAAAAGGAGGTCGCTTTAAAATTCTGCGCTAGAGCCGGGCAGAGCGATTTTAGCGCTCTTTCGATCCTAGCCGATCTCGCGGGCGGTTGCGAGCTTCTATTCGACGTTGAGCCTGGCTGCTTCGAGCCTGCGCCGAAGGTAACTTCGTCGGTGATCAGGCTCGTAAAAGGCAAAAATTTTAAGTCCGGCGTCGAGATAAACGCAGACGGCCTCGGCGTAACAAGTTGCGCCCGTTTCCAAAGTCTCGATGAATACGAGAAATTTAAAAGCTTTTTGCGCGTATCTTTCAGTGCGCCGCGAAAGACGCTTATTAAAAATTTAAGCGCAAAATTTGATAGAGGCTTAGCCGAAGAGATCTTTTTAAATTTGAAAATTCCGCCCGCGGTTCGGGCGCACGAGTTAAATTCCACCCTTTTTTTAGAAATTTTTAAAAATTTAAAGGCAAAAGATGGAAGAAAACAGAAATGAAAACGGCGTCGAACGACTCAAAAAAAGCAATCGCTATAAAAAACGCAAGGAAAATCTAAAAAAATCTATCGCAAGCGAAGGCTCTGCGGGCGATGTGGAATTCGGCGGCGAGCACGAAAACGGCTCTCGCAAAAATAAAGGTGCGAAAAACGGGCAAAATTCCGTTCGTTCAAAGGGTTCAAAAAACGGCTCTCATAAGGGATCAAATTCTGCGGGTGGTTCGTCAAACGGCAGTTCAAACGCCGTGCATTCAAACGGCGCGAATGGTGCGCATTTCGGCGGCGCATACCCAAAAAACAACGAAAACGGCGCGGGCGGTTCAAATTTAAACCGCGACGGTCGTGCAAAATCAAATAGCAGCAGCGCAAAAGGCGCAAATCCTAGCGCCGCAGACGATGCAAGCTCCATGGACGCCCAGAAAAAGAAAAAGCATAAAAAGCGCTCAAATATGCCAAAGAGCCTCACGGGCAACGAGCCGTGGCAAAAGGCGATGGACGATGCGATTGCGCAAAACAAGCTGATCCACGAGGAGCGCCTGCACTCGCTTAAAGACGCTAATCGCAGCGATGAGACGGTGCGTATCACGCCGCTTGGCGGACTGGGCGAGATCGGCGCGAATATGACCGTTTTTGAGACCAATACGAGCGCGATTATCGTCGATGTGGGTATGAGCTTTCCCGAGGAGAGTATGCTTGGCGTGGATATTTTGATCCCTGATTTTGATTACGTCCGTAAGATAAAAAATAAGATCAAGGGCATCATTATCACCCACGCGCATGAGGATCATATCGGCGCGATGCCATATTTTTTCAAAGAATTTCAATTCCCGATCTACGCTACGCCGCTTCCTTTGGGGATGATAAGCAATAAATTCGAAGAGCACGGCCTTAAAGCCGAGCGTAGCTACTTCCGCCCCGTGCAGAAGCGCCAGCTTTATCAGATCGGTGATTTTGAGGTCGAGTTTATCCACATAACGCACTCGATTATCGATGCAAGCGCGCTTGCGATCACGACGAAGGCGGGCACAATCATCCATACGGGCGATTTTAAGATCGATCACACGCCGATTGACGGCTATCCGACCGATCTGAACCGCCTAGCGTATTACGGCGATCGCGGAGTTATGCTTTTGATGAGCGATAGCACAAACTCGCACAAAGAGGGGATCACAAAGTCCGAAAGCTCGGTAGGCAAGACCTTTGATACGATATTCTCAAGCTGTAAGGGGCGAGTGATAATGAGTACCTTCAGCTCAAACATCCACCGCGTCTATCAGGCTATAGAGCGCGGCGTAAAATATGGCCGCAAGGTCTGCGTCATCGGACGAAGCATGGAGCGAAATTTATTTACCGCGATGGAGCTCGGCTACGTAAATTTAGACAAAAAGATCTTTGTCGATGCCGATCAGGTCTCCAAATACCCCGATAATGAGGTTTTAATCGTTACTACTGGCTCGCAGGGAGAGACGATGAGTGCACTGTACCGCATGGCGACGGACGAGCACAAATACATTAAAATCAAATCCACCGATCAAGTAATCATCAGCGCCAAGGCGATCCCGGGCAACGAAAGCAGCGTCTCGACCGTGCTTAACTACCTGCTAAAAAGCGGCGCGAAGGTCGCGTATCAGGACTTCAGCGAGATACACGTAAGCGGGCACGCCTCGATCGAGGAGCAAAAACTCATGCTGCGCTTAATAAAGCCGAAATTTTTCCTACCCGTGCACGGCGAGTACAACCATATCGTAAAACACAAAGAGACTGCGATGGAGTGCGGCATCGAGGAGAAAAATATCTATCTGATGAACGATGGCGATCAGATGGAGGTTTGCGAAAAATATCTAAAGCGCGTCAAGACCGTCAAGACGGGCAAAGTCTTTATCGACAATCAGATCAACAAGCAGATCTCCGACGAGATCGTCAAACACCGCCAAAATTTAGCCGATGCGGGCGTCGCGGTCATCATCGCGCAGATCGACAAAAACGAAAAGAGGCTCATTCAGACGCGCGTCATCACCTACGGGCTCGTCGCCGATAATCAAACGGCGCACTTTACCAAGGAGATGCAGGGCATCATCGAGCAGTTTTTGGCAAATTTAAAAGATGAAATTCTGCTCGATCACTGGGCGCTGGAGGGCAAGATCCGCCAGGCTGTGCGAAAGCATATCTTTAGAAAGATCAAAAAATATCCGACCATCGTGCCGGTGATTTATTTGATGTAGGCGCGGCTAAATTTAGTGAGCAGGGGCGACTTTGATCTGCGGCGGGCAAGTGAAATTTTAATGGCGTGGGTGAGCTCTCGAGCTTGAAATTTTGCGATGTAAGCAGGTCTTGCAGCGCGAAATTTTAAAGCGGCGAATAAAATTTCGAGCGCAAAATTTCGGCGTAAAGCAAAATTTAAAGAGCATCTAGCAAGCCCGCAGCTATACGAACGAAGCGGCGCAGAATTTCGCGGATTAAAATTTTATGGCGCAAATTTCAAAGGCGTGAAATTTTAGCTAGCGTAAATTTAAGCGTGGCGCAAAGAGGCGCAAAATGAAAGCAAATTTTAAAAAGAAGGTTGAATGAGTGAAATTTTAGATACGGCACGAGAGGTGCTGAGGCTCGAAGGAGCGGAGCTTTTGCGGCATGCGGATCTTATCGGCGGTGAAATTGAGCGAGCTGTAAACTTGATCCTTGCTTGCAAGGGCAAGGTGATCGTCACCGGCGTGGGTAAGAGCGGCCACATAGGCGTTAAGATCGCTGCGACGCTTGCCAGTACCGGCACGCCGTCGTTTTTCGTCCATCCTACGGAGGCGCTGCACGGCGATCTGGGTATGATTGGCAAGGACGACATGGTGCTTGCGATCAGTTTTAGCGGCGAGAGCGAGGAGTTGGTTAGAATTCTGCCACACCTCAAACGCTTCGGCGTGAAGATCATCGCGATGGCGCGCGATAAAAATAGCTCGCTCGGCAAGGTTTGCGACGAGTTCATAAGCCTAAATATCGTCAAAGAGGCCTGCCCGCTAGGCGCCGCACCGACGGTTTCTACGACGCTAACACTTGCGTTAGGAGACGCGTTAGCGATCTGTTTGATGAGACAGCGCAGATTCGGCAAGGAGGATTTTGCAAATTTTCACCCAGGCGGCAGCCTCGGTAAACGGCTTTTCGTCAAAGTAAAAGATGTGATGCAAAGCAAAAATTTACCGGTCGCAAGCCGTAACGCCAGCCTAAAACAAGCTATCGACGTTATGACTCACGGAAAGCTCGGCACCGTCTTGTTAGTGAACGAAAAGGGCGCGCTCGAGGCGATCTTGAGCGACGGCGATCTGCGCCGCGCGCTGATGCGAGAGGATTTTGACATCAATGACAGCGCGCTAAAATATGCCACCAAAAATCCTAAAATGCTGGACGATAAAAATATGCTCGCAATAGACGCGCTAAATTTGATCGAGCAGTTTAAAATTCAAGTCCTGCCCGTAGTCGAAAACGGCGTGCCCGCGGGGATCTTGCACATTCACGATCTAACGAGCTTGGGGCTAAAATAATGCAAAAGATGCGTCTGAATAAATTTATCTCTCATAACACCGCCTACTCGCGCCGTGAGGCGGATGAGCTGATCAAGCAGGGCAAGGTTAGCATTAACGGCCGCGTCGTTAGCGATTTTATAGAGGTTAGCGGCGAGGAGAAGATCCGCATCGGCTCGCGCCTCATCAAGCCTAAAACAGAATTTACGATGATCGTCTATAACAAACGCAAAGGCGAGTTAGTTACTAAAAAGGATGATCGCGGCAGGCGGACGATTTACGATAGCTTGCCGGAAGGGTTTAGTAGATTTGTTAGCGTAGGGCGTTTGGATTTCGCAAGCGAAGGGCTTTTGCTACTAACCGACGCGCCGGCGATCGCCACGGCGCTGATGAATAGCGACATCGAGCGAGAGTACTATCTAAAGGTAAAAGGCGAGGTAGGGGATGAGGTCGTAACGGCGATCCGCGAGGGCTTTTTCGCCGCAGACGCGAGCAAGGGCGCGCACGCCAAAAGCAAGATAAAATCGATGGAATTTAAGCCCTTTTTGGGCTATCGCATAATGCCTAGCAGCGGCGGTTATACGAAGATAAAGGCGATCATCAACGAAGGTCAAAATCGCGAACTGCGTAGATTTTTCGGCTATTTCGATCTGGACGTCGTGGAGCTTAAGCGCACGGCATTCGGTAGAATGACGCTTGGGACGCTAAAGCCCGGTAAATGGCGCTATTTCGATCAGAGCGAATACGAAGATCTGCGCGATTTCCTGAAAGAAAACAAAATCCGCTATTAAATTTAAGAAAAGAGGCGAAATGAGCTCAAAGACGAACGCAGCGCGCGTACTGGACGGTCTGAAAATCCCATACGAGATCAAAGAATATGCGGTTGATCCTTTAAATTTAGACGCGGTGCATGTTGCAAACAGCGTGAACGAGCCGATCGAGCGGGTTTATAAAACGATAGTTTGCACGGCGGATCACGAATATGTCGTAGCCTGCCTGCAGGGCGATTTAAATTTGGATCTCAAGGCGCTCGCGCACATCTGCGGTGCGAAGCGTTGCGAGCTGATGGATTTGAAGGATTTGCAAAAGGTCACGGGCTACATCAGGGGCGGTTGCTCGCCGCTTGGGATGAAAAAGCACTTCCGCACCTTCATCGATGAAAAAGCGCTAACGCAGGAGAAAATTTACGTTAGCGCGGGCGTGCGCGGAAAACAGATCGCCCTCGCGCCGAAGGACCTCGCAGCTGCAACTGAAGCGCAAATTTGCAAAATTACTTACGACTAACGCCGCATATTTTGCCGCCGTTTGCGTAAGTAACGCCGGTAGCGAGCTAGCTAAAATTTACACTGCGAGATTTAGACTTTTAAAATTTGGTGTTGCGCCGTTTATTAAAACAAGCTCCTGTGCGCCGAAAAAATACAAATCAAATAAATTCGTAAAATTTATTGTTAAAATTCTAAGTATCGCACGCCGCAAAATATCTCAAGCGAGGTGACTAGCACGCGGGGGTGCGAAGCAAACCCTTTAAAGCGCATATATTTTGCGCGTGATCTGTTTTGTTCGCTATAAATTTAGCCTTTCGGCGCTCGCATTATTTGCGATAAAATTTTAAAATTTCATCGCAAATTTTATACGCCTCGCGCCTATTTTTTGAAAAGCTCAGAGACGTTCGGGGCTTGCTTTTCTTGCTCGCTGGCGGCGAAAAATTCTGCCTTGGCGAAGTTGAAAACGCTAGCGATGATATTGGTAGGAAACATCTCGCAGGCGTTGTTATAAACCGTAACGGCGCCGTTATAAGCGCGGCGTGCGGCGCTGATCTGCTCCTCGCACTCGCCTAACGCGTTTTGTAGCTTGGCAAAGGATTCGTTAGCCTTGAGGTTCGGATACGCCTCCACCGCGATGCGGATCTGCCCCAAAAGAGCCGAAATTTCGCTATTTAGCTTAAATTTATCCGCGTTAGAAGCCGCGTTGATCGCTTGCGAGCGAAGTTCGCTAACGCGCGTTAGCACGGCGTTTTCGTGGCTCATATATTCGCGCGTGGCGCTAACTAAATTTGGGATGAGGTCGTAGCGCTTTTTAAGCTGCGTATCGACGGTGGAAGCGATATTTCGCACTTGATTACGCTTGGCGATGAACGAGTTATAAATGCCTACTAACGCCAAAACTAACAAAACTATGACGACTAATAAAATCAAAGCCGCATTCATTTTCTCTCCTTTTAAAGTGTTTCAATTAAAAATAAGAATATTTAGCTATACTGCCCTTTCTTTATTCGTGTCAAGGTAGCTCAGCTGGTTAGAGCGCTGGTCTCATAAGCCGGAGGTCGAGAGTTCAAGTCTCTCTCTTGACACCATCTTTAATCCCTTTAAGAGCCGCAACGGCGCCCCAAAAAGTTCGAGATTATATCTTACTTATACTTGAAAAATAATGAAAATTGGCAAAAGTATAAAATTTACCTTCGGGCAAATGTGAGTTTTTTTGAATTTGTTGCTCCGTCTCTAAAAGATAAATTTACGCAAAGTATCTTTACCTACGAGCCTTTAAGATATTTTGGCAAAAGTTTTTTATTCGAGTCTCTTTCGCGTTTTCACATCGGTAATCCGTATCAGCATAACCTATCACATTCCGCACAAATTCACACTATTTAGATAAAATTTTGATATAATCTCCCGCTTTAAAAGATAAAATTCAAAGGAAACATATGAAATT
>CAUPXM010000021.1:0-35690 GCA_963515585.1 uncultured Campylobacter sp.
TAGCGAAAGGGGAAGGAATGAGATAAAGGATGAGCTTAATAGGGGTAGTGCGATAACCAAGTCCTTAGAGATGCTTATAAAAACCGGGGATTTTTCTTTTAATGAAAACGTAGCGGAATATGCAAACGCTTATGAGTTAAGCAAGGCTTATGGTAAAGATTTGAGCTCGGTACTAATGGATGAAAAAGTAGGCATCAACACTAAAGAGCAGGTAATAAAATCTCTAGTAGATGCTTATGCAAAAGCCAATGGTTTAAATTTAGAAGGTATTAAAGTAAAACTAATATCCGATGCCAATGCAAAGGGCAAAAATGATGAGCCTTTCAAAGGAAATTTCGACTCTTTAAGCAAAACTATCACTTTAAATTTAGCCAATACGTTGGATATAAAAACATTTGCTCAAACCCTAGGACATGAGCTAAGCCATGCTATAGACTACAAAAAAGGACGCTTCGCTCCAGGCGATAAGGCTATGAATAGATATGCCGATATAAAGGGCGATCACTTTGCGGACTATCTCGAAAAGGGCTTAGATATAACGGGCTCGAAAATAAATTTAGGGGACAAGCTGCCGAGCTACGATAAATACGACAAGATCAATAAGGCTCTGTTAGAGCATAACCTTAAGAATTTTAATAGTACGGATAAGAGATGGAGCGATAATGCGGATTTAAGTTTTTTTGACATTAAAGAGGACGGTCTTACGACAATAATAGCTTCGTTAGTCGGTAGGTTCGAAGGAGAAAATATTTACACGGTTGCAGGACATGGAAGTGCTTTAATTGAAGGAACTATTAGAGATAGTAAAACAGGCAAAGATTTAAATGCGAATGAACTAGCTGAAAAAATAGTAAATAGTAAAAAATATCAAAGTGGCAATGTGGATACAATTGCTTTGTTATCATGTTTTTCTGGGAAAGATATAAACGATGAAAATTATAAAAAAATACCAAATTCATCATTAGGACAACAGATAGCTAATTTGACAGGTAAAACGGTAATAGCATTTGATGGAGAATATCAATACAATCCATGGTCTTATGGTGTAAATGGCAAAATTACGCTTGGTCCAGGTGCGGCAAAAAACACAAAGATTAAAGTTTTTTATCCACAAAATTCAAAAATTCCTAATAAGGAAATAAAATGAAATTTTTAAAAAGATACAAAAATATTATCTTATTTCCATTTTTGCTAATTATTTCGTTTTTTGTTTTTCGTATGATTTATATGGAAATAATTAGCGAGTGCGCCCCAATAAGGCTTTTTTCAAAAAATTCTTTAAGTAATAGCGGTTATGTTAAGTTAAAAGCAAAATGTATAAAAAAGGCTTTGGAAAATAACGATAATCACCTTATTATGCAGTATTTTAAAAGAGAAACGAGCGAGTGCCTCGAGATCATTGATGAACCGTCAAAGATCCCACATAATCTGATTAGAGTTAATAGCTTTGAAGAGTGGAAAAAATTAAGGCTTGCAGATACCGACAACATAATTTGTCCTATCGGTAATTCTAAAAAGAGCGATATTAGCAATGAAAGCAAATAAATTCACAAATTATTCAAATTTACGAAGTTGGGGCTGCTCATCAAGCAAAACATTAGCTACAATTTTAAAATTTACCATCTTGCGCCTCGCGTTTTTTGTGACCGTATATCCGATAAATTTTAAAATAGCGCCGCAAAAGGCGCCGTCAAAAAAGCGAAATTTAACGCGAAATTTTATATAATCTTACGATTTAATGCGAGGAGATAGGATGAATAAAAAGGCGTATTTCGGGAGTTTCGGCGGGCAATTCGTGCCTGAGACGGCGATGTTTGCGCTCGAGGAGTTGGAGGATGCGTACAACACCATAGCGCAGACGAAGGAATTTAAAGACGAGCTGGGTTACTTGTTGCGCGAATACGCGGGGCGTCCGACGCCGCTATATCACGCCGCGCGCCTTAGCGAGCACTATGGGCATGAAATTTATCTAAAGCGCGAGGATCTTAATCACACGGGCGCTCATAAAATCAACAATGCCCTTGCGCAGGCGCTGTTAGCTAAGAAGATGGGCAAAAAAAAGGTCATCGCAGAAACCGGCGCAGGCCAGCACGGCGTGGCGACGGCGACGGCAGCGGCGCTATTCGGGCTTGAGTGCGACGTGTATATGGGCGAGACCGACGCCGCGCGCCAACAGCTCAACGCCTTTAGGATGCAGCTTTTGGGTGCAAATTTAATCAAAATCGGCACCGGTTTAAAAACGCTCAAAGAGGCGACCACCGCGGCGATTCAGGCGTGGGTGAATGAGATTGAGAGCGTATTTTACGTCATCGGCTCGGCAGTCGGGCCGCATCCGTATCCGAAGATGGTTAGGGATTTTCAAAGCGTCATCGGTACCGAGACCAAATCGCAGCTTGCGAGCAAGGGGATTAAAGCCGATTACGTCCTAGCCTGCGTGGGTGGCGGAAGCAATGCGATAGGAATTTTTAGCGCGTTCGTGGATGATCCTAACGTGCAACTCATCGGCATCGAAGCGGGCGGCTTGGGCGCGCATACCCCTTATCATGCAGCGACTATTACTAACGGACGCGCGGGCATCATCCACGGCATGAAAACGATCGTACTACAGGATAAATTCGGTATGATCGAGCCTGTGCACAGCATCTCGGCGGGTCTTGATTATCCGGGCGTGGGCCCGGAGCACGCGCATCTGCACGAGATAAGTCGCGCAAAATATGAAGCGGTAACCGACGATGAGTGTATCACGGCGCTTAAACTGCTCTGCAGGCTCGAAGGCATCATCCCCGCGATCGAAAGCGCGCATGCGCTAGCGTATTTAGAAAAGCTCTGTCCGCAGCTAAAGGGCAGAAAAACGATCGTAGTAAATGTAAGCGGCAGGGGCGATAAGGATATGGATACCGTGATGAATTACAAAAAAGGAACGATTTATGGATAAGATCAAGGCGGCCTTTGCGGGCAAAAAGGCGAACATCGGCTATATCGTGGCGGGATATCCGAGCCCCGCGCACACGAAGGAGTTTTTGTCAAATTTAGACGAAAGCGCGATCGATCTGCTTGAGATCGGTATCCCGTATTCCGATCCGCTCGCAGACGGTCCCGAAATTTTTAAGGCGAGCTTTTCCGCGGTGCAAAACGGCGTAAACGCGGAGAAGGTATTTGAAATTTTAAAAGAGGTCCAAACGCGTAAGCCGCTTGTGTTTTTGGTCTATTACAACGTGATCTTTGCCTACGGCGCGCGCGAGTTTGTAGCGCAGGCGGCGCGCTACGGCATCAGCGGACTAATAATCCCCGATCTGCCGTATGAGGAAAATGAGGAAATTTTTGCACTTTGCGAGGAGTTCGGTATCGCGCTCATCCCGCTTATTAGCGTTACGAGCGAGCACCGCGCCGCGCGAGTTTTGAGCCGCGCGCGCGGCTTCATCTACGGCGTGGGCGCTATCGGCGTGACCGGAAGCAAGCAAACTCCGATCTCGCGCCTAAAAAATATGGTCGCAGATCTTAAAAAGATGAGCGATCTACCCGTAGCGATCGGCTTTGGTATCCGCAACTCTAGCGACGTTCGCGCTACTAAAGAATACGCAGACGGCGCTATCATCGGCACTGCAATCGTAAATTTATGCGCGAACTACGGCGGGCGCGAGCTGCAAGACAAGATCGCCGAACTTTTTAACTAACGGAAAGAGCATGAAAAAGATATTTTTGATTTTAATCGCAAATTTTTGCCTCGGCGCCAATCTGATGCAATACGATCTTTTCAACCACGACGACAGCGTCGACATCGTTTTGGCGTTTGACTCTGCCTATAAGCCTAACAATATTGCACGCATAGTTAATGGGCAGTCGATGAGCCTCATTTTAAAAGGGCTCGGCGGAGATGAGAAATTTAACGAAATGCGCACCAATCAAAAGGTCTTAAAAAGCTTTACGATCGCGCCTAAGGGCAAGGATATTGAGATAAATTTCCCCACCGGTGCCGATCTTTTAGTAGATGCCCACTCCCAAGACGATGATTTAAAGCTCATTTTGCGCGTAAAAAACCCCGCTTTCGATCAGAGCAAGATGAGTGTAAAGAGCGAGGCGAGTGAGACGGCGCAAAGCGGTAGCAGCGGGGTTTCCGTGATGCCGATAATCGTAGCGTTACTGCTTGCGGCTGCGGCTTTCGTAGGCGTGCGAAAATTTTTATCGCACAAGCCGCAAAAAAGTATCGACGAGACATGGCGGGTTTTTGAAGATGACGCTAGCATGGATAGCGCTGACGTGGACGAAGCGGGCATAGACGAAATTTTAAACGACTCCTCTTTTAAAAATCAGAGCGGATCAAAGAACGCAAATTTTACCAATTATTCCGACGCGCAAGAGTTTGCGAAGAAAGATGAGGACTCCGCTTTAAATTTAAAAAATTCTAACGACTCAAAAAGCGTAGATGGTGCAGATTTTTTAAGAGGCGAGAACGTGAGCGAAGAGAGCATGCGCGATAAATTTTACGATGAAGTTGCGCGTGCCGAGCGTTCGGAAGCTACGGAGGCGGACGAAAACTCTGAGAGCGCCGAGAATATAAGGGCAGCGGATAAAATTTCGCCGCTTAAAGTAAGCCCTGCTGAGAGTGGTGCGATGGAATTTCGCGAGGGAGCAAAAGAAAGATCGGATGCAAAAGAGCCCAAGGTTTCGGCATTTAGAAGCATTTTAGAAAATGAGCTGCTTAGCTCGGATACCGCAAGACCTAGCGATGTGCGAGTAGAGCTGGTGCGCGAGATCGACGAAAATAATGCTGCCGTAGTGCTAAGCTTCGCGGGCAAAAAACATCTAGTGGTGTTAAAAAGCTCCAACGCTATCGATTGATGAGGCGTGGAATTTTGCAGCTTGCGGGCTTTGCGACCGTATGTAAAAATAGAATTTCCGACTTCGTGCGAGAAATTAAGGCTGGTTTATTTATATTTAAGTAAAATTCTATAGTTAAGACTGGCTTCGTATGTCCGAACCCCGTTTTAACTACTTTTTAAATTCTATTTTTAGTCATTTTTAAGTATGGATAGGATTCTTACTTTTTAAAATTTAGATCGGAATTTATTTGCTTTTTATTTTACAAAGGATAAAATCGCGCCTAAGAGATCGGTCGATCTAGATTATTTCAGGATTTTTTCATGAATAACGTTAAATGGTACATCATCGCAGGCGCCGTGCTAGGCGTGCTGGGTGCGACGCTGGTGCATTTCGGAAATCCGGGCAATATGGGCGTTTGCGTCGCTTGCTTTTTGCGCGACACCACCGGCGCGTTGGGCTTTCACCGAGCTAGCGCAGTGCAATACATCCGCCCGGAGATCATAGGGCTCGTGTTCGGCGGCTTTTTGGCAAGCGTGCTTTGGACGCGCGAGTTCGCGCCGGTTACCGGCAGCTCGCCGTTTGCGAAATTTTTCCTAGGGATTTTCGCGATGATCGGCTGCCTTGTATTTTTGGGATGTCCGTGGCGCGCGTTTTTGCGCCTAGGCGGCGGCGATTTGACCGCGCTAGCCGGGTTGGCGGGTCTGATCTGCGGCGTACTCATTGGGTTTTTGCTTAAAAAGCGCGGCTATGAGGCGAGTAAAGAGGCAAGACTTAGCGGCGCGATCGGGATTTTGCCCGTGCTACTGGGCGCTGCGCTGCTTGCGGCCTTGGTTTTCGGACTCAAAACGGGCGAGGGCGGCGCGCTTTTTATCTCCGCTAAAGGTCCCGGCGCACAACACGCCGCGGTAGGCATCTCGCTGGCTGCGGGCATTATCGTGGGCGCGGTGATGCACAGAAGCAAATTTTGCAGCGTCGGCGCGTTCGGTAAAATTTTCCGCGGCGATTTCTCGATGTTTTGGGGCGTGCTAAGCGTCATCGTGTTTGCAAGCATCGTAAATATCGCGTTTGGGCAATACAAACTCGGCTTTGAAGGCCAGCCTATCGCACACAACGATTTCGTTTGGAATTTCTTAGGCATGGTGCTCGCAGGACTTTGCTTCAGTCTCAGCGAAGGCTGCCCGGGCAAGCATCTGGTGCAGGCCGGCACGGGAAATTTAAGCTCGGGCATCTTCGTCATCGGCATGGCGGCGGGCGCCGCGATCGCGCATAATTTCTTGCTCGCAAGCTCGGCTAAAGGCATCACAGAGTTCGCTCCTTACGCGGTCGCGATCGGTTTTGTTTTTGCGCTTTACGTGGGGATTTTTCAAAGGCGCGGCGCTTAAGGTTGATATTTAATCTCAGAGATCAATCTATACAGAGGCGGCGTATCTGATCAAGCTCTGGCGGCGTACTTATAAAGAAATACGCTGCTGGAGCAGAGTGCTCGCTGTAAGATTGGCGCAAGCAGCTAGAGATGGAATTTAAGAATTTGTAGCCGTATTCATAACGCGATAAACCAAATGATAAAATAGATTCTGCGCAAGAAAGATTACGATCAATTTTTAATAGTCGCTCCTTTAAATTTTAAAATTTAAAGGCTTCGCTATTTGAGGCTTCTTTAATTTAAAAATCTTTAATTGCTAATTAAAATCCAGCCACACGTGGTGCTGGGTCGTATCCAAATCAATACCTTTTCTCTTTATAAAAAATTCTTTTATCCTGACGTAGTCGTCCATAGTTTCTATCGTAAAGGCGATATCTTTATCCTTACCTCGGATTATTATATTATCGTAGAATATAAATCTAAGTTGAAATTTAAAAACCAAAAAATATATAAATTTTGAGATGAATAAAAACAAAAACGTCAATATTAATATAAAAATTACTTTGGAACTACCTGTTTCTATATATTTTCTTACGCCGATAGCTAATACCAATATGCAGATCAATAAAAAAGCGATTATCGTAGCATATGGATCAAATTTTAAGAAGAATCTATAAAAAACGCCTTGCCTCCTAAGCCACTCATTATCTCTTGCGAAATAGGCTCTTTTTACATCCTTAAGATCATCTAAGAATATAGTTTTTTCGGGCATTTTATTTGTATAATAAGTAACTCGATCATTATAAAATTTTACAAATTTCTTATTGTAAAAATTTGTAAAATATTCCATTATGATAGGTAATCCGAAAAATGGAAATACTATAAAAAGCTGATTATATCTAGTTTGATTGGGTTCGTATGAATACATAAAAATATAATCGCAAGCGTGCATACCGTAGCAAGAACTATATAAAAATTCGTCCTATCTTTGAGCGCTAAAGGCTCTTTATTATAATCACTAGCGCAACTCGGATTTTGTTCAAATTTATTAGATTTTTCGTTTGTATTTATCGTAGAGTCATCCGTAAGTTTTTCAAATTTAGAGTTTTTACTGTCAGAATTTCTGGCATTAGAATTCTCCTGTGATCCTTGCTCTAAATTTTGATGCCGTTCATTTAGAATTTTCTTTAGCTCTTCGAGCCTCTGTTTTCTATTCATCTTTTATTCTTTATATCCTACACAAAAATTTGCGGCGGGATTTTATCTAAATTTTTCCCTGTTTTGAGTAGAAAATAGGCTTTTAGCTCCCTGTATTCTTTACTTGTTAGTATGCTTGCTTCGATATAATTACCGTTGCTCATAAAAATAAGGCTGTCGTTTCCTATGTCAAATCCCAAATTTTTCTTAAATCTAAATATGATTAAGGGCGCAAACGCCAAAAATAAGGAGATCGGCACAATTAAAATTCCATAAGAAATTTTATTTTTAAAAGTTACTACCAAAGATAAAAGGGTTATCCACGCGAACGCGACAAAAAATGTTGAAATTTTACCTTTTTTCGTCATTTTAAAAGTGGATGGCCCAAAGGTGCGTTTTATCGCAATTATTTCGGATAAATTTATAGAGTATAGGGTCGCTCTCTTTTTCTCGGAATAATATTCGATAACTGAATTTTTAAATTTTATATAATAGGTACCAAATTTATCCGAAAGTTCTAGCCAGCGTTTAATGGATCTTGGCGAGTTTTGCCTTGTTCCAAAATCTATAAAATTAAGAAAATACAGAAATGGCGAATAAAATTTAATCATCTCTATTGAATTATCTTTTATGGTTATCGGATCTTTGTCGTAATCTCTAGCTTGAGTTTTAAAATTTTGCGATGGCATATCAGCGGCGCAAGAGAGATCGCTTTGCGATTTTTGTTCAACGACATTCGTACAATTTTGCTCGCTGGCATTTATAGAATTTTGCCTGCCATCGCTCGTAAATTTTAGCCCACCACCCGCCAAATTTCGCTTATCGCAATTTTTATTTTGCAAGAAATCCTTTATATTTTTATCATACCGCGTTTTGCTTATGCCAAACCTAGCAATTTCGTCGTTATGCATTTGGCTCCTCCTTATACACGCTTGATTTAGATATAACTATCGCGCGAGTTTGCACACGGAGATCAGCCTTGCGCATTTTTTAAAATTTGCAAAATTTCGCTTATCTTTTGTGGATCTTTAATGCCTCGCGCATCCTCCACGCGGCTGTTTAGATCGATAGCGTAGGGGCGCAGTGCGAGTGCCTCACGGATATTTTGCGCGCCGATGCCGCCTGCAAGAATAAAAGAGATCGCACCACCTTTGAAAGCGGTGTTGCGCTTATCCGCGCTATCATCTTTTGTGGCACCCAGCTTACCTACTTCGCCGCCGTCATTTGAAATATTTGGCGCGCTCGCCTCATAGTCGCTTACGCCTCGATCATTGACGCCTTCGCTTGTGGGTCTTAAACCGCTCAGCCGAGCGGTAGCACACGCACTAAATTTGCACTCATCGTCATTCTTTGCGGCGCGACGATCGGCGCTCGCTTCTTGTTTCGTATTGCTCGATCGAACAATATCATGTGCGCGCTCGCTCGCTTCATTGCTATTAGAGGCACAGCACATGTTGCTTACTCTCTTGAGCTTCAAATTTCCGTTTTCGCTATGCTCCGCGCAGGAATTGCCGCAGCTGCCGTTTGTATCGCGCTTTAAATTCTCCTCGCTATATCCGCTACAGATCGCGCTATGTTTAAGATGGCTCCTTGCGCTGTCTGAGCCTTGAGCCGTGCCTGCTACATAGCATTTTTTTTCGCTTGCTGCATCATTTTGCGTATCGCAGCGCCCGCTAGCCGAGTCGTATTTTGTGCCGTCCATAATTTGAACTGTGTTGCCCGCGCAGTATTTTTCATCGCTAGTTGCGCCGTCTCGTCCTTGATAGCCAAACCCTGCATGTCGCAGCAAACTCCAGTCGAAGCTCACGCCGTTGCCGCCGAGGCTAGCTCCTTTGGCGTCAAATAAGATTCGATCGCAACTCAAACCCTCAAGAGGCGGCATCTCAGCGCCAATGCTTACCACCTGCCATGCCTCGATGCCCGCCGCGTTGAGGCGCGCTTTGAAATCCGCGCTTATGCGTCCATAAATCTGAGCGCAGTCCAGCTCGCAAGCCTCGCAAATTTTTAAAATTTGCTCCTCGTCTAGGTCTTCCGCGCCAAAAATTTCAGAATTCAGATCCTCCGTCGAGGCGGGCGTGGCGCAGTTTGCGTTTAAATTTACGTTCAAATCGTCGAGATGCTTTTCGCAGAATTCCGCGGCTTCGTAAAATTCTACGCCGCCGCTCTTGCTCACGTAAATTTTATCTTTGCAAATTTCATCACCGCAGGCTTTGCCTCTAAAATTTTCGCACGCGGCGGCGCTGTGTTTTTCGGAGCTCAAAGCAAAGACTCCGACGCACTTTGCGCCGTTTTTATGCGCGATGCGTGCAATCTCGCGCGCCGTTTCTACGCTAACGCGGCGCTTGGAGCTTGACACAAAAATTACGCCTAAAAATTCCACGCACGCGCCTGAGCCGTCGCCCTGGCTTCGCAAATCGCTGCCAAAATTTTTATCGCAATCGGAATTTTGCTCGGACGTAAAATTTGCATGATTTTGTGCGCGGCAGGTAAAATTCTCGCCGCCCTGATTAAAATTTGGCGCGAAATTTTGGCCGTCAGAATTGAAATTTCGCGTAAAATTCTCGGCATCCAAATTAAAATTCTGCTCAGAATTTTCGCCGCAAAAATTAGAATTTTTTATTGAGCTCTCGCCGCCTGATCGCGGTAAATTTTTAGCATCGTTCACGCGCTCTAAATTTGCGCAGAAAGCCGAGCTGCACGCCAGCACCGCGCGGGCTTCGGCGGCGCTTTTGATGCCGCAAATTTTGATCTTACTTCTGTACGACATATAAAAATTCCGTCACGTAAAGCTCGCGAGCGTTTAAATTTCTGCTCGCGCGGTAGGTCGGATAGCGGATCTCTATCGTGCGCACGGAGCCGATGTGTGCGAGGTTTTTTAAAAATTCCGCCTTCGAGATGAAGCCCTCGGAATTAAAAGAGATTATTAAAAATTTCGCCGGAAATTCCGCCAGCAGCGCGAAAAATTCCTCCGCAGCACTTGATTTTTTATTATATGCTGAGCGGTTCCAGTCTGCGGGGATTCCCGAGACCCTGCTAAGCCCCGCAGCATTTGGGCTCTTGCCCTCGTTTATAAAATCCGTGATCAAATTTAGCATAAAATAGTTCGAGCCGTAGGGATGCTGATTGTAAGGGGGATCAAAATACGCGACATCAAGCTGCGAAAAGCGCTCGCGCGCGCTCTGCGAAAAGCGCGAGGCGTCCTCTTGAAAGACCGCGCTTTTGCAGGCGAAATTTGAAAGCACGGGCAGGCGCAGAGAAATCTCGCCCATTATGCGAGCTAGCGCGTTTTCGCCGCTGCCGCCGAACTTGCCCACGCCCGCTTTGTCCTTGTAAAAGCCCTTAAAAACGCCGCCCGTGTTTGAGTGTATGCTCGCTTCGCTAAGCAGCGGCGCGGTGAAAAAATCGCGAAATTCTTGCGGGATTTTACCGATCTGCTCGCAAAGTCCGCCCAAAATCAGGGCGTTTCGGCGCGTGTAAAAAGCGCGCTCGTCCGCCTTGATATTCTCATCGTCCTTCGGCGCGTACAGCTCGCTAAAAAAGCTCTCCTTCGGCGTAAAATTTCTTAAAATTTCGGCGTGCAGCTCGGTTAAATCCCGCCACAGCCCGTCGCTAAAATTTGAAAGATAGCAGGAGTTTATCGCGCGCGAGTAGCCCTCCAGATCGTTTGCGATCACGAGGCTTGAGTGCGTTTTAGCCAGACGCGCGACGATGCCGCTGCCGCTAAAAACGTCTGCGAAGCTGATCTTGCCCCGTCCAAGCTCCGCTTTGATTTCACAGATCGCCCGCTCTATCGGCGCTAGCAGCGAGCGCTTGTTGCCCAGATAGCTGATGAGCTGCTCGCTTAAAAACTCCCTCTTTTCGCCGCTATCCATCTAAGCTCTCGCTCCTACGTAGTTTTCGTAAAATTCCCACGTCTTGCCCGATCTGATCGCCTCTAAAATGAGAGGCTTAGCCTCCGCAGGGCTTGATACGACATCCGCGCAGTATAGCGCAAACATAGCGTTTAGCACGACGATGTCAAATTTTGGCCCGCTAAGTTCGCCTTTTAAAATTTGCTTTAAAGCTTCGGCGTTAGCCTCGCCGTCGCCGCCTTCTATATCGCCGTGAAATGCGCGTTTAAAGCCAAACTGCTCGGGATTTACGCGGTATTCTAAAATTTTGCCGTCCTTGACCTCGTGGATTAGCGTTTCGTCACATAGGCTGATCTCGTCCATGCCGTCCATTCCGTGTACCACCAGAGCGTGCTTGCGCCCCAAAATCATCAGGGTTTCGGCGATGAGTCCGTTTACTTCCTCCAGATAATTGCCCACGATCTGATTGCTGAGGCTTAAATTCGGATTTAGCAGCGGCCCCATTATATTAAAGACGGTGCCGATTTTTAGGCGGTTGCGAACCTCTTTGACCTCGGCGGTGATCTTGTGAAAAAACGGCGCGTGAAAAAATGCTAGCCCGGTGCGATCTAGCAGCGCTCTGATCTGCGCCAGATCGCTAAGTAGCGGCACACCCAGAGCGTCTAGCGCATCGGAACTGCCCGATCTGCTGGTAATCGCGCGGTTGCCGTGCTTGGCGACGCGCACGCCGAAGCTTGCCGCGATAAATGCCACGGTCGTGGAGATATTGATCGTCTTTAGCCTATCGCCGCCGGTGCCTACGATGTCAAACATCGGGCTCGGATCGTCGTAGGTGATCGAGTATTTTAAGATACTGCGCACGAGCGCCGTAAGGCTGCTTGGGTAGAGCGACTTTTCGCTGATCAGCACGAGCAGCCCCGCAAGCTGCACGATGTCATAATCCTGCTCGTAAAGCGCCTTGCAAATGACCGCATAATCGTCGCTATCTAGCGGGAAGCCCTTTTGTAGCTTCAACATAAACGGGGCGAAATTTACCACGAGTTTCTCCTTTAAAATTATCTTTTTGCCGTAATTGATGAAATTTTCGATGATCTTTTTGCCGTATTGGGTAAAAAAGCTCTCGGGATGAAATTGAATGCCGAAAACAGGCTTACTTCGGTGCTTCATCGCCATAATCACGCCGTCATTTTCGCTCTTTGCTAAAATTTCAAACTCGCGCGGCAGCGTAGCTTCATCCACATAAAGCGAGTGGTAGCGCATCACTTCAAATTTACGCGGCAACCCGCTAAAAAGCACGCCGTCATTGAAAATTTCGATCGTCGAGCTCTTGCCGTGTAGCGGCACTTCAAGCTGCTTTATCTGCGCGCCCGCCGCGTATCCGATCGCCTGATGCCCAAGGCACACGCCCAAAATCGGCACGTCCAAATCCGCGCGCAAAATATCCATGCAGACGCCGCTGTCTTTTGGGTGATTTGGCCCGGGGCTTAGGATTATGTGCGACGGGGCAAGCTCGCGCACCTGCTGCAGCGTTATTTCGTCGTTGCGGAAGTAGCGCACCTCCTCATCGCTTAGCTCCAAAATGTATTGATAAATATTAAAAACGAAGCTGTCGTAATTATCTATCATTAAAATCAAAATTTTATCCTTTTTTAGGGCGTTTGCGCCTCTTTAAAATTCTAAATAGTTTAAATTTAACCGCTTTGCGGCGGCTAAATTTAGCGCCGTTTTAGCGCCGCTGCGGACTAAATTTAAAATTCCGCTCGCGGCTGCGGCATTACTACATCAGCTGCGACGTTACGCTGCTTTGCAGCCGATATGCATCTCGGCGTTGCGGCGCCGAATGAAGCTAGCCGTTAAATTTTAACGTCCTAGCAGCGACACGCTTTAAATTTAGCCGAATCAAACTCGCACCGAAAAGCTGTGCGCCCGGCTAGCTAAATTTAAAGGGTCTAAACTTCCTCGCATAGCTCCTCGATCGCCTTGAGCGGGCTTTTGCGCTTTTTGCAGATCTCTGCGTATTCGCTATTTGGCGAGCTGTCGTAAACGATACCTGCGCCCGCTCCGATAAATACAAGATTACTTAGCCTTTCACAGCCGAAATTCTCCGCGTTAAATTTGGCAGCCTCAAACCGCATCGCGCGGCTAAAGCTCGGCTTGCTTTCTAAATTTAACGCCGTGCCGCCTGCGCGAGCTTTTAAATTTAACGTCGCGTCGCATTTGCTTGCGCGAGCCAGTAAATTTTGCGCCTCGCCGCCGTCCTTTTGCGCTGCGAAATCGCAAAGCTCCGTCGCTTCGGACTTCTCCTCGCCGCAAGCAGCGTTTAAATTTAAGTTGGAATTTCGCTTAGAGTTCTCGTCCGAGCAGGAATTTTGCGCGTCGCGATTTACGAAGATCGCCGAGCGAATCAAGATCGCCTGCATCACGTCGCCGTTAAAGCGCCAAAACCCGATTCCGCCGCCGTATATGCCGCGCTCGTAGCGCTCCAGCTCGTTTATGATCTGCATCGCGCGGATCTTCGGGCTGCCGCTTAGCGTGCCCGCAGGAAAGATAGTACCGAGTACCTCAAACGCGCTTACCCCGCGCGGCTTACTGCCGTAAACCTCGCTTACGATGTGCATCACGCTTTCGTAGCGCACGACGCGCATCGCGTTTTGCACCCGCACCGAGGCGGGCGCGGCGAATTTGCCGATGTCGTTGCGAGCTAGATCGATCAGCATCCGATGCTCCGCAAGCTCCTTTTCGTCGCTTAAAAGCTCGCGCTCAAGCGTCGCGTCGGCTTCGGCGTTCGCGCCCCTGCTGCGGGTGCCTGCGATGGGAGCGACGAAAATTTCGTCCTTTTTGATCTCCATAATGAGCTCGGGGCTGGAGCCCGCGACGCAGCCGTAGGGCGTCGGGAAGTGAAACATATAGGGGCTCGGATTGTTCTTTTTAAGTCGCTCGTAAAAGTCCAAGCTGCCGAGATTTGTGCTAATTTTTAAAATTTCGCCCAGCACGACCTGAAAAACGTCGCCGCTTTTTATCTTTTCTTTTGCGGCTTCGACCATCGCGCTAAAATGCGACTCCTCGCCGCCCAGATCGGTTAAAATTTTAAATTTAAGCTCTTTTTTCTTAGGCTCGGGCTCAGACGCGTTTTGCGATTTTGAGCCGCTTTTTATCGCGGCGTCCGCTCTTACGTCGCTCTGGGGCGCAGCTGCTGTTTCGGCAGAGCTTTGCTGCGAGGCTTGAGAACTAAGCTCGCGCAGGCTTTCATAAATTTTAGTGTCTTTGCCGTAAAAATCGTAAATTTTGCTGATTTTATCGTAGTGCAGGTAATTTGCGGCGTCGGCGTAAAAAAACGGCGGGAAGTCATACAGCGCCTGTTTCGGCGCGCCGATATTTTCGAACGCGCGCACGATGTCGTAGCCCAAAACGCCGAAAAGCCCCGCAAAGCTCGCGTTTTTAAACTCGCTTGCGCCCGCTTTTGCGCCCTTTACCTCATCAAATTTAAGCCTCAAAGCCTCAAAGCTCATCTTAAATCCGTCGAAATAATCGCAATCGATGCCGATGATGACCTGAGCGTCGTCCTCTGCGAGGTAGCTTTGCGGATGCGTCTTTAAAATTTCGCGGTAATAAAAAAGCGGCTCTTCTAAAAGCATTTTCGTCCTTGGAATTTTTAGCGCCATTATACGCTGCTTAGCTTAAATTTGAGCGGGCGGCGCGAGCCTAGGCGGGCTTGAATGCAAGTAAAATTTTAGTAAAATGAGCAAATTTTAAGGAGAGCGTATGAAAATTTTATTTTCCCCAAGCGAGATGAAAAGCGAGCAAAGCGACGGCACGCGCATTTGCGAGCAAAATTTCATCTTTGCAGAACTTTACGAAAAGCGCCTGCAGATGCTGCGCGCCTACGCGGATTTTGTGGATAAAGCAAGCGAGGCGGAGCTTTGCAAGCTTTTCGGGCTGAAAAAATGGGATGCCTCTTTGCGCGAAAATATCTTTGAAAAAGGCTGCACGAAGGCGCTTTTACGCTACACCGGCACCGCGTATCGCGCCCTAGGCTACGCGTCGCTAAGCCCCGGAGCGCAGGAGTTTGCGGAGCGAAACACGATAATTTTCTCAAATCTTTTCGGCCCCGTGCTGGGCGGCGACGCGCTGCCGAACTACAAGCTCAAACAGGGCGAGAGATTCGGCGGCATAGACGCGGCGAAATTTTATCGCGACAGCTTCTCCGCCGCGCTGGATCGGTATCTGGCAGATGAGTGCGTAGTGGATCTGCGCGCGGGATTTTACGAAAAATTTTATGAGATGAAGCGCGAATATTTGAGTTTTAGTTTCATCAAAGGCGGCAAGGTACTGAGCCACTACGCCAAGGCCTGGCGTGGCAAGGTGCTACGCGAAATCACACAGGCTCGCGCTTGCAGCGAGGCGGAGGTGCTTGCGCTGCGCTTGGGCGGCGCCTCCGTGCTCGAGATCAAACAGATCGGGCTAAAAAAGGAGATCGTGCTGGAAATTTCATAAACGCAAAGAAATTCCGTCCGGAGAAATTTACGATAAATTTTGCAGGTTTAATGCGGATTTTTGCGTAAAATTTAGCCTGGAAAATTTGCCGCGAGTTCAAATCCCGCCCTATCCAAAGCAATTCTGCCCGGAGAAATTTGTGGGCGGAATTTCATCGTGAGGATTTTGCGGCGGCTTTTTAATCTTTGGAACTCTTTTGGCGGGTTTTGAACGAGCTTTTGGCGGCGAAATTTCGTCGTAAATTTTTACAAGAAATTCGTGCTCTTTGCGCCTGCCCGCTCCGCATAAAATTTTACGGCGATCTTGTCGTGACTTTACACCGATTTTACGGCGATCTTTAGAATACGGAGCGCGGAAATTTTGCCGTAGAATTTTGACTGAAATTTTACCGTGCGGAATTTTGCCGCGATAAAATCCTGTCGAAAATTTAATCGCGGCAAAGATACGGCGCTGCCATCTGAACGTAAAATTTTATCTCAAATTTACGCTGAGCCGCAGTCTGGGTGCAGAATTTTAAAATCCGCTGCCAAGCCGCAATACGAACAAACGCAGGCGGGCTAATTTGCATAAAATTTCAAGCCGAAATTCCACTCCTTAAAATCCCGTAAATTTTAAAATTTTGCAAATCCCGCGCTTGAAATTTCGAGCTAAAATCTCGCTTGTAAACTTTCAAGCCAAGTCAATTCCAGATAAAATTTCAAACCAAAATTTGGGGCATAAATTTCAAACCGAAATCCCGCGATCAAAATCTCTCGCCTCAAAATCCCGCAAATTTCCCGCTTCCAAATCCAAAATTTCGCAAATTTATCAAGCTTTAAATTTTAAAGCTATAAACTTCGCTTCAAATTTTAAGGATCAAAAATGCTAGAACTCCCCTTTGTCGGCGTCGTCGTGGGCTTCATATCGGGCTTTTTCGGTATCGGCGGCGGTACGGTTGTAATGCCCGTGATGATGGCTCTAGGCTACGACGTCAAGACCGCCGCGGGCATCTCGGTGATGCAGATGTTCATCGTCTCGCTTTTTGGCTCATATCTGAACTACCGCGCGGGCAAGCTTCGCCTAGATAGCGGCATCGCGGTGGGGCTCGGAGGGCTGTGCGGCGCGAGCATATCGGGCTTCATCGTAAAATACTCGCCAGAAATCGTGCTTGAGATCGGTCTTTTGCTGACGCTTGCGATCTCATTTCTTAAACTCTTTAGCACGAACGTAACAAGCGGCGGCAACGCCGATCCCCACGGCGCGGTGCTGTTTTTCATCGGCTTTGCTATCGGCGCGATCGCGCTTAGCATGGGCGTGGGCGGCGCGGTATTTTTGACGCCAATTTTGGTAGGATTTTTGGGCGTCGATATCAAAAGAGCGGTCTGCATGGGGCTATTTTTCATCGTTTTCGGCTCATTTAGCGCGCTTTTAAGCCTTTCGTATAACGGCCATGTAGATTATGAACGCGGCGCGCTGCTAGCCGTGGGCGGGCTTTTGGGCGTGTATTTCGGCACCTCTCAGGCTCGCCGTGCAAAGCGCGAAACTCAGAAAAAATGGCTGCTCGTCCTTTATGTCGTGCTATTTGCGCTGGCGCTAAAAAAGGTGCTTCAGTAGCGCCGTGAGCGATTGCCCGCGCTACGTTTTGCCCCGCCTCGGTTTTGCTACAAGCGCGGTTTAAGCATTCGCGCTGTTTTGTTACGCCGTCCTTTTGCGTCTCGTAGTTTTTTTGCTTTGCCGTCCTCTTACACTGCGCGCGTTTGATCGCCGTTTTGCGGCGGCGCGTAAAACGTCGCGTTTCGTCGCGCAAGTAAAATTTTAAAATGAAATTTCAAAAAGTGCGAGCAAATTTTAAAAGCGGAATTTTAACTAACCGCGTTAAAATAGCGAAGTCGCACATCTTTCGTCCTATGGAGGCTAGAGAGCGAAATAAAATTTACAAATTTTAAAAGGACTTGGATTGACGAACTTGATTTTAGCGGGGCTAGGCGGCTGTGTAGGCGCGATGGCGCGAGTAGGCCTAAGTGGAGCGATCGCGCGCGCAATGGATCGCGCCGGATTTTGGAGTGCGTTTCCGATCGCTACTTTTTGCGTGAATGCGCTGGGAAGCCTGCTGATAGGGTTTTTGCTCGCACTAAATTTAACGCAGAGCCTGCGGGTATTTTTTATCGCAGGCGCGCTGGGCGGCTTTACGACATTTTCTACGTTCAGCTACGATACGCTGCAATTGTTGCTGGCGCGAGAATTTGCTATTGGTGTGCTAAACGCGGTCTTAAGCGTATGCGCCTGTATGCTGTTTTGCTACGCTGGGCTGCTCGCTGGCAGAGCGCTTGCAGGCTAGCCGTGGAGCACGTGAGCTTTAAATTTAAATCGCCTCTAAGCTTGCGCTTTTAAATCAAAATTTATTGAAAGTGCCTGCGCTACGGAATTTTATCGCGCGCATGTGCTGCAAAATCTGCGAGCGATGGGCACAATCCCACATGCCGTGCAGTTTTGCGAAAGGGCGGCAGCAAGTAGTTTCGCAAAGTGCAATATCAAACAGGAATTATAAGACGAGTAAATCGTAAGACGAGCGAAAAGTAAAGCGAGCGAGAGGGATTGTAGCTAAATAATTGTGCTCGGCGTCGGGCAGGCTGGCAAAATCCAGATAAATTTGAAATTTGCGTGCATTCTCTGCGTATCTTGTTTGCCGCAGCTTTGTGAAATTTCGCTATCTTGCGCCTAGTTATCGCGACGCCCTAAAAATTTCGCTGTCTTGGTGCGGATAAAACAAACCTAAGCCGTGCGATAAATTTTAAAAGCTCCGCGGGCAAATTTTAAAGCCTGAAGCTTAGAATTTTAAAATTCTCGCATAAATTTTAAAAGCTAAATTAAAGCGCGCCGAAATCACGATCTTATATGCCAAATCCTGCAGCGCTATCTTAGATTTATCGCAAGCGGCTACGAGCCCTCTTAATTTCGTTTCTGCAGATTTCATTGACCTGCTCGCCCTCGCTATTTCGCAAGATAACCTCGTAGTCCGTGATCTCGCGATCTTTGTTATACCCCTCGATATATCTGAATCTTGATAAAACTATTTTAAAGGATTCCACATCGTCTAAAGTATACTTATCGCCGAGCTTGACGTAGTCAAAATTACTACTAGTAAGCATATGAAAATTGCTAAATTTTTGCTTTAAATTTAGCGTATAAATTGCCGTATGAGGCGTATCGTTATCGCAGCGATTAAATTCGCTCTCATCAAAGGCAAGCGCGAGGCAAATTTCATCTCCGCAGATTACCTTTATATCTTTAGCGCGACTGTTTATACGGATGGTCTGTCGCCAGCCCTCGCCCTCTACCTCAAAGACATTGCGAGCGAGCTTTTTAGCTATTTCATCTCCGACATAGCCTTTGGCTTATGGTTTATCAGCCCAACCAAGCGCAGAGTAGTTCTGCTTTTGCGGAAAATCCGCAAGCGGAGTTTGAAGCTCGCTTATAGCGTTTAAATTTTCCTCGGTGCCTTGTGGAGCCGCAAAAGAGGTGCCTCTCATAGAGTGTAGATTAAAGAAACCGATAAATTTTCTGACAACTTTATATGCAGTTTGAGAAAATATCTTGGCTTCATTTTTAAAAAGCGAAATATCGTAGATGCCGTAGCTATAATATCCAAGCTCTCTACTCACCCACCTTTCGTCCGGCGAACGATCGATCTCGTCGTATCCGTAGTAGCGCTCTGGCATATCTTTTTGTAGCAAGAAGTCGTCGCTATCGCTGTCCTCATACCTAAGCCAGACTCCAAAATCGTCCTTAATGTATAGATAATCAAACTTCGCACCTCCTGCGAATTTTTTCTCGCCTAGCCAAAATACGGGTCTTTTGTCTAGGCTCGGCAGAGCGGCGACCGGGGGCAAATTTTGCAGCTCTTTTTCAAATTTTTCATCGATATAATCGCAAGCGCTAGTGGGCATACTAGGATCGCAACCCTCGGGCGTATCGACAGAAAAAAGTAAATTTAAAATCACAAATACATACAGCACAAAAAGCACGCATGCAACGCTCACGACCAAGGCGGTAATTTTTAAAATTTTTATAAAAGTTTTCATGTCCAAATTTTACCTCGTTGCACCTAAAAAGCATAAAATTTTGCTTTAAATTTGAAATCCTCCGCGCATTATTTGTACGCTTCGCCTATTGCTTCGCTAAGGCTTTTTAGTAGCTCGTCCGTGGCTTTCGTCCTATCGCGCGCGCCGCGATTTTTGCCGTTTGAAGCGCCCGCTTCGGCGCCCTTTACGCAGTCTTGCACGAAATACCACCAAAAATACCCGCCCACGTAGTTTTTCACGTAGCGCGGCATCGTATAATACCGCCTCATCATCGCCTTTTTGCTCGCCTGCGTAGCGTCCGACGCCGTGTTTCCGCACTCGCCGATGCCAAGCTTTGAAGCGGGAAAGGCGCTTTGCAGATCGGTAAAAATTTCGCTCCAATCAGGCGCAAAGCCCTCGTTGTCGTCCTCGTAGTAGCTTACGAAAAGATAATCCAGCCCATCTTTCATATCCTGCGGCACGAATTTTTGTAGCCACTCGCGCATCTCCGTATCTTGCGCCCCTGGCGGCGTATAATACGCAGTAAGCGCCGTCTTGGCGCCCTTTTTGTGGATGAGCTCGAAGGCTGCGATCATCTTAGCGGCGATGAAATTCGCATCGCCCCCGAGCCAGCCCTCGCCGTTTATTTCGTTGCCGATCTCCCAGATCGTGACGTAAGGCGCAAGTGCGGCGAAAGCGTCCGAGAACCTCTTTTCGTAGCTTTTCACGCTTTTGTACGAGCTCATCTCGTAGGAGTCCACGGGACAAGCCATCACGTACGAAACCTCGCTAAGCCGCCTAAAAAGAGGCTCGTACTCGCGCGGGCTAATTTCTTTTGACATCACGACGCGTACGGTCGGCTTTGCGGGTAGGGCTTGCAGGGCGCGCACGATGCTCTGTAGTTTCGCGCCCGAGGCGTCTTGCGCGTCCTCGTACCAGCCGTCGTCGATCGTAACGCCCCAGATGAAGTCGGATTTAGAATTTTGCTTTGAAATTTTATTTGGATTTTCGCCGTAAAGCGCACCGCAAAACAGCGCCCCGCAAAATAGCGCGAGAAATATGTGTTTGAAATAGACCACGGCTTGCTCCTTGATTTTAAATTTTAAAAATTTAGCTCTTTGCTGGTCTTTCCACAACCGATCAAGCAATCAAAATTTATCTTTTGCCTCTAAGATCATAAGAATAATACGAACGAGAAAAACCCTCTACGCTGAATATAGCAAAAGCGTTAAGCGCAAGAGCCGCTAAGCTGAGCAGCACCGTAGCAGGCAGCGAAAAACGCGCCAAAAACGCATTTGCAATAGCTGCAAGTACAAGCGCGATAAAGCAATATGAAAATATCGCAACTCCACTAGTATCGGCAAGCTCCTGATAAAATCTATAAAAAAACAGAAACGATGCGATGAATCCCAATGCAAGTAGTATTTGAGCGATGATGCCGCCCGCTAAAAATATAAATAACAATACGCCTATAAATATCGCCGCAAAGGCAATGGCTACGTTACGCAAAAGGCTGCGGCTTACGGTAAGTTTAGAGATATTATAAATGCTAAAGATAAAAAGCACGAATGCCGCTGCGCTTAGCAATACTCCTAATCCGCCATAAATTCCTAATAGCAATAGCACCAGTTCAGCTATAGCTTTTAAGGCGCAGGCCGCGATGAAGGTGTATTTGATGAGTGCTACTTCTTTTTCTTGCGGGTTTGAGGGTTGCTGGTCTTGAGTGTGCAGGTAGTCGTTTAAATCCATATTCGCTCCTTGAAATTTATGCAAAAGTATATCTAAAAAACGAATAGGTAAAGATAAATTTCAAAATTTAGCGGCTCGCCGGCGGGTATGTTGTATAAAGCAGGCGCCGCACAAAGGCGGGTAAATTTAAGAGGTAAATTTTAAAATTTAGATCGGAATTTCGGCGCTGACGCGGCAGGTAAAATTTTAAGCAGGTTGTAAATTTAATAAAGATTTGAGATAAATTTCGCGCAGATCTGCAAATTTAAAATCCGCAAATCCGCGCAAACTGCTACAAGCGGGACTCGTAGCGACGTAGCGTGTAAAGACGTTTAAGCATCTTTTTGCGAGCTGAAATTTTTTGCTTTTTGCGGACTTCCGTCATCGGCTCAAAAAATCGTCTCGCGCGAACCTCGGTAACGACTAGGTTACGATCGGTTTGCTTCTTAAAGCGTCTGTAAGCTTCGTCAAATGATTCGTTCGGATATACCTTTACTCCAGGCACTTTCCTCACCGCCTTTCAAAAAAATAAGTCGTGAGTTTAGCGAAAAATTCCTTAAATTTGCTTTTGAAGCGCTTTTTTATACTTCCACACGCTCTTGTTGTTGCGAGTATCTATCATCGAAAGTTCTAAAAGTAGGCTTTCGCTTGCTTGTGCGGTAGAATTTTTAGCTGCAGAATTTAAACTTTTTGATTTTTTAGATCCTGCTTTACCGTCATTTGCCGCAGCGGGGCTTTGCGGTAAAATTTTACCTACCAAGATGTAATCCGGCGCATAGATCGAGCCGCTTTCTACGGCGTGATAGCCACGGCTTACGCCATCGTTGCTAAATACGAGTTCGTCTTTGCTTGGAGCGTCGGTGACGACTGCTTTGCCTGAATGCAGCAGCGAAATTCTAATTTTTTTGCTCAAAAATTCCGCATCCACGCCGTGCGCGTTCGTCCCGTCCAGCGGTTCGATGCCGACGACGCTGAATCTACCGCCTTTCTTACCGACTATGCGCTTCGAGAGTAGATCGGCGATGCTTTCGCCTGCGATGCGCTCCAGATATGCGTTTGGATATCCAGTATGATCTATGCCTCCGGCAAGTGCTGAATTATCCGTGTTTTTAGAGCCTTTAAGCGCAGCGCAGCCCGCTAAAAAGGCACACAGCAAGATCACGAAAAAACTTATTTTAAAATTTTTCATAGCATTTCCAAATTTTATAAAATAAACTCCGCGATTATAGCGAGATTTGGTTAAATTTCGTTTTTTCTAGATAAAATTATGTAATAAACATTCCGCTCATTTTTAATTTGAATTAAAGATTCCTTGATATACTTTCTGCCAATTTATTCAGAAAATTCTCGGGGTGCTTATGAAAAAAATCATTAAAAGAGACGGAAGTTTTCAAGAATTTCAATCCTACAAAATAAAAGATGCTATCAAAAAAGCCTATAAAAGCGTGGGTAGCGAGTTTGACGAAAAAGTCTTCGATAACGTAATGGGCGCGATCGTTTTCAAGGATAAACTAAGCGTCGAAGATATTCAGGATCTCATCGAGAAAAAACTCTTCGAAGCGGGCGATTTCGCCGTTTTGAAGAGCTTTATGATCTACCGCCACACGCATAAGATGCAGCGCGAGCATATTTTGGGGCTTGAGGAGGACACGACCTATATCAACTGCACCCAGACGGTCAATGAATATATCAGCAAGCAGGATTGGCGAATTTTAGCAAATTCCAATACCAGCTACTCAAACGCAGGCCTTATCAATAATACCGCCGGCAAGGTCATCGCAAACTACTGGCTAGATAAAATTTACTCTCGCGAGGAGGGCGCGGCTCACAGAAACGGCGACTATCATATCCACGATCTGGACTGCCTTACGGCGTATTGCGCGGGCTGGAGCTTGCGCGTGCTTCTAAACGAGGGTTTTAACGGCGTGCGCGGCAGAGTCGAGAGCAAGGCGCCGAAGCATTTCCGCGAAGCGCTGTATCAGATGGCGAATTTTCTTGGAATTTTACAAAGCGAGTGGGCGGGCGCACAGGCGTTTAGTAGCTTTGATACATATCTGGCGCCATACGTTTTCCGCGATAAATTAAGCGACGATGAGGTCAAAAAGGCGATCACGAGCTTTGTGTTTAACCTAAACGTCCCGGCGCGCTGGGGTCAGAGCCCGTTTACCAACGTCACCATCGATATGACCTGCCCTGATGATCTAAAAACGCAGATCCCTACGCACAACAACGAGCATCTATTTAAAAATTTACGCGACGAGGAACTTTTGGCCGAGGCTAAAAGGCGCGGCAAGGACTCGCTCGAGGCTTTGACTTACGGCGATTTCGAGCCTGAGATGAACCGCATCGTGATTGCATTTTACGAGGTTTTAACGACGGGTGATAAGTGCGGCCAGCCGTTTACCTTTCCGATCCCTACGGTAAATTTAACGGAGGAGTTTGATTGGGATACTCCTGCGGCCGACGCCGTATTTGAAAACACCGCCAAGGTAGGCTCCAGTTATTTTCAAAATTTTATCGGCTCGCAATATATCACGAACGAAAAGGGTGAGCGCGTACCCAATCCAAAGGCGTATAAGCCTGGCGCCGTACGCTCGATGTGCTGCCGCTTGCAGCTTGATCTGCGAGAGCTTCTTAAGCGCGGCGGAGGGCTTTTCGGAAGTGCGGAGATGACGGGAAGCATCGGCGTCGTAACGATAAATTTAGCTCGCCTAGGCTATCTGTATAAAAATAACGAAGAGGCGCTGTATGCGAGGCTAGATGAGCTTTTAGAGCTTGCAAAATCGACGCTTGAGAAGAAGCGAAAATTTGTTACCGAGATGTTCGAGCGCGGCTTGTATCCATATACGAAGCGCTATCTGCCGGGCTTTAACAACCATTTCAGCACCATCGGTATCAACGGTGCAAACGAGATGATACGAAATTTCAGCGGCAACAAAGAGGATATTACGACGGAATTCGGGCGTAAATTTGCCCTTAAAATGGTTGAGTATCTGCGCGAGAAGATCCGCTCGTTTCAGGAGCAGACGGGCAATCTATACAATCTCGAAGCCACGCCTGCCGAGGGCACGACGTATCGCTTCGCTAAAGAGGATAAGAAGCGCTACTCAGATATCATCCAGGCGGGATTTGATAAAAACATATATTACACCAACTCTACGCAGCTTCCGGCAAATTTCGGAAGCGATCCGTTTGAGGCGCTGGCGATGCAAGATGAGCTGCAAAGCTCCTACACCGGCGGCACGGTGCTGCATCTGTATATGAAGGAGCGCATCAGCTCGGCTCAGGCGTGCAAACAGCTCGTAAAAAGCGTAGTGCAAAACTACAAGCTTCCTTATATCACGATCACGCCGATTTTTAGCGTCTGCCATAAGCACGGCTACATCAGCGGCGAGCATGAATACTGCCCGAAATGCGACGAGGAGCTGCTGGCGGAATACAAAGCCAAGCAGAGCAAGGGCGCCTAAATAGCGATTTAAATTTTAATCTTAATGAAAGGATGGAGAATGGAATTTCCAAAAGAGTTAGAGGCAAAACGCACAAAATGCGTCGTTTACACAAGAGTAATGGGCTATTTGCGCCCAGTAGAGAGCTTTAATATCGGAAAGAAGGGCGAGCACAAAGAGCGCGTCTTTTTTGAAGAGAAAAAAGACAAAAAACAAATAGCCTAGTCGCCGCTACCGGCCAAATGCAACAAACGCATACGAAGCCGCCGCAAGCCTTAAACCTGCGTAACGCGCAGATTTACGAGATCACGCCGTTTACGATGCTTGATTTTGCCGATCACATCGCCGCGATCGCGTGGTTTTGCGGCTGCAATATGCGCTGCAATTACTGCTACAACCCCCAAATCGTTACCTCTCAAGGCAAAATTTTAAACGAAGAGTTTCTGCGCTTTTTGGATGCGCGCGCGGGCAAGCTTCAGGGCATCGTATTTAGCGGCGGCGAATGCACCTGTGCGAGCGATTTTATCCCGCTAGCGCACGAAGTTAAGCGCCGCGGCTTTTTGCTCAAAGTAGATACCAACGGCTCAAATCCGCAAAAGATCGAAGATGCGCTAAATTTGGGGCTGATCGATTATATAGCGCTTGATTTTAAGGCGCCGCGGCAGGATTTTGAGCTCATCACGAAGTCAAGCTTATATGATAAATTTCTGCAAACTCTTAGGCTTTTGCTGCGGCAAAATTTTAAATTTGAGGTGCGTACGACCGTGCATGCCGATTTTTTAAACGAAGCAAAGATCGAGCAGATGGCGCAAATTTTATGGAGCGAGGGCTACCGCGGCGTCTATTATCTGCAAAGCTTCCTGCCCACCGGCGATAATTTCGGCAATTTAGGCGCGCCGCTTGCGAGCTTTGATCCGAGCAAAATCCGCACCGATCTAAAGATTGAACTTCGAAATTTTGATTAAATTTACGCTGGCACGAGCATCTTGCCGCGATGGGCACGATGAAATTTTATCTAGCGCGCATTGTCCGGCATATATTGAGCTGCGATAAAATTCCGCCTCGCTGTTTGCTGCAATGGTGCTTGCTGCAGGCATTGGCGAAAAGTAAATAGATGGAATCGCACCGCATGCCTTTAAAATTTCATCATAAAATTCTTCCATCATAAAATTTTACCCCAAAGCTTCGCCGTAAAATTTCATTTCAAAGCTCCAAGTATGCAGCCGGTATAAAATTTAGCTTCTGCTCGCTCGCTCGCAAAATTCCGCTATGTGCTCCTGCCGAGCTGTGTGCGTCTTATAAAATTCCGCGCAAATTTTACGGGTGAAATTTCACGCCTTTAAATTTTGCCCGCAAAGCCTTCGATAAGATTTTTTTCGTTACAATACGCCCTAAATTTTTAAAAAGGCAAAAAATGGATAGGAAAAAAATCTACAACCCCTTCTCCGACGAGACGCTTACCGATCGCAAGGTCTTCGGCGGCAATCCGCAGGGAATTTTAAATTTTACCAAGGCGAAATATCAATGGGCGCTGAAGCTTTGGGATCTGATGGAGGCCAACACCTGGTTTCCTAAAGAGGTCGATACCACCGACGACGTGCGCGATTATAACTTCAATCTCACAAGCGCCGAGAAGCGGATGTATGATCTCGTGTGGAGCCAGCTGATATCGATGGATAGCTTTCAGACCAACAATCTCGCCGATAATATCAACCCCTACATCACGGCTCCGGAGATCAACGCCGTGCTCGCTCGCCAAGCCTACGAGGAGGCCAACCACAGCAAATCCTACGCCGTCATGGTCGAGGCGATCTGTGAAAATACCGATCTGATCTACGAGATGGAGAAGCACGACGATATGCTCCGCAGAAAAAACGACTACATCTCAAGCGTCTATGAGGAGCTTGCGGGCGAGGTTAGCGACGATAAGCTGCTACTAGCGATGGTGGCGAATCAAATTTTAGAGGGGATCTATTTTTATAGCGGCTTTACCTCGATCTATGCGCTCGCGCGCGCAGGCAAGATGCTAGGCAGCGCGCAGATGATCCGCTTCATACAGCGCGACGAGATCACGCATCTGCTGCTCTTTCAAAACATGATAAATTCCGTCCGCAAAGAGCGCGACGATCTGTTTAATAAGTGCAACGTGGATAAAATTTACGAGATGTTCGAGACGGCGGGAAACTTAGAGATCGATTGGGGCAAATACATCACGGATAATCAAATCATGGGCTTTACGGACGACATCATCGAAGAATACATCCACTACCTGGTCGATCAGCGCCTGCTCGCCATCGGACTTGAGAAGCGATACGGCGCGAAACACCCGATAAAATGGGTCGATGATTTTTCTAAATTTAACGATCAAAAGAGCAACTTTTTCGAGAGCAAGGTCACGAACTACAGTAAAGGAAGCTTGAGTTTCGATGATTTTTAGCGGATTTTGCGGTTTGAAATTTTGCTCTGCCGCATCGCGGCACGGATACTTTGCAGATACTTGTCCGGCGTGGTTTGGATGCGCGATAAGCGCAAAAGGCGTATTACCTGTAAAATTTTTAAAATTTAGCGGCGCTACGTATCTAAAAAACGCAGCTCATGCTCTTTTGGCGCGGAGTGGATTTTCGGGAATTTTTAAAAATTTTAGCGGCTTGGAATTTAGACGGGGCGAAAGCTTTCGCGGCTTTAAATTTAACGTCTGGTCGGGCGGGAGCGCGCTATGGTCTCGCTAGAGCGGCTTCGCTGCGAAAAGATGGCGAACGACATCGCCGAACAGGTTAGCTTAAATCCGGCGCTTTTTGAGGCGTTTTGTAGCGTCGCTAGAAGCGAGTTCGCCCCGCTGGGCGCGCACGCTTTCAGCCTTAACGCGCAGCCCATTTTAGCCAGTCAGTGGATCAGCTCGCCGCTGACGGTCGCGCGCATGACGATGGCGCTAAGCGTCGATCCGAAGGTCGAGAAAATTTTAGAGATCGGCTGCGGCAGCGGCTATCAAGCGGCGATTTTAAGCAGGATGGTTCACCGCGTCTTTGCCGTCGAGCGCGTCGAGCGGCTGGTGGGCGAGGCTAAAAGGCACTTTGCAAATCTCGGGATTTCAAACATCAGCCTGCGCCACGATGACGGCAACGCCGGGTGGAAAAATTTCGCCCCTTTTGATAGGATCTTGCTTTCCGCATGCGCTGAGCGGATCGACGAGAGGCTGTTTGCGCAGCTGGCAATCGGCGGAATTTTAGTCGCTCCGATGAATAGAGGCGGCTCGCAAAAGATCGTTAGATTTAGTAAAATTTCGCCGAGCGAGATCAAAGAAGAGGAACTCGGCGCCTGCGAATTCGTCCCGTTGGTGCAGGGTCGCGGATAGATCTAGCGCGCAGTAAATTTTAAAATTTCCTACCGCCGCGGGCGCGTAAATTTAATAAAATTTTGCTTTCGCGCTCCGCCCTGAGATCAGAGTTTTATTAATTATTTATTTAAATTCAAGTACAATACGCAATTTTAATCTTACAAGGATGAGTCATGCAAGATTTTAGCAAGGAAAAGATAGAGTCGCTGGTTGCCAGCTGGAAAAATCACAACAAAAACCAATTCTGGCTTAAAAAACAAACCGCGATCTCAAAGTATTTAGGCGAGATAAAGCGCTGCCTCGCAAGCTTTGATGAGACCGAGAACGAGTTTTTGCAAACTCTGTATATAAATCTCAGCGACGGTAATCTTAGAAGTTGCAAAATTTTATCTTTGGGCGAGAAGTTCGCGCACGCCGAGTATTTCTTTATGGATCAGTTTTTTGATTCCAATATCAGCGCGTTTTATTATGATTTCGCTTTCAAAGACCGCATCGTCGGCAAAAAGGAGCTGTTTCCTAAAAATGCCGTAAAGAGCGTAGATAGCGTGCTTAGCGGCGAGGATAAAAACATCGTCTCGCTTTATGTTTTCATCGAAAATATCGTCAAAAATTTCAATAGTTATTCGCAGGAGCGCACCGCGCGCGATATTTTCAAACAAAAACTAGTCAATTTCTACGACGAGCTTTACAGGCTTCTTACGGCGGTGGACAGCGCTTTGGCTATCGATTTTTTCGACGTCGCGCTGCATAATCAGCCCTTCGTGCTGATGGAATTTTTAAAATCCGCGATAAATGCCGATAATTTCTATCTGATCGACAGCTACCTAAGCGACGACGGGATGCTAAATTTAGGACTTGCCGAGGGCGGCGATTTCGCACAAATTTCGCGCGAAAAGCTCTATCTGCTAGCTAGCATATTTGCACAGTGCAACGATGAGTTTCCAACTCCCATTTATCGCGATGAAACCGCGCAAATTTTATCCTTGCTCTACGACGAAAAGGTTGAAATTTTTGAAGAATTTTACGAGGTGAGCTCGCGATTTATCGCGGAATTTACCCCGTATCCGCAGGATGTCGTTGGCGCAGCTAGGATCGTGTATTCCTCGCTATTTTTTGAATACGTCAAAAACTACAAGAGCGAAGAGGTCGCGAAAAATACGATATTTTACGGCGCGATCGGCACCGGCAAGACCCGCAGATTGCGGTCTTTGATCGCCGAAAAGAAGCTTGCGGCGAAAAATTTTCGTTACGTTTGCCTGCACGAAGGCTTTGAATATCGCGATTTCATCGACGGATTTTACGGCAAAAGTTTCATTGACGGCGAGTTTAAGGTGCTTTGCAAAGAGGCGCTAAACGATCCGAAGGGCGAGTATTATTTTCTGATCGACAATGTAAGTGCTGCGAGCTTGGATAAAATTTTTGGCGAGGCTGCGGTGCTTTTGGATCGTCGCTACGACGAGGAAGACGAGCTTTCGCTGATCCGCACGAAAAATTCCCACGTAATCGACGGCTTTGAAGAGGGCGAGAAAGCGCGCGCAAGCGTCGTTTTAAAGGACGGCCGCTCATATTTTGCGGTGCCTAAAAATTTATACGTCCTATGCACTCTAAATGAGCATAAATGCGTTTCGCCGTCGATTGCAAAGGCGTTTAGATGGATCAGATGCGAGTGCGATTACGGCGCGCTTGAGGATTATTTAAGAGATCGCGAGATCGTAAATGCAAGCGCGGTCGTTGCGGTTTGCAAGGCGCTGAATAAATTTATCGCCGATGAGGCAAAGGGCCTCGGCGCGATCGGACACGGCGTATTTATGGGGCTTGCGCGCTATCAAAGTGGCGCGCAGATCATGCAGGAGGGGCTAAACGGCTTTTTTGCCGAGGTGCTTGAACCGATCTTTAGGTGCGCAGCAAGTGGCGAAGATACCGCTACGAACCTTGGCGAGCGCATCGCTGAAGCCAAGAACGTGTTTAAATTTTAATATTTTCGTTTGAGTAGATTTTTAAGTAAATTTTGCAATAACGGAATTTTATATGGAGTAAAAACAATGGCTGATAATGTTGTAAATAATCATAAATATGATGCAGAATATATTAGCTATATTAGAAATGGTAATTCCGCCGCAGTTCTTATTACTAGAGATTTGGTGAAAAGCGTAAACACAATTGGTAAGTGGATTGATATCATTGAGAGCAATATTCGCGGCAGAATCGACGGAAGAATCAATTTTAACTATTCCATTGTTGAAATTTTTCCTAGAAAAACTAAGCCGGATTATTCCAAGGCAGCGTCAGAGTATGATAAAAAATATATTACCTGGCAAACGGCTTGCAAAGATATAAAAAATGCGAGAAACGTCGGTTACAAAGGTCCCCGATATAAGATATGGTGCAGTTTGTATAATGACAGGAAGAAAAAAGTAGTACAGAAATATTATAATAAAAAGTTCGGTAGGTGGATGCCAGATGGATGGCTACCTACCGATTCATGTGTTTTAAAAGATAAAATAGAATTTATTGATAACTGGAAATATAAGATCAAATCCATAAGAGAATTATAAAACAACTTAAACGTAACTTCGCTAGTTTTGAATTAAGACTCGAATAATAAATTTAGCTCAAAAGCCCTGCGCCTTTTATCCTCTGCGAGCGATCCGCCGCGTAGAACCTCTTCCCGCTTACTACTTTGCCGCTCTCGATTTTGCCGCCCTTTACGTCGTATTTCCAGATCGGCGCGGCCGCCTTGAAATCCTCCACAAACTCGTTTATTAGCGTCAGAGCGACCTTGCGCTGCGGGCTTACGATGCCTGCGACGTAGGAGCTTTCGTGGATCGGCACATCGCCTTTTGAATGTGCAAAAAGCACGAATGCGCCCTGTGCCGCGGCCTTTTGCTGCCACGCTTCGAACCAAGTCCGCAAAATCGGCTCGTATATATCGAAGCTAAGCGCGCAGATGCCGCCCTCTTCGCGCACGATGCCTACGAAAGTAATGAACGCGCCGCAATTTGCGTCTTTAAATTTAGCGTACCAGCGCGATAAAATCGCGTTCACATCTAAGCTGCCCTCATAAATTTCAGGCTTGATCCCGCTTAAAATTTCCGGATTAAATTTAACCTCGCTCATCGCCGCCTCCTAAGCTTAGCCGCCGCAAACGGGAGGTAGAAGGCTTACGCGATCGCCGGATTTAAGCGCAAAATTCGCATCATAAATCATCTTATCATTTACCGCTACGGCGCAGTTTGCTAGCCACTCTCGCAAGCCTTCGTCCTTTTGCAGCTCCGCTTTTACCTCTTGCAAGGAGCTTGCGTTTAGACGCAGTGGCTCGCGCCCGATCGGCCCTAGAAATTCTACCTCTACCATTTTTGTCCTTTTTTAAAGATTGGGCGATTTTAACCAAAAATTTATAAAATTTTATATAATTGCGAAAAAATTTAATGAGGAAAAACGATGAAAATCGATGAAATTTCGACTCCAGCTTACGTATGCGAGGAGCAAAAATTGGTAAAAAATTTAGAAATTTTACGCGGCGTAGGCGAGCGAAGCGGCGCAAAAATTCTATGCGCGCTAAAAGGCTTTGCGTTTAGCTTCGCGATGCCTTACGTTGGCAAATACCTCTGGGGTGCGACTTGCAGCGGCCTGCACGAGGCGAAATTTGCCGCGGAATTTATCAAAAACGGCGAGATCCACACATACTCGCCAGCGTTTCAAGAGGATGATTTGGACGAAATTTTAAAAATTTCAAACCACGTCGTATTCAATAGCGCCGCGCAGTGGCAAAAATATCGCGCAAAAGCGCTCGCTGCGGGAGCGTCGTGCGGCTTGCGGCTAAATCCGCAGACCTCCTTCGCGCCCAAAGACGCTTACAATCCGTGCGGCAGCTTTAGCAGGCTCGGGATGAGCCTTGAAGCGCTACAGCGGGCGATCTTGCAAGACGGCGAGTTTTTGCGCGGCATCTCGGGGCTGCATTTTCACGCGCTGTGCGAAGAAAGCGCTCAGAGCCTAGAGCGGGTACTTGAGGTTTTCGAGGCAAAATTTAGCAAGTATTTCGGAGGGCTAAAGTGGCTAAATTTCGGCGGCGGACATCATATCACGCGCGCAGGCTACGACGTGGAGCTACTGATAGATTTGATCAAAAAATTTCGCGAAAAATACGAAGTCGAAATTTATCTCGAGCCGGGCGAGGCGGTCGGCTGGGAGTGCGGGTATTTGGTCGCTAGCGTGCTTGATATCGTAGAAAATGGCGCTAAAATCGCTATCTTGGATGCTTCTTCTGAAGCGCATATGCCTGATACCGTGCTGATGCCGTATCGTCCCGCGGTGCGCGGCGAGAGCAAGAGCGGTAAATTTAGCTATCGCTTCGGCGGAAATACCTGCCTCGCAGGCGATGTCGTGGGGCTTGAGAGCGGGCAGCCCGAGTATAAATTTGACGCGCCGCTAAACATCGGCGATCGGGTGATTTTCGAGGATCAGATCCACTACACGATCGTGAAAAACACGACCTTCAACGGCATCAAGCTGCCCGATCTCATCTTGGTAGATGAGCACGGAGAGGTTTTGGCAATCAAAAAATTCGGCTACGACGAGTATGCGAGGCGAAACTAGTGCCGCACTTAATGCAAAAATGTAATTTTGCTTTGTAAGAAAATTTTTTGCAAAAAATGATATAATCGGCTTGAATTTTATATCTAAGGAAATCCATGAAAAGATTGTTTCTCGCGCTTTTCGCCTGTATTTATGCGCAGGCTGAGGAGAAAAAATATGCCGATATTGTGCAGGGGAATAGCGATGTTTGGGGCAATGCAAGGCTTGAAAACATCGATAGCTACGGCAACGGCTTCGGTCCGATTTTTCTGCAATTTCAAGGACATCTGCAAAGCTCGGGCTTTTTTGCTTGGTTGGCGCTGGGTGCGGTTTTGGGCGTAATCATAGCTTTTATTGGGCACTACGCGATCATAGGGCCGAAGCACTTCGATCATCACGCGGGCAAGCCGATCTATGCATTTAATAAATTTGAGCGACTATACCATCTTGTAGCGGCCGTAGCATGGGCGATCTTGGTTCCGACAGGCTTGATTATGATGTTTGGCGAGGAATTCGGCGGCGGCGCTTTCGTGAGATTTTGTAAAAACGCTCACGGACTAGCTACGATAGCGTTTGCAATCTCCGTCGTGCCGATGTTTTTACTATGGTTTTGGCGCATGCTGCCGCGAGCTTACGATATCAAGTGGATGATGATCGTGGGTGGCTATTTAAGCAAAAAGAAGCGCGCGATCCCTGCGGGTAAATTTAACGCAGGCCAAAAGGCGTGGTTTTGGGTCGCGACTTTAGGCGGTATAGTGATGATAGCGACGGGTGCGTCAATGTTTTTCCTAGACTACGATATCCCCGCAATGAGAAGTGCGCTAGGTATGAGTCAGATCGAAATTTTAAGAGCAAGCGCGATTATTCATAATTTTTTGGGTGCGGTCTGCGCGGTATTTTTGCTTGTGCATATCTATATGGCGGTCTTTGCGATCAGCGGTGCCATCCACTCGATGATCGACGGACACAAGCCGGAGGAGGAAGTTTACGTCCTTCACCACTACTGGTATCGCGAGCTGTTGGATAAGGGGCAGATCGCCAAATCGCAATTTGAAGCGAAGTACCCGCGCTTATAACTTGGGTAAATTTTATGCGGGCCTGCTTGCGTGGGGCTCGCATTAGCTTTGAGGTTCAAAGAATTTTTATTTTTAAGGATTACATATGCAACTAGATTGTCGCAATTTAAATTGCCCGGAGCCGCTTTTGCGCGCTAAAAAAGCCCTCGGTGGGCTAAAAATCGGAGAGAATTTAGAAATTTTAGTAAACGACGTAGCGCCGCGCGAAAACATAAAACGTTTTTTGGCTAAAAACGGCTTTGAGGCGCAAATTTCACAAGCGGGCGCCGATACGCTTATAAAAACCATAAAAACAGACGAGCTGAAAGATGAAAGTATCGACGATATTTATTGTGACGTCGCGGCGCCAAAAAGAGGCAAGGTTATATTTCTAAATGAAGAGCAGTGTGGAAGCGGCCCGATCGGAAAGAGCTTGCTTGCTAAATTTTTAGGCGCGGCGCTAAGCTTAGACGAAAAGCCAGTGAAGGTGATCTGCGTAAACAACGCCGTGCTTATAACTACGAACCGCGGCCACGAATGCTTTGAGGCGATCAAAAAGCTAAACGAAGCGGGAGCTGAAATTTTAAGCTGCGGAAGCTGTCTGGAGGGCTACAAACTGGTCGATAAGCTCGCGATCGGCGAGATTTCAAATGCATACGAAATCATGGACGTCCTATCGAAACACGAAGTAATCAAACTATGATCTACAGAGATTTTAACCTCACGAAATTTATTGCAGCCGCCGGTTGAGCCGCCAAGCTTGACCCGGCGGGTCTAACCGAAAATCTTGGAAATTTAATCGAGCCCAATGTAAACCTGCTTTCGTCAACCTGCAGCAACGAAGATGCGAGCGTATTTCGCATAAGCGACAATCTTGCGCTCGTGCAGACGCTCGATTTTATCACTCCTTTGGTGGACGATCCGTTTATCTTCGGACAGATCGCGGCGGCGAACTCCCTAAGCGACGTATTTGCAATGGGCGGCGAAGTGATAAACGCCCTAAACATCGTGGGTTTTGACGATTGTCATTTCTCAAACGAAATTCTGCGCGAAATTCTGCGCGGAGGTAAAGACAAGATCAAAGAGTGCGGAGGGGTCTTGGTGGGCGGTCACACCATCTCTACGCCTGAAATTTATTACGGGCTTAGCGTCACGGGGCGCGTAAATCCGCGTAAATTTTGGAGCAATAACACGGCGCGCGAAGGCGACCTGCTGATCCTAACAAAACCTCTCGGTACGGGCATTATCGCTACGGCTATAAAGGCGAAATTTCTTAAATTTGAAGAATTTCGTGACGCGATAGAGAGCATGATTTTGCTAAATTTTTATGCCGTGGGCGCGTTAGCGGGTTTAAAAATACATGCCGCGACCGACGTGACGGGCTTTGGACTGCTTGGACACGCGCTTGAGATGATAAATGAGAGCGTGAGCTTTAAAATTTATTCTAGCAAAATTCCACTTCTAAAAAGCGCTCTCAAATGCCTTGATGAGGGACTGATCCCTGCTGGAAGCTATAAAAATTTAAAATTTATCGCGCCTGGTGTCGATTCCGAGCCGGACATAATGCTTTGCGACGCGCAAACCAGCGGCGGACTTCTGCTTGCCGTAGCGGAAAAGGACGCGGCGCGAGCGCTTGTAAATTTAAAAAACGCAGGCTACGCTAGTAGCGCTATCATCGGCGAAGTGGTAGCACATGCCGAACATAAAATTTATTTAGTTTAAAATCTTTTCTATTCAGCCCCCTTTAAGCATCGCTCTTGTATAATCACAATTCTGTTTCGCACCG
>CAUPXM010000022.1:0-30148 GCA_963515585.1 uncultured Campylobacter sp.
CCAACACCCCCCCACACCCCCCCCACCCAACACCCCCCCCCCCAACCCCCCACCCCCCCCCCCCCACCAACACACCCCAAACCATCAGCGGGGCGGCGGCGTATAATCTTCAAATACATTTTTTAAAAGGATTTACCGTGTCGTCTAACGCTAAAAGGTTGATGGGTATTATTATTGCACTTGTGGCTGCTTTTTTTGGAGCTGGTTTTTATATGAATAGCATCGATACGCTAGCCTCCTTGTTTGGAAATTTTTATAATCCATCTTTTGTTGTAGATTTTCTCGCTTTTGAGAAAGGAGTAGATCAACTTAAAATTACCTACGTAATCGCATTTGTGATTATATTTGTAGTGCTAGCTATTTTGATTGATAAATTTATGATTAACTCGAAAGATTCTAAAAAATAACGTCGCCAAATTTTTAAAGTAGGCGCGACGATGAGGTCAAAATTGTAAACGATCTCGTTACGCTTTTAAATTTAATTTTAAAATTTATGGAATTTAGAAATTTAAGAAATTCGCAGGCTCGAAAAGTCCTATAATCTTCGAAATTCCATATTTAGAAAATTTTAAAATATTCAGAATTTTTAAAATTTCAAATTCAAAAATTTCAAAGTATGGGAATTTTTTAGGCTTTTAAATTCCGAAATTTTGCGAGTTTCGAAGCCTTTAAAATCCCAAGAATTCCAAATGTGCGCGATTTATTCGCCTAGAGCTTTGTCGATGAGCTTGACATCTTCGCTTGCGCTGCCGTCGATGACTAGGGCTTGATCGCCGCCACTTACCGCGCTTTTTCCGTTAAATTTCGCGCCTACTTCGATGCCGAAGCTTTGCGATAGCACGTCGCCTACGAGTACGCCACCGCCTAGCAGCTCGACGAGCTCGGCTTCTATATTGCCGAAAAATTTGCCGCTGATTACGATATGTTTGGCTCTAATCGAGCCGCGCGCGGTACCGTTTTTACCGATGACGACGGTGTTATCGGAGATCACGTCGCCTTCGACATTGCCGTCGATATGCAAAATGCACGACAGGTGCAGCTCTCCTTTGATGAGCGTGCCTGACGAGATTATTGTTGTTTGAGCGGTGTTTGCATCGCCTTTATTAAAGATTGCCATGGGACATCTTCCTCCTTAGTAAAAATTTCTTTGTAATTTTTTTCGTTCCAGTTGATAAAATTTAGCGGATCTAGTGGCAGCTGCAAAAATCTAATCTCGTAGTGCAGATGAGGTCCGGTGCTAAGTCCGGTGTTGCCGCTAAAAGCGATAAGATCGCCCTTGTTTACGAACTCGCCTACTTTGCGAGTTAAATTTGAATCCAGATGCGCATATCGTGTCGTAAAGCCGTAGTTGTGGCGGATCTCGACTAGATTGCCATAGCCAGTAGCGCCAGCGCCGCTGTATTGGATGATGCCGTCTGCAGGCGCGTAGATAGGCGTTTTAGGCGGCGTACGTAGATCAACGCCCGGGTGAAACTGCTTGCGCTTTAAGATGGGATGGTTGCGCCAGCCAAATTTCTCGCTGAGTTGATGAGTGCGCATTACCCTGCCGTTTGGGATCTGCATAAAAATTTCTTTTATCAGCGCGTCGGAGAATTTTTCGTTGATGATCTTTTGCGCGCGCTCTTTAATCTCTTGTTCGGAAGTAGGTTTGATGTGAGATAGGCGGTCGATCGCGCGCTCATCCTCCTCAGGATCAAGCCCAAACTGATGCTCCAAATCCGAAATTTTACCCTCGATGGCTTCAAATTCCATCTGACTTGCCGCGATACCATCGCGAAGTTTTTGATTTAGCTCGTTAAGCTCGGTTTTGGTTCGCGAAAGGCTGTCGATTTTAGAGCCCAGATACCTGATATATAGCGCACCTGTGACGAAAACAGTAAAAACAAATAGTACCAAATATAACGCGATCTTTTTGATGATTTGCGAGAGCAAAAAATTCCTAGAGCCGTTAAGGTCGGTTATGGTTATCATAAATTTGTTTTTCATAATGCGGCATTATAATGCAGCATAGCTGAAATTTCAAAAAATTGTAGATAAATTTAAAAGCTATTTAATTTCAAAATTTCACTAAAAGATAAAATTTATTACTTAGTATAATTATAATTTAAGAAAATCTTGCTATAATTACAGCAATTTTAAATAAAGGAGACACAATGTCAAAAACAGTAAAACAACTAAACAAACTTCAGGCGGACGCTCATGCGTTCTTTGTTGCATTCCACGATTATCACTGGAATGTTAAGGGCTTACAATTCGCGCAGGTTCACGCTTACACCGAGAAAGCATACGACGAGATGGGCGAGCTTTTCGACGATATGGCCGAGCGCGCGCTTCAAATAGGTGGTAAGGCTGTAACTAAAGCTAAGGATCTAATTGAGCTTTCAAAAGACGCTCCGATTAGCGTAAAGGACAGCTACGGCGTAACCGAAGTACTTGAGAACGTCAAAAAAGCCTACGAGTATTTGGTAAAAGAATTTAAAAAGCTTCAAGAAGTAGCCGAAGAAGAGGGCGACGATACGACTTCAAATATTGCGCAGGATCACTATGGCGATTATGAAAAACGCCTATGGATGCTAAGCTCAATGCTAAGCAAATAATCCTCGCAAATCCTTTCAAAATTTTTAGGGGCATATGCCCCTAAAATCCATTAAAGTTAATATTTAAATTTCAAAAAATTTTAAAATTCTAAGATTATGATTTCACGCTAAAATTTTAAATTATGCTTGAAAACCGAAGCTAAATCGCTCATTCAAAGCAAAATTCATGTAGGTTTTAAATTTCATATCGCTGAAATTTAACTCATTCGCCATGTAAAAACATAACTCTTTTTGTAAAGCTCGGTTTCATTTAAAATTTTACCGCGTCGTTAAAATTTCTTGCCGATTTCAAATTTGAAATTCTAAGAGCTAAAGCTTTACAGCTAAAGAATGGCATTTACTAAGAGATCGTCTGTGATAAATTTATATTTCTTTTTAGCGTCTGATGATAAATTTTAGCTTGCAGTTTTACTATTTTGATTATTTTTAAAACCTTGGTGCTTATAAATGAAGCGGAATTTTAAAAATTTCAAAGAATTTTACAAATTCCGTAAAATTTTACAATTTCACGGAATTTTGGTTTTTATAGAATTAAGCTCTAGCCTTAAAAATTCTCTTCGGTATTGCGGTCGCTTACGCGGTCCCACGGTAGCTTCATTCCACCCAGGATATGGAAGTGCAAATGCATCACCTCCTGGCCCCCGTTTTCGCCGCAGTTGCAAACGAGACGGTATCCGCTCTTATCAAGCCCCATTTTTCGGGTTACTTCTTGGATGAAAGCGCTCATCTTCGCCATCACCTCGGGAGGCGTTACTTGGAAGTTTTCGTAGCATTTTTTAGGGATAGCCAGGATGTGGATAGGCGCTTTTGGGTTGATGTCGTGGAAGGCCAAAAATTCATCGTTCTCTAACACTTTGTTGCACGGGATTTCGCCGTTTACGATCTTTTCGAAGACGTTCATTTTAGATCCTTTTATGAGGTTGAAATTTAGCCGCGATTATAGCCAAAAAATCCAAACACGCAAATTTACCTAGCTTTTATCAAATTTTAACTACAATCGCGCCATTAAATTTAACCACAAGGATAGAATTTGCAAGAGATTAAAGCAAAAATCGACGCCGCATCGAGCCTAAGCGAGCTAGAAGCCGCGCGCTTGGAGCTTTTCGGCAAAAAAGGCATCATAACGGCGCTTTTTTCCGAGCTTAAATCCGCCGCGCCCGAGCAGAAAAAAGAGCTTGCCGTAAGCGCGAATGAAAAGCGCGATTATTTCAGCGAGCTCATCGCCGCAAAAAAGGCGAGCCTGGAAGCGGCAGAGCAAAAAGAGGCGATGAAAAATGAAGCAATCGACGTCACGCTTTTTAACGAAAACGTAAGCTGCGGCGCGCTGCATCCGGTGATGGAGACGATGGATAAGATCATTGACTACTTCATCGCGCAAAATTTCAGCGTCGAAAGCGGCCCGCTCATCGAGGATGACTTCCATAATTTCGAGGCGCTAAATTTACCCAAATACCACCCGGCGCGCGATATGCAAGATACGTTTTATCTAAATGACGGGCGGCTGCTACGCACGCACACTAGCGGCGTTCAGATCCGCACGATGGAGAAATTTAAAGCTCCGCCGGTGCGCATGATCGCTCCGGGTGCGGTCTTTCGCCGCGATATGGATCTAACCCACACGCCGATGTTTCATCAAGTGGAGGGTCTCGTAGTCGAGCAGGGAGACCGCGTGAGCTTCGCAAATTTAAAATACGTTTTAGAGGAATTTTTGCGCTATATGTTTGGAGACGTAAAGGTGCGCTTCCGCCCGAGCTTCTTTCCGTTTACGGAGCCAAGCACCGAGGTCGATATCAGCTGTATTTTCTGCCACGGCGAGGGATGCCGCGTTTGTAAACAGACGGGCTGGCTCGAGGTGCTAGGCAGCGGCGTGGTCGATCCTAACGTCTTTAAAGCTGTGGGCTGGAAAAACGTTAGTGGATACGCATTTGGCCTCGGCGTGGAGAGATTTGCGATGCTGCTGCACGGCATCCCCGATCTGCGCTCGCTATTTGAAGGCGATATTAGATTATTGGAGCAGTTTAAATGATAATAACGAGAAATTGGTTGCAGGAGTGGATCGACATAAGCGAAATTTCAAGCGAAAGGCTGCTTTCTACGCTAAATTCCATCGGTCTTGAAGTTGACGCTCACGATAAAATTTCACTTCCTAAAGGCGTCGTAGTAGGACTCGTAAAAAGCAAGCGTCGACACGAGAATTCCGATCATCTAAACGTTTGCGAGGTTGATGTCGGTAAGCAGAGCCTGCAGATCGTCTGCGGCGCGAAAAACGTCGAGGCAGGGCAATACGTCGCAGTTAGCCTGATCGGTACCGTGCTGCCGAGCGGACTTGAGATAAAGCCTGCCAAACTTCGCGGCGTGGAGAGCTACGGCATGATCTGCTCGGCAACCGAGCTTGGACTTGCCAAGACGAATGACGGCATTATGGTGCTTGATAGCAGTATCGGCGAGCTCGTGCTCGGCAAGGAGCTGCGCGAGTATGAAATTTTTAACGACGATCTTATCGAGATCGAGCTTACCGCTAATCGCGGCGACTGCCTTAGCATCTTAGGCATAGCGCGCGATCTAGGCGCAGCGCTTGATCTGCCGCTAAAGGAAAAGCACGAATTTGAAGATGCCGACGGAGCGCCTGGTATCGGTAGAATTTTAAGCGTGCGTGCAAGCGATGAGGTAAGCGCTAAATTTGCTTTTCGAGCTTATGAGATCAAAGGCGAGCTGAAGTTAAATTTAAAGCAGACCTTGCGTCTTGCAAGCGTTGGTATTTTGCAAAGCTGCGCGGTACAAAATTTCATCAACTACGCTACTCATTCTACCGGAGTGTTGCTGCGAGCTTATGATTTTGAAAAGATCGCTTCCGCAGATGGCAAGGTAGCGCTTGACATAAAGCCTATGCCAAACGGCGAGTTCGGCGTTTATGCGGGCAAGAGACTGCTTAGCGTAGCAGGGATTTGCCAAGACGCGGAGCTAAAGGCGTGTTGCAGTAGCAAAGTGGTGCTATTAGAGGCAAACTACACCGCGCCACTAATTATCGCCAAAGCAGTAAACGAAAACAAAAGCCTAAAAGGCGACGAGCACGTGTACCGCTCAAGTAGAGGCAGCGAGCCAAAGCTTAGGCTGGGGCTCGATCTGCTATTTAGATTGCTACTTAAAAATAAAGCCGTTAGCCTATATGCGGGCACACAAAAGATTTCAAACGCTTTGGAGTCGCTTATCGTGGGCTTTAGCGAAAAAGAGATAAACTCAATGATCGGCGCGCAAATTCCGCGCGATAAAATCGTTAAAATTTTAAAAAGGCTGGGCTTTGATGTGGGCGTCGAAGCCGATCTAATCACCGCCAAGGTGCCGCCCTTCCGCCACGATATCGTAAATTCTCACGACGTGTGCGAGGAGATAGTGCGTATCGTGGGCATCGACAATATCGCCGCCGCGCCGCTTAGCTTCTACGAAAAAAACCGCCTAAACGATACCTACGTAAATTTACAAAACGGGCGCAAGCTTCGCAGCAAGGCGGCAGCAGTGGGATTTTTCGAGTGCGTGCATTATGTATTTGACGACGGCAAGGCGCTAGACAGCTTAGGCTTTAAGCCGTGCAAGGTTAAAATTTTAAATCCGATCAACGGCGAGCTGGACGCGCTAAGACCGACGCTGATTAATCATCTACTGGAATCTGCTGAGCGAAATTTAAAGAATTCTCGCAGAAGCGTCAAGCTTTTTGAGCTAGGAGAGGTCTTTGACGAAAGCGGCGCGCAGAGCCTAAGGCTGGGCTTTATCGCTAGCGGACTAAAGGCGGAGCCTTCTATCGCGGCCGGCGCGAAACCCGCCGCGGTGGATTTTTTGTATTTTGCAAATTTAATCCAAAGCGTCATCGGTAAATTTAGCGTCAGGCTGCCTGGCGAAAATTTGAAATTTTTAAGCGAATTCGAGCAAGCTCAGATCGAGCAGGGCGGCGAGATAGTGGGCTTTATCGGGCGCGTGGATTACGCCGTAGAAGCAGGGCGCGATCTGGATAAAAGCTATCTGTGCGAGATCGATTTTTCAAAGCTTAAATTTGAAAATATCGTAGCGGGCGCTTATTCGAAATTCCCTAGCGTATCGCGCGATCTAAGCATTTTAGTGCCGAGCGGAATGCGCTTCGAGCAGATTAAGCAGTGTATAGACGCCCTTAAAATCGAGGCGCTAAAGGAGCTTATCCCAAGCGATCTTTATAGCGACGAAAGCCTGGGCGATTCAAAGAGCCTGACGATCAGGCTTGTATTTCAAGACCTTCAAAAAACGCTCTGCGATGAGGAAGTGGCGGGCTTTACAGATAAAATTTTAGCCGCGCTTAGCAGCGAGCTTGGGCTTGGGCTGCGATGAGAATTTTTGCGCAAGCGGGCCCTTTGCGAGCGGATATCTCAAACATAGCCGCGGATAAATCGATCTCGCACCGTGCGGCGATCTTTTCGCTGCTAGCGGAGGGGACGAGTAAAATTTCAAACTATCTTGAGGCTGAGGATACGCTAAATACGCTAAAGATCGTGGAGCTTTTGGGCGCTCGCGTACAGCGCGATGCAGGCGAAATTTTAATCACTCCTCCCGCCGCTATCAAAGAGCCTAACTTTCCGCTTGATTGCGGCAACTCGGGTACGGCGATGCGGCTATTTATGGGCTTTTTGGCGGGATGCGAGGGCTTTTTCGTGCTGTGCGGCGATCGGTATCTAAGCGAGCGTCCGATGAGGCGCGTTGCGGATCCGCTTTGCAAAGTAGGCGCTAAAATTTACGGACGAGCAGGCGGCGAAAAGGCGCCGATTGCGGTGCTCGGGCAGAAGCTTGGGTATTTTGAATACGCAAGTAAGATTGCGTCCGCGCAGGTAAAGACCGCTTTGATTTTAGCGGCTCTGCGCGGCAGCGGATGTAAATTTAGCGAGCCCGAGCTTAGCCGCGATCACAGCGAGCGGATGCTAAAGGCAATGGGCGCGCAAATTTCGCGAAACGGTCTTGCGATCGAAGTTGCGCCGCTTAGCTCGCCGCTTAAACCGCTTGAAATTTTTATCCCAAACGATCCCAGCTCGGCGTTTTTCTTCGCGGTCGCCGCAGCGATAACCCCGGGCTCGCGCATAGTGCTAAAAAATATGCTGCTAAACAAAACCCGAATAGAGGCGTATGAAATTTTAAAACGCATGGGAGCCGAGGTTAAATTTAATAAAACGAGCGAATTTTACGAGCAGATCGGCGACATAGAGGTTGCTTACGCGCCGCTTCGCGCCGTAGAGGTGAGTGAAAACATCTCTTGGCTGATAGACGAAGCGCCGGCGCTTGCGATCGCCTTTGCTTGCGCGCAAGGAAGTAGCGTGCTCAAAAATGCCGCCGAGCTGCGCGTAAAGGAGTGCGACCGCATAAAGGTAACCTGCGAAGGGCTTCGCGCTTGCGGTATTAAGGCGCGCGAGCTGCAGGACGGCTGGCAGATCGAAGGCGGCGAGGCAAACGCGGCGATTATCACGCCGTGCGGAGATCACCGCATCGCGATGAGCTTTGCGATTTTGGGTTTAAGATCGGGGATGATCGTTGAGGATAGCGATTGTATTGCGACGTCGTTTCCGAACTTCGCCGCGATTTTAAGACAGATCGGAGCCGGCGTTGAAGATTGAGATGGCCAAAAGCTATGGCTTTTGCTTCGGCGTCAAGCGCGCGATCAAGATCGCAGAAAGCGCTGGTGAGGCCGCTACGATCGGCGAACTGATACATAACGCCGAAGAGATTAACCGTTTAAAGCAAAATTTCGGCGTCAAAACCCTGGAGGGCGTTAGCGAGATCACTGACGAGCAAAAGCTCATCATCCGTACCCACGGCATCCAAAAGGACGATCTGCAAAGATTAAAGGCGCAAAATAAGGAGCTCATCGACGCTACCTGCCCCTTCGTGACTAAGCCGCAGCAGATCGTAGAAAAGATGAGCGCGGAGGGTTACGACATCGTGATCTTCGGCGATAAAAATCATCCCGAGGTAAAGGGTGTGAAATCCTACGCAAAATCGCGCGTATTCGTGATCATGGATACGAAAGAACTGCAAGACGTCAAGCTCGGCTCGCGCGTCGCGCTCGTTTCGCAGACTACGAAAAAGATAGAAAGCTTTACCAAAATCGCGGATTTTTTGATGCAGCGCGCGAGGGAGCTGAGAATTTTTAATACGATTTGCAATGCGACGCTGGAAAATCAAGAGGCCGTAAAAAGCCTGTCACAAAAGGCCGACGTGATGATAATCGTAGGCGGGAAAAATTCCTCCAACACCAAGCAGCTTTTTTTAATTTCGCAGAATTTTTGCAAAGACAGCTATCTCATAGAAAACGAAAGCGAGCTTGAGCGCTCGTGGTTTGAAAACAAAAGCCTCTGCGGCATCTCCGCAGGAGCCAGCACGCCCGATTGGATCATCAAAAAAGTAGTAGCACGAATCGAAAATTTAACGCAAAATTTATAAGCCCTCTTATCAAATTTACTCTTAGAAATTTATCAAATCGAAAGCAAATTTTAGCTAAAATCGCGCATTTTAGTTCTTTTTAAAAAAGCACAAATAAATTTAAAGGAAGCATATGGCTGAGGTGAACGAGAAGGTTCAAAACCACGCAGAGGAAGATTTTGCGACATTGTTAGAGGAGTATGACACCGGGAAGTCTCGCGACGAGGTTGTCACAGGTAAGGTTATCGCCCTTAAGGACGGCGAGGTTTTCATAGACGTAGGCAGGAAGTCGGAGGGTATTTTAGATGCCGCCGAGGTTAGCGACGATCAAGGAAACCCGCAGGTTAATGTGGGAGATGACATCAAAGTCGCTATTATCGGAAGCAGAGGCGGTCGCCCGGTCGTATCGTATAAAAAGGCCCTAAAGAAGGAAAAAGTAAAGGCATTCATCGACTCCTATGATGAAAACGCAGAGAATGTCTATGACGTTAAAATTCTATCGTTTAATAAGGGCGGTTTCGTTTGTGCTAACGCAGATGATGTGGAATTTTTTATGCCGCGCTCGCAAAGTGCGCTTAAAAATCCAAATGGCGCCGTCGGTAAAAATTTCAAGGTAAAGATCATTAAAGTTGATAGAGACGAACAAAGCATCGTAGTATCGCGTAAGAAGCTACTTGATGAGGATCGCAAAGCAAGCAAAGAGGCGATCGAGAAAGTAATCGCTACCGAGGGCATCATCGAAGGCGTCGTCAAAAAGATTACCACCTACGGTATGTTCGTAGACGTAGGCGGCGTGGACGGGCTCGTGCACTACAGCGAAATTTCATACAAAGGCCCGGTAAATCCAAGCTCGCTCTACAAAGAGGGCGATAAGGTTCCGGTTAAAGTTATCAAATACGACAACGATAAAAAGCATCTCTCTCTTTCGATCAAAGAGGCGATGCCCGATCCTTGGAACGAGATCAAAGATAGCCTGGAAGTGGGTGATACTATCCGCGTAAAAGTAAGTAATATCGAGCCTTACGGCGCGTTTGTAGATCTTGGCAACGACATCGAGGGCTTCTTGCATATCAGCGAAATTTCGTGGGATAAAAATATCAAAAATCCGAAAGATTTCATCAGCGAGGGCGAGGAGCTTGACGTCGAGGTCGTAGAGATCAACCCTAGCGAGCGCAGATTGCGCGTGAGCCTTAAAAATTTACTTACCAAGCCTTTTGACGAGTTCGTTGCTAAGCATAAAGTAGGCGACGTGCTAAAAGGCAGCGTTACTACGATTACAAATTTCGGCGCGTTTGTGAGGATCGATGGCGTAGAGGGACTTTTGCATAATGAAGACGCTTCATGGGATCGCGGCGAGAAGTGCAAAAATTTATTCAAAGTAGGCGACGAGATCGAGGTTAAGATCATTAAGATCGACAAAGATACTCAAAAAATTTCTCTAAACCACAAAGAGCTCGGCGATAGCCCGATTAGCGAGTTTGCCAAGAGTCACAATCAAGGCGATGTCGTAAAAGGCAAGATCCGCGATATTAAAGAGTTCGGAATTTTTGTCGAGCTGGGAGGCGGTATCGACGCGCTTATTCGTAAGGAAGATCTTGGCAACGTAAGCGTAGATAGCCTAAAAGTAGGCGACGAGATCGAGGCTGCGATCGCCTTCATAGACGAGAAGAAAAATAGAATTCGCCTAAGCGTGCGCAGGCTGGCTCATCAGAAGGAGCGCGAGGCGCTAAACGAGATCAATAGCAACGACGACGAGAAGCAAAGCCTAGGGGATCTGATCAAAGATCAACTAAATAAATAATTCCTCCCGCAAGGCATCCCCGCCTTGCGGACCCACTTCAAAAGGTTAAATTTAATGAAAACTATCATAGTTTGCGACGCAATCTACAAAATCGGTTTTGATCTGCTTAAGCAGGAATCGGACGTTAATGTTATCGACGCCACGAGCGTGCCCAAGAGCGAGCTTTACGGAATTTTAAGCGATGCGGACATTGCGATCACCAGAAGCTCTACGGCGGTGGATGAGAAATTTCTAAATGCCGGCACCAAGCTAAAAGCGATCGTGCGCGCGGGTGTGGGCGTAGATAACTGCGATATCGATGGCTGCTCCAAGCGCGGCATTATTTTGATGAACGTACCTACCGCAAACACCATCGCCGCGGTTGAAATGACCATGTGCCATCTGCTAAATGCGGCGCGCAAATATGTAAATTCCTGCAACGATCTGAAAATTAATAGAATTTGGAAACGCGAGAAATGGTACGGCACCGAGCTTTATAAAAAGAGCCTCGGCATCATCGGCTTTGGAAATATCGGTTCGCGCGTGGGGGTTCGCGCGCTTGCGTTTGGGATGAACGTCATCGCCTATGATCCCTATATCGAGCCCGAGAAGGCTACGAAGCTCGGAGTAAAATATACGAAAAATTTCGACGAAATTTTATCTTGCGACTTCATCACGATCCATACGCCGAAAAATCAAGAGACGATAAATATGATAGGCGAGCCGCAAATAGCGAAGATGAAGGACGGCGTACGCCTAATAAACTGCGCTAGAGGCGGGCTGTATAACGAAAAAGCGCTCGCAAACAATCTACGTAGCGGCAAGATCGCATATCTCGGCATTGACGTTTTCGACAAAGAGCCTGCGACCGATCACGAGCTTTTGGATATCGAAAATTTAAGCGCGACTCCGCATCTTGGCGCAAATACTCTCGAATCGCAAAGCAATATCGCTAGGGAAGCCGCAGAGCAGGCGATCAGCGCCGCGCGCGGCTTGAACTATCCAAACGCTTTAAATTTGCCGCTTAAGCTCGAGGATCTACCGCGCGGTATCGAGCCGTATATAAATTTGGTCTCGAAAATGGCCTATCTTGCGGCGCAGATCAACAAAGGCCTGATCAAATCGATTCGCATCGAGGGCAGCGGCGAGGTGGTGCAGTATCTAAAATCGATGCTCGTTTTTGCCATCGTAGGCGCGCTGCATGATTCTTTGGGCGACTCGCTAAATTACGTCAATGCAAAATTCCTCGCGGATGAAAAGGGGATCGAGACGAGCTTCGGCGAGCTTGCAAACAGCGTCTATAAAAGCGAGATCGCGGTAAAAATTATGACCGACGAGGCGATCTCAAATGTCGCGGGCGCGGTCTTTGACGGCAGTGAGGAGCGTATCGTAAATATCGGCGGATTTAAGACCGATTTTAAGCCGAAGGGCAAGATGATAATCTTCAAAAACACCGACGTGCCGGGCGTTATCAAATCCGTAAGCACGATCCTAGCCGACGAAAACATCAATATCGCGGACTTCCGCTTAGGCAGAGGCGAGGAAGGAGACGCTTTGGCGGTCATTTTGGTCGATTCCGAAGTGCAAAAAAGCACGCTTGATAAGCTGGTGGCGCTTGAAACCTGCCTAATGGTGCGCTACGCGGCGCTTTAATACCTTCTCTGCCAAAGAGGCGGAATTTTAAATTTCGCCTCATCCAATTCTTTATAATTTAAATTTACAATCCAACCTACGACGGCGTTTGATGAGGCGATACGGGAATGCGAGGCGAGGATTTTGCGAATTTTGACGTAACGTGCAGACCCGCACTTGCGATACGTTGCGGGTATGCGCTAGGCAGATGCGCTTTGGCTCACGGCTTTTGTAAACGCCGCGCGCGCGGTAAATTTAACTCTCGTCTCAAGCTTGCTTTTAAATTTAAATTTCATCCTTATAGATCTGCTTTTAAATTTCATAATCACGGGCGCCGCCGATTAAATTTTGCCGCTATGCAGGTTTGGCACTAAAAGCTAGAGGCTGCGATACGAGGCGCGGTCAAATTTTATAAATTTATTAGACACGGAGGGTGCTTTTGTCTCAAATTTATTCGCGGCAGGCGCTTTATTTTTCGCTAATCGTATCACTCGTTTAAATTTTGGATAGCCGCCGAGCGATTGCATTGTTGATTAAATTTTAGGCAGCCGCCGAGAGATCGCACTGCTGATTAAATTTTACATTTTGCCGAAATTATGCTTCGCCGAAAAATTCCGTCTAGCCTAAAATGAGCAGGTACAAAATTTCAGCTGTAATACGTCCTGCTAATTTGTGGTCCCAGTGTCTCGATTAAGCTTAAAATTTTGAGGATCTGCGTTTGGTATTCGCGCGCGAGCTCTATGCTAGCGGGCCTATCAAAAAGAGTAGTTTCAAAAAGATCGGGCGCGCCTTTTAAAAATAGATATAAACGTTTATCCATAAATACCGCGCTCAAGCTGAACTCGCCGTTCGTTTCGCGATTTATTTCGCGCAGACGCTCCATAAACGCGGGCGTTAGCAAATAGCGCGCTTCTACTTTGTCATCCGCAAACACGCGAAAATCGCGCATAAAATCCACATCGTCCATCATCTCTTTTTCGCCGAAGATCTTGGCGTTTAGCTCCCTGCTTACCACTATCGTTTTGCCCGAGGTTTTTTTCGCGAGCTCGCAGATCAGTACGTTGCCGTAAAAGTCCATATAATTATCGTAGAATATTTTGATCAACATAATCGCCGCTATGAGCGGATTATCCGTTTTCATGTAAAACCTGCTATTGCTATGTACCTCGCTGAGGCTAAATTTAATCCCGCAGTACACGCCCGTAATCCGATCCTCGCTTTTGATCCTAGATTTCCTATAAATTCTAAATTTTTGAAATTCCTCTTCTTGCATACCGGTATATGGATCGTATTTTAAACCGGCATCTATATCGTTTATTACGGCGCGGACGAATATCTCTTTGTAAAATTTGTAGTAGCGAATTTCCGCTTCAGTTTCTTGACCGGCACAATGAAGAAGAAATATCCAAAAGATCTGAAAAAGGATCAATACGCCCAAAAATTCGGCAATTTTTATTAGAGGAGTGTCTGCTTTAACGCCGTCTAGAGACATTATTGCGAATAGGACCGCAAAAAAGGCGGCTATACTGAGGTAGCGGTATCTATTAAAAGCTCTAGCGCACGCTTTTTGTTCGGTTAAAGTCTGCGAAACGACATCTTGCAGAGCAGACGACATATCTATCCTTGATAAAAATTTCGCCCGTATTGTAGCAAAATTTAGCGGAATTCATAAAGAGCAAATTCCGCCGCATAATTAAATAGTCGAGATCGGAGCTTAATTTACGCAGTCCTTGCGGCGTAAATTTTAAAATCTTACTATTCTGAAAACAATTCGCACCGGATTTAAAATTTAACGCATTGCGTAAACTTATATTTCACGCGAGCCGCCTTTGTAAATTTGCGATCACAGTATCCTGAGGCTGTCTGAGATGAAATACATAAAAATCCCGAGCCCGAACATCACGAAAAGCCCCAAAAATTCGACGTAAAGCTTCAAGTTTACGAGCCGCTTTGAGCTTAGTTCGTTTGCTTTCGCGCCGAAAAGCGCGGCTAGGAATATCACGACGCTCATTCCAAAACCGATGAAAAGCGCACTCGCGACGCTAAGTGCGAAGCTTCCGAGGCTGAAGGCAAGCACAAAAATAAGGATCGTGCCGGGGCAGGGCACGAGCGCCGCAGCAAGCGCGATAAGCCACTCTCGCCCTTTCTCGCCGCCGCAGGTCGCGCCATTTTGCAGCGAGCGAGATGAGGTTTGGTTTTTGAAATTTACAGAATTTAAAGCCTGTTTTTGCTTGTTTTGGCTAGACGAGTTTTCTTCTAGGCTTGCGGTTAAATTTGAATCCGAATTTAGCTCCGCCGTTGCGGTACTTAAATTTTTGGTATCCAAATACTGCGCGGATTCGCCGATAGGAGTTTTAAATTTAGAAAATTTATAACTCTTTGACACTGCGTGAGCGGAATCCCTAGCGTTTGCAAACGCCGTATTTTTTAAGTGCGCATCCGTCTCTGCGGTCTTTGCAGCGGAAGCGCAAGCGGCGCAGGAGCAGCCCGCATCGTGGTGGGCGCCCGACGATCTTACGCGGCGAGCTTTGTCGTAGATGATGAGCGCAGTTATGACGATGATCAGAAGTGCCGAAATTTTCGTTGTGATCGAGGCGGAGTTTGCAGAGACGAGCCCTGCAACGTTTTGCAGCACGAACATGCTCGCGCTTACTAAAACGAGCGCTCCTAGTACGTGTAGAAGCCCGATTTTAAGGGCAAATCCGAAGGCTTTGACGTAGCTGCCGCCATGGGCTAGGAAATAGCTCGCCGTTAGCAGCTTCGCGTGTCCAGGGCCTGCCGCGTGGAAAAAGCCGTATATGAAAGAAAGCGCCAAGACCCATAGGATGGTGCTTGCGCTTGCATGCTCGCTGCTTGCGCGAAACGCCGTTTTGAGGCTTTTCATAAAATCCATCGTCTTTTGCGCGACAAATCCCAGCGTAGCCTCTTTTTGTGGCTCGCTTGAAATATTGTCGCTGTCGGATGTGGCGCCGTTTTTGCTCGCGCTATTTTGCGCTAAATTTAAAGAACTCTCCATGGGCGGCGTCGCAAAATTTTGCGTAGAATGCGCGGAATTTAAAGAGTTGTCTCGTCTCGCCGCAAAATTTTCGCCCGCGCCTTTATCTGCAAGCGCCGCAGAATTTGTGGATTTATTAAAATTTATCGCGGCGCTCCTATCGCCTCCGTTTTGCGCTAAATTTGAATCATCACCTAAAGGGACTGCGGCGTTTTCGCTATTTTTCGCGGCGGCCTCTAAGCTTTCGCTGCCGAAGCGGCCGGAATTCGCGGTGCCGTCTTTTGCCTGTGCGTCCTTTTTAGCGGCTTTATTAATCTGCGCGAGAGCATCCGAAGCGGCGATGTTTTTTTGAGCCTCTGCTGCAGCCTCCGAAACGATGTCGCCGACGGATCTTTGGTTTGATCTGCGCGCCGAGCTGGCATTAGGTTTTGTTTGCTCGCCTTGCGCAAGTTTATCCTCTGAGCTCGCAAGACTCTGCTCGCTAGATGCAACACCGCTCTGCGCTAAATCGGAGTTTGGCGCGCTTGAAATTGGCGGTTTTTTATCTGCGATCTTTGGTTTTTCGCCGCTAAATTCTATAAAAGTGGTGGCTAAATTTGAATTAGGCTTCGCTACAAAGCCCTCGCCTAGATTAATGGGCTTGTCGTCAAGCATTTTGAAATTGAAAAATCCCTGATCGTCGTTAATGGAAATTTTAAGAACGCGACCGTTTCGCAGCTCGAAACCGACCTCTTGATCGAACTCGAACGCAAGCCTGCCCTTTTTGACGAGGCTTTTTGCGTTTTTAAAATTTCCCTTGATCTGCGTGCCTACGAGATTGCTAAGCGCGGGCTTTGCGTTTTTCGGCGCTTGATCGTAGAATTCCGCCTCGCAAAGGTAGTTTTTGGGGGTTAGATAATCGGTCATCGCCTTAGTTATCTCGGTAAGCTCGCTATTTTCAAGCTTGGCATTGGAATTTATATCGTAGGTCTGCATTATGACGTCGGTAAAATTTTGAGAGAAGAGCCATGAAAAATGCAGACTCACGATCTTGCCATCTTGTGCGACGGGAGTAATGCTAACGTGCGCAGTAGGCGTGTATAGGGCGCACAGAGCGCACGCAAATATCCGCGAGCTAAAGATCGCGGATAAAAGTAAAATTTTAATAAATTTCATTAAACTACAAATTTTCTCCGAAAACGTCGATCGTCTTTTTCATCGTCTCATACCAATCTAGCGGCAGATGATCGATCTCCATCACCTTTGCGCCTGTTTGTGCAGCGATGGTTTGCGCTGCCTTTTTGGAAAACTGCGGTGCGACGAAAATCACCTTGATCTTTTCCTCTTTGGCTTCCTCGATTAGCTCAGCCAAATCCGCAGGTTTCGGCTCCTTGCCCTCCACTTCTACCGCGATCTGCTCCAAATCGTATCGGTGCGCAAAATAGCCCCAAGACGGATGATAAACCATAAATTTCTTTCCCTTGACATCCGCTAATTTCTGCTTTGCGTAAGCGTCTAGCTCGTCAAGCTTTTTAGCAAATTTATCGAAATTTGCTTCATAAATTTTAGCATCCTTAGGATACTGTTTGGTTAACGCGTCTTTAATATTTTTAGCTTGAATTTTTACAAGCTGCGGATCGAGCCAAATATGTGGGTCTAAACCGCCGTGATGGTGATGATGCTCGTGCGCCTCGTGGTCTTTGTCACCATGCTCATGATGCGCGTCATGATCGTGATCATCGTGATGTGCGCTATGATCATGTTCGTCGTGATGGTGATGCTCTGCCATAGCCATTTTAGTGATGCCATCTTCTGTGCGGATTATCTTCATCTTTGGATACGATGCGGCAAGCTTTGGCAACCAGACTTCATCAAATTCTATACCGACTGCAAAATACAGATCGCTATTTTCTAGCATTTTCATCTCCGAAGGCTTAGGCTCGTATGTGTGCGGATCGGCGCCTTTGCCGACCATCGTATTTACCTGCAGGGTATCGCCTGCGATCTGTTCAACAAAATACTTCGTAGGAAGTATGGTCGTGGTGACCGTAGGTTTGGCGAATGCTACGCAACTAGCTGCTAAAAGTGTGAAAACAAGCTTTTTCATAAAATTCCTTTCCAAAAAAAATTGCGGAAGTATATCCAAAGCAACTTAGTTGCAACTTAATATAAATTTATCTAAATTTCGCTATCATCGCTTAAATTTTAAAAAAGGCGTAAAATGGATCCCAAAGATTTTTTAGCGAGTCACGATATCGCTCCTACGGCGCTTAGAGTGCAAATCGTGCAGATCCTAAGCGAGAAAAAATGCCCGGTAAGCTATGATGAGCTAGTAGAACTAACGGGCGCTAATAAAACCACGATATATCGCAATATAGCGCTTTTGGAAGAAAAAAATTTGATAATTACCAGCGAAAATAATCATAAAAGCTTTTATGAGCTCACCGACGGCGCAAAAGCGTATTTTGTCTGCGAAAACTGTCATAAAATGGAGGAGATTTCGATGCCTGCTTTGTCACAAAAAAATGTCAAAAGTGTACTCGTGCGAGGATTGTGCGAGAAGTGCGGCGGCTGAGGCGGGAAATTTAATAAAAAGCGCTCAAAGAAACTTAGCTAAAACGCTAGGGCAAAATTTAACCGATTTTTAACGGATTTTTATAAAACAAACGATATAATCCGAGCGTTTCATATTTTAAAAGGGAAAAATTCAGTGAATAAAAACGATACGATAAAAGCAATAGAGAAGTTTGTAAGTTCTCAAGAAATGACGATGTTTCGCCTGAAAAAGGGTATCTACGGCGATGCGATGAAAAACCTGGATCAGGTTTTTACGCCGTATAAGGAGTTTGCCGAGTTTTTCAAAAATCCCGCAAATAGGTTGCAGGAGCTGTTAGGCAACATCGCGTACGAATCGATTTTAAACTACACTGAAGCAGGGCTATCGCACTGCGAGAAGATCCACTCGATCTATTTTGTGGAATCCAAAGGACTTTTCAAAAGTGGGCTAAAGTATATCGAGCCTGATGCGACCGCGAGAGAAAGAGCCAAGAGCTATTACGACAAATTGCTGGAAAATAATGAGAAGCTTAACGAATATATCGATATCGGCTTGCAAAGGCTACATGGCTTAGAAGCAAAGGTTTTCGAGTAGGCCAGGTTAGTTTTGGGATTTGATTTGCGTGGCGAAATTCTATCGCAAATTCTTGGCGCTTAAAATTCTATAATTAAATTTCATACCTTTTGTAGATCGCAAACTTATACTATTTAATTCCGCGTTAGCGCCGCTTTTAATGCGCATATAGCAAATAGGGTGGCTTGAGCAATTCCGTGCTGGTAGGCATTATCCGATACGATCAAAGAAATAATCTAAATTTTTAAAGCTCAATGAAGAGGGTTAAAATAAGCAAGCTTGGCTAAATTCTTTGAAGAGATTAAAGTAGGCTCTAGCATAAACTAGTACTTAGTTGTGGAGGCTGCAAATTTGAAATTTCGCGGCTAGCGCGAACGGGAATTTAAAATTCTAGCGCTACTTTAGATTCCTTCGAAATGCGGAATTTTAAAAATAGGTATTGCGCCTGAAACAAGCAAAACGCAAGATTTGAAATTTGCTAGAAAATACTCACTGCAAAGTAAAATTTAAGAGCCAGGCTGCAAGGCGATGCGGCGTAAATTTTAATTTACTCTGTAGCGCAAAATATTCAGCAAGAGATATTTTTGGAAGCGGAAAGGGCGATAGAGAGCCGTAACGAATTATATTTGATTGCGCTAATACCGCATTGTTGGTATATGCAGTGATGTAGCGATACGTAAAAATTATTTAGTGGTGTCAATATGGTGAAGCGTGCGGTATAAATTTTAACTTGTTTTGGCGCGCTGTTTTAATATCTCTATCGCGCGCGGCAAATTTAAGTGGCTAAACTTATTACGATTAAAAAATTCTAAACGCGGATTAAAGCTTGGCGGCGAAATAAGCCTTGCTAGCACTCTGCTGCATCTAAATTTCGCCGCAAACAACTTTATTTATCTGCCTTTTCAGCTTTATATTGCGCTAGCAGGGTGCCTAGCTCATCTTTTATGCGAAGCTTTTCTTTCTTCATCGCATCGATCTCCAGATCGCTCATATGCACTCTGCCGGCTTGTGCGTCGGCGATCTTGTGATCCAGCTCGTCGTGTTTCTCGAAAAGCGAATCAAATCGCGCGTTTTTGCCTTTTAACTCAGTGATTAAATCTCTGTATTCATGAAACATACTTTACTCCTTTGAAAAATTTATTCAAGTATATCAATAAAGCGCTTAAAACCTAATTTCAGCTATCAAATTTAGACTGAATTTCACGCATGAGATTCCAGATTTTAAGAGGTAGAATTTTTAGCCTTTAAAAATTTAAAACAGGCAAATTTAAATGATAAAATTTTAAGAGCAGAGCTTTAAAGCCCTGCTGCTATTCGCTATTTTCGAGACGAGATTTTTAGGTTATGAAGCGAGCTGTGAATCTTTATGATCTATAGTCGGCGTTGATTTTTACGTAGTCGTAGCTAAGATCGCAACCGTATGCGCTAAACTCGCCCTCCCCGAGCCCTAAATCGCACCAGATCGTAAAGCTTTTTTGCTGCATCACGGCGTGAGCCGCGGTCTCGCGAGCGGCGTCCAGTTCGCGATTTTGCGCGTCATAAAGCAGCACGTCGTCGTATTTAATACGCAGCTTTTCTTCGTCGCATTCTATACCGCAGGCGCCTATGGTCGAGGCTATGCGACCCCAATTCGGATCTTCGCCGAAGATCGCCGTTTTAACAAGCGGCGAATTACTTAGCGCCTTTGCCGCCGTGCGGGCATCCCCAGCATTTGCGGCGCCGCTTACTCTAAATCGCACCAGCTTGTTTGCGCCTTCGCCGTCTTTTACAAGCATTAGCGCAAGCTCGCGCGTAAGGGCGTTTAGCGCGGAGGCGAAGGCGTCCTTTTCGTAAGCGCATTTAGCGCTGCTGCAGAGCATAATCGTATCGTTGGTGGAGGTATCACCGTCGACGCTTACGGTGTTGAAACTCTGCTCCGCTGCCTTTTTTAGCAGCTCGTCCATATCCGCGCGCGGGATTTTTGCATCGGTTAGAATGAAGCAGAGCATGGTCGCAAGCGCAGGATTGATCATGCCTGCACCCTTGCAAACGGCTGCGATGTGAAATTTCTCGCCGTTTTCTAAAGAAATTTCATATGCAAGCTCTTTTTTTATCGTATCGGTAGTCATAATGGCGGTGGCTAGGGCGTTCGAGTTTCGTGCCGAGAGGTTAAAATTTTGCGCGGCGGCGATAATTTTTTCCTTTTTGAGGCGGTATCCGATGACGCCGGTGGAGCTCATAACGGGGTTTATCAGAGCGGTCTTTTTACCAAGCTCGCTAAAAATTTCATCGATGTCTGCGATGCCTTGCTTCCCGGTCATCGAGTTTGCGTTTTTAGAATTTACGAGGATAAAATTTGTTTTAAGCTCCCCGCCCGCGCGCTCTTGCGCCCTTTTGAAATGCCTAATCGGCGCGGCTTGAAATTTATTGCTCGTAAAGATCGCGCTTACGGCAAAGGGCTCGTCCGCGCGGATAAATCCCAGATCGTTTCCCTCTTTTTTAAAGCCCGAATTTACGCCGTCAAAATAAAAATCCTCGACATTTTGTAAGCCGCCCTCGAGCTTAGTTATTTTAAACATATCTCATCTCCTGCGGCTTGTATTTGCTGCGGATGAGTTTTTTAGTGTTGCGGATGCCCTCTGCCGTGCCGATGACTAAAAATTTCACCCCAGTACCGATGAGGTAGTCGCCATCCGGCATCGGAATGAAGCGGCTGTTGGGCTCTTTGATTCCCACGACGTCGGCGTTTGTAAAATCGCGCAAGCGAGTTTCTTTTAGACGCTTAAAGCGGATCCACGAAAAATCGGGCACCGCAATCTCCTCGATATCGATAAGCGAGTCCTTTTTATACAAAAATCGCTCCAAAATATTTTCCATATCAGGGCGTACACTAATCGCCGAAAGCCTTTGTGCGGCGAGCTTGGATGGAGAGACGATAGAATTTGCGCCGAGTTTTTTTAGCCTCTGCGTGTCGCTGTCATCATCGCTATTTGCCATGATGAAGTAGGGGGTGATGCGACCAAGCTCCTTTTCGTATAGGCGTACTAGCGAGATTATTGCGATATTATCGGCTAAATTTGGACTTAGCGTGATGACGGATTTTGCAGATGACAGATGCGCTTTTAGCATCGTGGTTTCTACATGCGGCTCGCCTACGATGAAATATGGATAGCGGTTTTCCTCGGCGATTTTGGCTAGAGCGGGATCAGGGTCGATCACGACAAAAGGCAGATGATTTTCACGAAACTGCTTGGCAAGCTCGGCGCAGTAGATGTTGTTGTAACAGATAATGTAGTGGTTTTTGAGCCTTGCGATGTTATTGATCATTCGTTGCTCCCTAAGTAAATTTTGAAGTTTGCCGTTTTTTATGACCTCGACGACGACGCCCAGGCAAAACGAAAAGGTTCCAAAGCCCATGAGGATGAATAAGACGGTAAAAATTCTACCCGCGGGCGATATCGGCGCTACTTCGGTAAAGCCTACCGTCGTGAAGGTCATACCCGCCTGATAAAAGGCATCCACGAGCGAAAAGCCCGCTATAAAGACATAGCCTAATGTGCCGATTAGCATCATCAGCACGATGGTTATCAGTGGTAAGCGAAAAGGTCGTAGCTGGTCGTAAATTTCTGTGTAGAGGTTGATGTCCGGCTTAGTCGAGCCGGACCAGTCGAGGAATCGCTTGATCTTGTCCAAAACAGACATAAATTCCTCTTTAAGAGGTTATTTTGATTGCTTTTTCATAGTTCGTAGAGTTGAGGCGGCGACTTTGATTCGTCTGGTTGAGCCGTCTTGCAGCTGAACACGGATGGTGCGTAGATTGACCTGGAATTTCTTTTTGGTCCTGTTATTTGCGTGGCTGACGTTATTGCCTACCATCGCACCTTTGCCGGTAATTGCGCATCTTTTTGCCATAATAAATCCTTGATGATTGAAATAAATGGCGATTATAGCGAAAAAATTTCAAATTATGCTTAAAATTCGCCGCGGTTCAAATTTAGCGAAATTTATGACAAAACTAAGTAAAATTCCGCATCTTGAAATTTTAAAGGAATCTTAATGTATGTCGCACCCAGCATTTTATCGGCGGATTTCGGAAGGCTTGCGGAGGAAATTCACGCAGTCTGCGAAGCAGGCGCCGATCTCATTCACGTGGATGTGATGGACGGGCATTTCGTACCTAATCTTACGATAGGACCGCTCGTAGCAAGCGCCGCGGCAAAGGCGAGCAGCAAGCCTTTGGATATTCATCTGATGGTTAAAAACGTGCCGTTTTTCGTCGATCTTTTTTTGCCGCTAAAGCCGAAATTTCTTAGCTTTCACATCGAGGAGGAAACCCATCCGTTGCGCCTCATAGATCATATACGCCGCAGCGGCATCTCGCCCGCGGTCGTGCTAAATCCGCATACTCCGCTTAGCGCGCTGGAGTTTATTTTGGGTGAGGTCGATATGGTGCTTTTGATGAGCGTCAATCCGGGCTTTGGAGGGCAGAAATTTATCCCCTCGGCGCTTGAGAAAATTAAGCAGCTGCGCGAGCTGATCGATCGCAAAGGCGCAAAATGCCTCATCGAGGTCGACGGTGGCGTAAACGGGCTAAATATCGCAGATATCGATGAAGCGGGCGCCGACGTCGTGGTGGCCGGCAACTACATATTTTCTTCAAACGACTACGCGGAGGCGATCCGTGCGCTTAAAATTTAGGCGCGGCACAGGGGTAAAATTTTGACGCATAGAATCGAAAATCTCATAAATTTACTAGCTCAAAAGAGCATAAATTATTACGATTTTATCTCAAAAGCAAGCGATATTGCTGAAATTACCGAGCTTTTCGAGCCAAAAGACCTTTCGATGTGGCGCGCGCTCGGCATAGATATAATAAAGCTAGATAGCGGCAAAATCACGCTCAAAACCCGTGAGACGGACATTTCGGATGAAATTTTTTGCTTCGTAGATATTGAGACGAACGGCGGGCTCTCAAACGGCCAGATCATCGAAATCGGCGCGATAAAAACGCGCGGCACGCAGGAGCTCGATCGTTTCGAGAGCTTCGTTTACGCGCCCGTCGTGCCCGAAAATATCACGGAGCTTACGGGGATCTGCGCAGACGACCTTGTGGGCGCACCGCCGCTAGCTAGCGTGCTGGAGCGCTTTAGACTGTTTTTAGGAGATAGCGTTTTTGTGGCGCACAACGTCAAATTTGACTACGGCTTCATCGATGCTAGCCTGCAAAAATGCGGCTTTGGGATGCTTTTAAATCGCAGGCTCTGCACCGTCGAGCTCGCGCGCCGCACGATTGAGGCGCAAAGATATGGGCTTGGCTCGCTAAAAGAGCTTTTAGGCGTGCAAAACGTCCACCACCGCGCATTTAGCGACGCCGTTTCCTGCTTTGAAATTTTTAAATTCGCTCTAAAGCGGCTGCCATGGAGCGTGCAAAGCACCGAGGATCTGATACTTTTTAGCAAAACCGCAAAGAGCCTGGCGCTGCCTAAGCCGCAGATTTCGGGGCGCGGCGAGAGTGAAATTTTATAAATCGCGCGTCGAATTAAGAGATGAAATTTTAGTGAAATTTCGCACCGCCGTTTGAGAGATAAAATTTGCGCTTTTAAGCGGCGACGCTTTAATCTGCGCAGATTGCGGTAGCGTAAATTTGATCCGAGCGATTTTGGGCGGCGCAAATCGGCGCGTATGGGCCTAGATTTTGAAATTTTACCCTTGCCGTAGCGATTGAATGCGCACAATCGCGGCGGCGTAAATTTAAAGCGCTACTGCGGCGAGATGTGATTATGAGCGAACCGAAACGGCGCGAATTTATGCAGGCGCAGTTTTAAATCGCATTACGATCGCACCGGATTTAAGTGCAAATGCCTGCAGCGGCGCCCTCCATGTATGCCGGCCAGGCGGGATCACGTGATTTTAATTTACTCGGGCGGGTGCGGCAGCGAGCGCTCGTGGAGCCTTTTTGCTTTCGCGGCTTTTGATCTTTGCGGCGATAAATTTTGCGCCCGCCCGCGGTTTTACAACCTTGCTTCGGGCGAATTTTATGAGCGCTCGTAGTCGCGCGGATGCGTCCTAAGCGCCGCGCACTTTAAATTTTAATTTAGCCCAGGCGCGCAAATTCGATGCTTTAAACTCTAAAATCAATAAATTTTGCCCGCGCCCGTCCGTCTTTTGCGTCCCAAAAGCGATAAATTTGGCGCGCCCGCACTGCCGCCGCAGATACGCTAGGCGCGAGGGTTTTCTGCATTCGCCGCTTAGAATTTTGAGATTTGATTTTAGCTTGACGATCTGGTCGGTACGTGCCCGTGCCGCAAATTTTAAAATGGAGCTTTATAAAATTTCACGGCGCCGATTACAAATGAAATTTCATAAATTTTTATCGTAAAACACAGCACGATCGGAGCAAAATTAACGCAAGCCCACTCCTACCATAACGGTCCGCGGTAGCCGCATCTACACCAAATTTAGTGATAAGCAAACCCGCGATCTTAATAATACAAATTTGCACAGACGCAGCTCGCCTCTCATCAAAGCGTCATCGGAAGGCTGACGGGCTTTGTGAGTGAGCGGAGTAATGCGCTGCCACCATCTTTGCAAGAAGCGCGATTTTACGATTGAGCGGTCTTTTCCGCCTCAAAAAAGGTATATTGCGGGCCAAAATTCGAAACGGAATTTCATAAGGCGGATCGCTGCTTTTAAATTTACGTTGCAAATTCCATAGCCTGCGAATACGGCGTTAAATTTTAAAATCCTGTCTGTTTTAGTCATGTCTTGTGGTATGCATTGCGAGGCTCCGCGGGCCGCTTGATTGGAAAATGAGTTTTAGATTTCGCATTGAGTATATAACGCGCAGTAAAGTAAAATTTTGCGCCGTAAAATTTCGCGCCGCTGCGTTACTGCTGAGCCACTCGCCGTCTTACCTCCTGTCCTATTGCTCCGTATTTTCAAACGCGCTAGAATTTCAGCAAAGCTACGTTTTAATGCAAAATTTATCCACTTACCGCGGTCTGCGGCGGATGAAATTCTGCCGCCCGTCGTAAGCTGCGTGCAGTATCTGCTTGCCGCGCATGCACGTCATAGCCCATATCCTCTTGCCGCTACCGTCGCTTTACCAACGTCCATCGTTGTAGGTTCTCGCCTGCTTCTTAGCGTATATTTTTGTGCCTTGTAAGCTGCGCGTCACCCCATCTGCGTCAAGGTCACGCCGTGTCTTTAAAGCACGCAAATCTATCCTACATAAAATTTTCGCTTCTTCGCTGTGCTCGCCGCCTGCCACGCTTTGTCGTGCCTGTCTGTTGCGAGCCGTCGCCGCGCCATATCCCTGCGCACATACGCGCCGTACCCGCTGCAAGTTTTAGTGCCCGCGCCTTAAAATTTTAGCCCAAAAGCCCTATTTAGCGCCGTGCCCTAGCAGAAACAATCTCACCGCTTGTTCGGCGACGCGGGCTAAATTTCGTGTTGCGGTCTCTTTTTCCATCGCGCGCTCAAGGCTTATCGGTTCGTTTAGGATGCAAAAAAATGCGCCTATGCCTCGCTCATTACAGCCGCTGGCACAGGGCGATATGCCGCCTGCCAGCGCGATTACGGGCACGCCGTAGGAAGCGGCGATCTTCGCGACGCCGCAAGGGGTTTTGCCCATCGAGCTTTGAAAATCGAGCCTTCCTTCGCCTGTGATGACGAGCTCGGCGTCTTTCATATCGCGATCCAGTCCGATCTCTTCGGTGATGATGTCGATGCCCGGCTTAAGCGTCGCGTTTAGAAAGCTCACAAAGCCAAAGCCTAGCCCGCCGGCAGCTCCTGCTCCGGGGCTATTCCAAAGCTCGCGTCCGAGGTGCTTGCTTACGACGCTTGCAAAATTTATAAGTCCTGCATCGAGCTGCTTTACCATCGCTGCATCCGCGCCTTTTTGCGGAGCGTAAATATATGCCGCGCCGTTTTCGCCAAAAAGCGGATTATCTACGTCGCAGGCGATAAGAAACTCGCATTCTTTAAGATGTGGTAGCATCGAAGTGCAATCTATCGTGGCGAGTTTAATCAGATCTTCGCCCGCTCCCGCAAGCTCTACGCCATTTGCATCTTTAAATTTAAAGCCGAGCGCGCGCAGCATCCCCATGCCCGCGTCATTCGTAGCACTTCCGCCGATGCCGATGATAAACTTTCGCGCGCCGTGTGCGATCGCATGCGCTATCATCTCGCCAAAGCCATAAGTGCTCGTTTTTAGCGGATTGCGGCGCGATTTTTCGATGAGCGGCAGACCCGATGCGGACGCCATTTCTAAGATGCCTAGCTCGCCTTTTAAGGCGTAGCGCGCGGGCGTTTTTTCGCCTAACGGATTTGCTACGATGACGTCCATGAACCTAGCCTTTAGCGCGTCTGCAAGGGCTTCAACGCTTCCTTCGCCGCCATCTGCGATAGGTTTGACGAGCACCTCGCAGCCTAGCTTTTCGATGCCTGATTTTACGGCGTTGCCCGCCTCAAGCGAACTAAGAGAGCCTTTAAACGAATCGATCGCAACCAAAATTTTCATAAAATTCCTTTCAGGCAGTGCTTGCGCGGATATTGCGAAAGCCGCTTTTTAATTTGGCATTTTAATAAATTTAGCCCTAAATTTAACTTTTAAAAGTTTACGCGTGGCTATCTTGGTAAATTAGGAATTTTAAATCGCCGCCGTTTTGGGCGATAGGACGCTCTCGCGCGATAGAATTTAAGCGGCGAAAGTGGTACGCTTAGGCTAGCAGAAAATTTTAAAGTAAAAAGAAGCCCGCCCGCGCAGTTAAATTTAAAGCGCAGAGGCGGACTTTTGTTGCCGTAAATTTAGAGCTGTTTTAAATTTACGGTAAGTCTAGATCAAAAACAGCGACAAAATCCACACGCTGATCATACCCGTAATGCCCATAATTAGGGTTAGCATTGTTTGAGTGCGGTAGCCTTGTTGCGGGTTCATCTTGCTGAAATTCGTAACGACCCAGAAGTAGCTGTCATTAGCGTGCGAAACCGTCATAGCGCCCGCTGCGATCGCCATTACGACGAGCGCGCCGGACATTTCGGAGGTGAAGCCCAGTACCTGCATTAGCGAGCCGTCTGCGTTAAATGCGCCCATAATCGAAGCTGTAGTGATGATCGCAACGGTGGAGCTTCCTTGCGCTGTTTTTAGGACTGCCGAGATTAAGAACGGGAAGAAAATCCCCGCGGCTTTAATGGCAGTCGCATTGTCTTTGATGTAGGTTACGAAGCCGGCGTCGGTGATTACCTTGCCTAGCACTCCGCCCGCTGCGGTGATGAAGAGGATCGGACCTACGATTTTTAAGGATTCGTTGGTGATCTCGCTAAATTCGCCTAGTTTGCCGGTTTGCACGAGTAAAAATACCGCAAAAACTACGCCCAAGGCTAGCGCGATGATAGGATTTCCTAAAAATTGCGAAATTTCGCCCGCAAACCCACCTACTTTTAGGATCTTGGCGACGGAACCCAGCGCCATAAATAGGATCGGCACCAAAATAGGGGCTAAGCTTAAAAATCCGCCCGGCAATTTGCCGTATTGTTTAAGCAGATCGTCGTAGCTTTTTGCGATGACTTCATTGGCTTCAGCCTCGCTTATATGGACGCTTTTGGCGACTTTTTTAGAAAAAAAGTATGTAGCGATCAGCACCGGCAAGGACACTACCGCGCCCATTGCGATTACGAGCAGCAGATTGCCGCCTAGACCCACGGCGCCTGCTGCAGCGATCGGTCCGGGAGTCGGCGGGATGAATACGTGCGAGGCATAGAGTCCGCCGGAGAGCGCTACTGCTAGAGCGACCGGATTTTCGCCGATTTTTTTGCTGATCGCTTCTCGGATCGGATTTAAAACGACGAAGCCGCTGTCGCAAAATACGGGGATACCCACGATCCAGCCCATTATGAGCATCGCAAGCTCGGGGCGCTTCTGCCCGACTACGTTTACGACCATATCGGCGAGTTTGAGCGCCGCGCCCGTCTTTTCGAGCACGGTGCCGATGAGTGCGCCGAAGATTATGACGATACCGATACTCTTAAACGTGCCGCTGAATCCGTCGCCGATAATCGCGGGGATCTTGGCTAGCGGTATGCCCGCAACGATCGCGAGCGCCAGGGAGATAAGCATTAGCGCCAAAAATGGGTGAACGCCTGCTTTGGAGATCAAAAAAATCATCACGACGACCGCTATGGCGAAGCAGATGATTAACGCAACACCGCTCATAAAAGCTCCTTGAATGGATTTAATTTGCCCGCAAGCGGTTTAAGCTAAGCCGTTTGCGCTTCAAATTTAATGCGGTAATTTTAGCGAAATTTTAATATAAAGCAAGAATGGCGGCGTTAAATTCATGAAAATTTATGATTTATGCGGGAATGATGGACTAGCTGGCGGAATTTGTCGGTTGGGGTTTATCGGTTGGAATTTATCGGTTGGAATTTATCGGTGCCGCGCGGCGAGAGCGGTTAAAATTTTAAAATTTGCAGCGTTTGGCTTGACGCACTGCGCGGCGGCGGAAATTTTATCGCGGATCTGCCGTCGTGGTGTAGCAATGGGGGGGGCGTGCGCTTGCGCTTTATACGCAGGTTTGGTAGCTTCAGGGCGTGAGCGATGCGTACGGATTTGCGGCGCTCGCTGCGGCGCAAGCAGTAAAGATAGAGTGCAATAGCTACGGCGGCGATAGCGGCGATGAAAGGCGATAGTATCGGCAGCGGCGGGATTTTTGATATACAATGGCGATGATAGAATTTTGGTCGAAATTTACTCCCGCGGCGATGAAATTTTAATTAAAACTATCGGCGGTAGCGGCGAAATTTTAATTGAAAATAGGCAACATAGGTAGAGCTTCGATCAAAAACGGCGCGTAGCAGCTCTGATAGAAATCGGCGGCAATCTGCGGTAGAATTTTGCGGCTTTTTATATAATTTTTCTGCGAGTTTTCCGTGATATTTTCTGGATTTTTCAAAATTCCTGGCCGTCTTTGTGTGGTCTATTTACAGTGGGATTTCACGGCTCGGCTAAATTTACAGAGCCATTTTAAATTTAGAAGGTCGTTTTAAATTGTGCAGAGGACAAAGTAGTCGAAATGAGGTATCCAGTTTTAAATTTGCAAAGCCGTTTAAATTTGTAAAGTTACTTCCCGCCGCGCCTCTTTTTTGAACGCTCTTAGCACGCGTAAATTTTAATCGGCAGCTCTATCTAATCCGCAAAATTTTAGTTTTTGAAATTTTATAAATTTTCGAGCTCGCGTTTTGGCTGAAATTTTGATCCACGACCTGATCCGCCGCAGCTTTCGCCCAGGCTTCGTCGAAGTTTTGCCCGTTTAAATTTGCGCTGCTGGAGTAGAGCCAGTCAAATTTACGTAAAAACTCCTCATGAGCGCACTCTTTCACGACGCGCATGGCTTTGGCGTTCGGATACAAAAACGTCGTTTTCCTTGCGCGGCGCACTAAATTTTTAAATTTAGCGGGCACGCGAGCGAGATTTTTTAGCTCGCTAAATTTCGCCGTCGTTATGAGGCAGGGCTTGTCCGCCCCTCGGCGTTTTAGCGCGTTTATCTCGCGAAAATCCTTACTCAAAAATCCGGCCGTCGTATCGGTCTGCGCCAAATAGATCATCTCTCCTCCAAATTTACGCCTTT
>CAUPXM010000023.1:0-28028 GCA_963515585.1 uncultured Campylobacter sp.
GTACTACTTCGCACTCCTTTATCGGTTCGTCAAAGGCGTATTCGACCTGCGTCCTTTCGCCGATACGTCGCGGCATACCCTGCGCGTCCTGCTCGTAAAAGACTACCTCGCCCTCGTTTATCTCTCTAACGTGCGCGGCGAGGGTTAGGCGAGGCAGCGATCGCACGGGCAAGTCGCGGGGCGGCGGATCAAGCGTGATGAGATGAAATAGCGGATTTTGCGCATCGCCGTCCGCTTCATCCAAAACCCCGCCGAGCTTATATCCCGCCTCGCCGCCCTCAAACCGCCAGGTCGGATGGTGCTTCGCCAGATGCGGCGCATAGGGCGCGCCGAAATAGCCGCGCGGAAAGATTATGTGATATACGCGCTGGCCGCAGTATCTTTTGAGCCTGAATTTCTCGCCGCCAAAGCAAATTTCATCGTTCGGTGCTTTTTGTGATTTGTCGGCGGCTGGGTCGTTTGAGTTAAATTTAGAGTCGTGTTCAGCCGCGCACGCTTTAAAATTTTGGCTCGCTGCCGATTTTAACTCGCCAGCGTTAAATTTAACGGCACTTGCCGCATCGCGCGCTTCATCTGAATTTTTGCGCGATACGTCGCACTCATCCGCTTGCAACGATGCTGAAGTAGCGCCGCCCGGCTCGTTTGACATCTGCGATATGTCGCACTCGCTCGTTTGGGATTGCCTGGCGCCGCCGCATTCGTCCGCATCCATTTTTAAAATTTCATCCGCTGCTTGAGCCGCGCCGTCTGCGTCAAATTTAGTCCGCTCAAAAGTAAATCCCACGGCCTCCAGCCAATAGCCGATATATTCAAGCAGGTCGCACGGACGGTCGAAGAAGTCCTCTGCAAGCGCGAACTCTCGGGCTAATTTTACGTTTCGCGGATCGCGGGTTTACAGCAAGCAACTAAAAATTTTTTGCCGCTCATCTTTGCTCGTCTGCGGATCCGCAAGCTTCTCACGCCAGATTTGCGAGCTCTCGTAACTAAGCCCGCGCCACGGATACTCCGCGTAATACGCGCTCTCGTTCGGCTGCAATTTAAAAAGCTCGCCAAGATACAGGTGCAAAAGCGGCGCGAACTCGAGACTTGCCGCTGCGATGACCTCTTCGGCGTTTTTCCAGCGTGCGCTTTTTTCATCTCTGCCGCGTTGCCGTGCGCTTTCGTCCGCCTGCGCCGAGCGCGCATTCTCTCCCATCTGTGCCGCGCTTTCGTCCTGCTTCGTTTTGCGCCACTCTGCTGCTTCTTCGCGCAAAATTTCAACCGCCGTGGCGATCAGAGCTTTAAAATCCTCCTCGCCCACGTAGCCCAGAGCGTCCTTTAGCAGCGTGCCGCCCTCTTGCTGCCCGCGTAGCAGGCTGTCCGCTAGCGTAAAATACGCCGCCGCGTCTCCTTGCAGCCGCCAAAACCGCTCGTATAAATCTGCACTCTAAAGCCGTCGCGCTCAAAATCTCGCGCTAAGCTTAGCGCCTCGTCCCGCTTACCCATCTTGACACCCTTGCTTTTAAAATTTTATTTTGATAATTTTAGCGTAAAATTTAGGTTAAATTTTTGAAGGCGACTTATTTTATATGTCGAAATTCTATGGAAAAATATGGGAGATTAAATTCGGCGGCGAATTAAAATTTAGAAGTACGCCGAGCCCCATAGAGCCCGGCTAAATTTTAAAATAGCTCTTAAATTTAAAAACTATCGTCTCTTTTTTCAAAGATCAGATGCAGCACGTAGGTCACGGCGAAGGTCAAGGTGCTAGGCACGATCCAGCCGAGCATCGAGTCGTAAAACGGCATCATCTTCACAAACGACGTCACAAGCGGCACCGAAATCCCCAAAATATCAAGTCCGTTTATGACGCCCTCGACGACGCAAACATAGACGCAGGCGCGGTAAATCAACTTGCTCGAATCGATCCATGGATTAATCAGCGAGAGGATTATCAGCATGATCGAGATCGGATAGATGGCGACGAGCACGGGGATGGAGCCCTTGATGATGGTCGTAAGGCCGAAATTTGCAACTCCAAAGCCGATCACGCACCAAGCGATCGCCCAGGTTTTATATTTGATCTTGCCTTTCGTAAGCTCCTCGAAGTATTCGCTAGCCGAGCTTATAAGGCCCAGCGTCGTGGTGATGCAGGCTAGGAAAAACGCGCTGCCTAGGATCACGACGCCAACTCTTCCGAAATAATGATCGCTTACTCGCGACAGAAGCTCCGCTCCGTTGATATTCGGCGTATCTTTGAAAAGCTCTGCGGAGGTCGCGCCCAGATAGCCCAGCATAAAATATATCGTCATCAGTATGACGCCCGACATCATTCCCGCTTTTATCGTGGAGGTTACAAGGTGCTTTTCGTCGCTAACGCCGGTTGCTTTAATGGCGTTAATTACGATGATGCCGAATGCTAGCGACGCAAGCGCATCCATCGTCTGATAGCCCTCTACGAAGCCCTTTGCTGCGGCGTGATCGACATACTCGCCGCTAGGAGCGACGAAGCTTCCGATAGGAAATAAAAATCCCGCGCCGAAAAGCAGCAAAATAAGCGCCAAAAGTATCGGCGTGAGGTATTTTCCGAGCAGATCGACGAGCTTTGAAGGGTTCATGCAGATATAATAGTTCAGCGCAAAATATGCGGCAGAATAAACGAATAGCCAAATTTGAAGGCGCTCTTCCGCAATAAAAGGCTTAATCGCGATATCAAAAGGCATATTTGCCGCGCGCGGTATCGCAAAAAGCGGCCCGATTGTAAGATACAAAAGCGCGGTAAAAACGATCGCAAACACGGGATCTATGCGGCGCACCAGGCTCTGAAGCCCCTTGGCGCGCGCGATGCCTGCAACGCCCAGTACTGGCAGAAGCACCGCCGTAGCGCAAAAAAACATTATTGCGATATAAAAATTCTGCCCGGATTCCCTACCGAGACCCGGCGGAAAAATAAAATTTCCCGCACCGAAAAACATCGCAAATAGCGTAAGCGATATCGTCAAAAACTGGCTTCTACTAAGCTTGCCCTTCATCTTAAACCTTCTTTAAATAAAGTGAAATTTGTATTATAGTTATAAATGTTTAAAACATATTTAAATTTAGCTCAAATTTAGCCGCAAATCCTCCGTCTCGTGATTTTTGATCCCGCAAGCGACGCGCAAGGCGGCTAAAATTTTAAAAATTTTAAGTATAATTTCGCAAAGCTTGAGGCTAAATTTAGGCAAAATGAGCGAGGATAAAAATGGCGAAAATTAAAACCACGATTTTTGAGTGCCAGCACTGCGGCAATCAGCAAAGCAGATGGCTCGGTAGATGCCCAGACTGCGGCGCATTCGATAGCTTCGTCGAGCTCAAGCCCGCTCAGATCAAAGCGCTAAAAGAGATCGAGGGCGAGCTTGCCCGCGCCTCATCCGCAAGCGCCAAAGCGATCAGCGAGATACAGATCGAGCAAATTTCGCGCATCGACACCAAAGATAGCGAGCTAAATTTAGTTCTCGGAGGCGGCGTAGTGGAGGGCTCGCTCGTACTAATCGGTGGCAGCCCCGGCATCGGAAAATCCACGCTGCTGCTTAAGATCGCGGCAAATTTAGCAAGCGGCGGCCGCGCGGTGCTTTACGTAAGCGGCGAAGAAAGCGCCAGCCAGATCAAAATGCGTGCGCAGCGGCTGGGCGCGATAAGCGAGCAGCTGTTTTTGCTCACAGAGATAAATCTAAGCGCCGTACTTGAAGAGGTGGAGCGTAGGGATTATAAGTTTATCGTCATCGACAGCATCCAGACGCTTTTTAGCGACAAAGCCCCCTCTGCGCCCGGCTCGATCACGCAGGTGCGCGAGATCACGTTCGAGCTGATGCGACTTGCCAAAGCGCGCGGGATTTCGATCTTCATCATCGGCCACATCACCAAAGAGGGCTCGATCGCGGGTCCGCGCATATTAGAGCATATGGTGGACGTGGTGCTGTATTTCGAGGGCGATGCGAGCAAGCAGCTTAGAATTTTACGCGGTTTTAAAAACCGCTTCGGGGCTACGAGCGAGGTGGGGATTTTCGAGATGGGGCCGCACGGGCTCGTAAGCGCCAAGGACGTCGCGAGTAAATTTTTCACGCGAGGCAAGGCGGTAAGCGGCTCGGCGATCACGATCACGATGGAGGGTACGCGCGCGCTCGTCGTGGAGATCCAAGCGCTCGTGTGCGAGAGCAGCTATCCGAAGCGCAGCGCCACGGGCTTTGATAAAAACCGTCTGGATATGCTTCTGGCGCTGCTTGATCGCAAGCTTGAGATCGGGCTTGGCGGATACGACGTCTTCGTAAACGTAAGCGGCGGCGTAAAGATCACCGAAACGGCGTGCGATCTAGCCGTCGTCGCGGCGATCGTAAGCAGCTTCAAAAACCGCCCGATCAGCAAAGAGAGCGTCTTCATCGGCGAGGTGAGCCTAAACGGCGAGATCAGAGAGATCTTCAACCTCGATGCGCGCCTGAAGGAAGCCGCGATGCAAAAATTTAAAAACGCGATCGTCCCGATGAAGCCGCAAAACGCGCAGGGGCTTAAAATTTTTCACGCCACGGAGATCACGCAAATTTTAGATTGGATGTGAGGCGGCGCGCTTCTTAGCCTCGGTTTGGCGGGCGGCGCGAGCGAGCGAAAATGGACTTTGAGCGACAAGAGACGCGTTGCTTTTGCATGGGCGCGGCGAAGGGTGCAAGTGCGCCGCTTTTTGCATAGCTCACAAGCAAGCGCAAATGAGCTTGATCGCTAAGGCGCGATTTTTGGAATTTCACGTATCGTAGCGGCTCAAAAATTCGTTTGAGATTTAAAACGGCTCGGCGACGGTGCGGTTAAAATTTAATCATTCGCGCCGCATCCCAGGCCAATACAAGGCGAGTGCTTTGCGGCGCAAATTTTAAAATTTTGCTGCAATGCGGCGCAAAGCCAAGCTCGATAGGTCCTTGCGTCGCACAAAATTCTATCGCGGCGCACAGGACGTATCGCATGGGGCTAAGAGCCGGTAAAATTTTAGCGGCGCCAAGCTCTCATGCGCGGGTGCAGATACCACAAGCAAAGTATCGCGCGCCGAGCCGAATGAGCGCTGCTGCGACACGCTGCAACCCAGGGGGCTTGCTAACGAGACGCTATGCAAGCCAAAGCGCGCAGGTCCACCTCACGTAGCCAAAAGACAAAGCCTACAAGGCGGCAAGATAGCAACGCAGCGAGAGCGCGATGAAATTTTAACGCAGGCCGCATAAGCCGTCGGCAAAGCCTAATTCTACGGACAGGCTCCGCGGATAAGATTTCGCAAATCTAGCGCGGATAAAATTTTATAAATTTAAACGGAAAGGTGTGTATGAGCCCAAACGTAATCGTAAAATTCGTCATTTTGTTTTTCATCAGGGCGCAAAGCTTAAACGTCAAATTTAGCAAGCTCGACGCCGTCGTGTCGCACGCTTACGCCAAATATGGGGCGCTCTTTAAACTAAGCGTGCCGCTACTTGCAGCAGCATCGGTATTTGCGCTGTTTAACCTATACGATTTTGCCAAAGCAAACTACGCTCTGACAATCTTTTTGCTCGCTTTGGGCTCGCCCCTGCTTGCGTATAGCTTTTTTAAGGCGATAAAATCGGCGATGACCTTCGCGCTATTCGTGATCCCTTTTGCGGCGGTGTTTGCGATCATCGCGGTGACGGGCGCGGAAAAGCTTGATAACTCGCTAAATTTCAACATCGTCTTTCCGCTGTTTTTCACCCTCGTGTGGTTTGCGATGTCAGTGATCGCTGATGAGGACGTGGCGCAGATCATGAATAAGATCGTATCGAAGCTCTCCACACTTTTCGTGACGATTTTCATCCTTTATAACTACGAGGCACTGCATGGGATTTTAACCGCAAGCTCGGGAGGGTATCACGCTAGCGGCGATGATCTGACCGCGCTTGATCTTGTATTTATGACGATTAGATTTTTTACGCTGCCTTCGATTTTTACGTTGATGATTTTTGAGATCAAAGATTATCTTTTTACGAGATACAGCGCGTTCGTGCAAGCTCAGCAGGAGAGCATGGAGGATTTAAAAAATCCCAAGAGTTCAGAGTAAAATTTAAAGATTAATTCAATCTAATTTTGCGCGCCGTAAATACTCGCAAATACTAAAGATTGCGACCGCCATGTGTACGCTGGGCTTAGGCGCGGCAGTGGGACTAATAAAATTTGAAATGAAATTTTAGGACAAATTTTGAGATGGAATTTTAATGACGCACCGCTTATGCGCGGGTTAGGATTTAAAGCCATAAAGCTTCAAATCCTAACCCACATCAAATTTAAAATTCTAAAAGAAGCTGTATATGTCGTCTAAAAGGAAGTACTTTTTATCGACGGTGCCTTTGTAGAAAGGCTCGAAAGTATCGTTATACGCTTTTTTGAAAAAGCCCTCTTTGCTAAGCGAAATGAGCGCTTGATTAACGGCTTCTGCGAGATCTGCGTTGCCTTTTTGCATCGCGATGCCTAAAAATACGTTCTCGCCGAGGCTTTTGATATTAACCTCGACGCTAGGATCTGCGACCGGATAGACCATCACAAATAGATTATCGTCGCACGCGCCGTCGATCTCGCCGCTTTTTAGCCGTTTGTAGCAATCGGAGGAATTTTTGCAATACACTAGATTGTAACCGCCGTCCTTTTGCATAAACGCTTCGCCCGTCGAACCGCGAATGACGCCTACTTTCTTACCTCGTAGATCACTCATTTTTTGGATGTTGTCGCTTTTTTTGGTTAAAACTCCGGAATTTACGGAAAGATAGGGCATCGAAAACTCATAATTTTTCTTTCTCTCCTCAGTAACGCTTGCAGCCGCGATAAGCATATCCGCCTGATTATTTTGAATGGACGGAAAGCGCGCTTGCGCCGATACCGGTATGAGCTCGATCCTGCCGCCGGTATCGCCTAAAATTTTGCCTCCGATTGCATTAGCAAGCTCTACGTCAAAGCCCTCAAAGCCGTTATCCGTAACTCTACTAAACGGAGGTTCATTTTCATAAACGGCGATACGAATGACTTTACTCTGCTTTATTTGACTTAAAGAATTCGCAAGCACGAAGATGCAAGATAAAAGAATTAAAAACAGTGATTTTTTCATTTTAAATTCCTTTTTTATTAAAAAAAGCTGTAAAGATCGTCGAGTAGGAAATATTTTTTATCGACGGTGCCTTTATAGAAAGATTCGAAAGTGTCCTCGTAAGCCTTTTTGAAAAAGCCCTCTTTGCTAAGCGCGATCAAGCCTTTATTGATCGCTTCTAGCAGCTCCACGTTACCCTTTTGCACCGCGACGCCCAAGAATACATTATCGCCTAAATTTTTTATATTGACTTCGACTGCAGGATCTACGATCGGATAGACCATTACAAAAAGGTTGTTGTTACAATACCCGTCGATCTCGCCACTTTTTAATCTCCTATAGCAATCGACCGAATCGTTGCAATAAGAAACATTATAACCGCCGTCCTTTTTGATATACGCCTCGCCGGTAGTCTTGCGGATGATACCGATCTTTTTGCCCATCAGATCGCCTATTTTGTGAATATTTGAGTCTTTTTTCGTTAAAATTCCCAAATTTACCGTAAAATATGGCATCGAAAAATCCACGCTGCCTTTACGCTCTTCAGTGATACTTGCAGCCGCGATTATCATATCTGCCTGATTGTTTTGCAGCATCGGAAAACGCACTTCGTTTGTTATCGGTATGAGCTCGATACGACCGCCGCTGTTACCGAAAATTTTACCGGCTAGCGCGTTGGCAAGCTCGACTTCGAAGCCTTCAAAGCCTTTCTCGCTTGACTTGCTAAAAGGCGGCTCGTTTTCATAAACGCCTACTCTGATAACCTTGCTTTGCTTTATTTCGCTTAAGGAATTCGCAAAAACAAAGATCGCCGACAGTAGAATAAGAAAAAATGACTTTTTCATAATTTCCTCCTTGAATTTTAAATTTTTCGTAATTGTAATGTAAATTTTCTTAAAATTTCATTTTACCAAAACTGAAATTATTCCCTAAATTGCGAGCTTAGCGATAAAATTTCGCAACTAAAATTTCTAAGCATAATGATAGAGGCTTTTTAAATTTTGCTGCCTTGCGCCAAACCCTGCCTGCTCTCATTAAATTTTAGCGCTTCGCTATAAATTCTGTGCGTCTATTAGCGCCGCAAAAATAGCACGCCGCTGCGAAATTCTACGGAATTTTATAAATTCTGCAACGACGCGTTAGTAAAATTTACAATCTAAACCAAGCTCGCAAAGTCGGACAAAATAGCAAGGCTATGCGAGCCTTTTAAATTTTACCTGGCGTATAGCGCACAGCTATGCTTACTGCAAGCAAATGCAGGCAAGCTGTACCGCTACGACCGCCTAAAATAGGCTATAAAGATCATCCAGCAAGAAATATTTTTTCTCCGCAGTACCCTTGTAATACGGCTCGATAGTCTCGTCATAGGTCTTTTTCATAAAGCCGTTCTTACTTAGCTTGACTAGCTCGCCGTTTAAGAACTCAAGCAGATCCTTATTGCCCTTAGAAACCGCAATGCCTAAGAAATCCGAAACGCCTAAATTCTTGATATTTACCTCGGTGTCGCTGTCGATTACAGCATAAGCTAAAACTATCAGATTGTCTGTCGCATATCCGATGCCCTTACCGTCCTTTAGCATTTTATAGCATTCATTTGCAGTGGCGCAATTTACAATTTCAAAGCCCTCTTTTCTAAAATATGCTTCGCCCGTAGTTCCGGTTTCTGCGATGATCGGCTTGCCGTGCAGATCCGATACAGTCTTGATTCTATCGCCGGCGCGGGTTAGCACGCCGATATTTACTGCAAAATACGGCGTCGTAAAATCAACTAGCTGCTTACGCTCATTTGTGATCGTAAAGGTCGCAAGCACCATATCTACTTTATTCTCTTCCAACGCTTTTAAACGCTCGCTAGCCTTTACGGGCACGAATTCCACCTTGCCTGCCTTGCCGCCAAATATATCTTTTGATAGCGCCTCGGCTAGAGTAACCTCAAATCCTTGGAATTTGCCGTCTTCAAATTTACTAAAAGGTGGTTGCGCCTCAAATACGCCTACGCGCACACTGCCCGATTGCCTGATCTCTGATAGGGTATTTGCCACTACACTACTTGTAAATAGCAATAAAATTCCCAAAATTATCTTTTTCATATCGTTCCTTTAATTACAATGTTTAGCCTAGCCGCGCATTCGCGTCGCTTCGGCAAGCCCTCTTAAGCCGGTCGTATATTATTCGCTCACTTCTCCTTTCGACATTTTTTAAAATTTCTTTACCTTTGAAATTTTGCGGCGCATTTTACGCAAATTTCATTTAAAATACATTTAATCTGCGCCGTGATTTAGATCCCAATCGATCTCTCCTAGACCGTGCGCGCGCAGATATTCGTTGCATCTGCTAAAATGCTTGCAGCCGAAAAACGCTCCTCCTGCAAGCGGGCTAGGATGCGCGGCGGTTAAAATGAGATGCCTCTGCGCATCGATCAGCGCCGATTTTGCTTTGGCAAAATTTCCCCATAACATAAAGACTAAGCTTTGCCGCCTAGCGCTTAAAATTTTAATCACGGCGTCGGTGAAAATTTGCCAACCGAAGCCGCTGTGCGAGTTCGCGCGGTTCGCGCCCACACTAAGGCTCGCATTAAGCAGCAGCACGCCTTGCTTCGCCCAGTAGCTCAGATCGCCGCTTTCAGGCTCGCTGATACCCAGATCACTCTTAATTTCTTTGTAGATATTTACGAGGCTGGGCGGAATTCGCACGCCGCGCGGCACCGAAAAGCTAAGCCCCATCGCCTGATGCGCGCCGTGGTAGGGATCCTGTCCCAAAATCACCGCGCGCACCCGCTCAAACGGAGTGAGATTAAAGGCATTAAAGATCAAATTTCCCGGCGGATAGACGATCTCGCGCGCCTTTGCGGCGAGCAGGTTTTCTTTGATCTTTGCAAAATACTCGCTTAAAAATTCCTCCCTAAGCACCTCTTTCCAGCCGCTCTCGATCCTCACGTCGTCTAAATTTATCTGCATACCGACCCTTTAAATTTTAATAAATTAACGCTCTAATTTTACAATAAATTTTAAAAATAATATCGCTCTTGCGCGCCGCTGTAATCAAAGGCGGATCGCCTGCGCTCTCGCGCCGCAACCGACTTCGCCGATTTATAGGCGCCGCTACACGATCACGATCAAAAGCGCCATAAAAAACAGCAGGGCGATCGTTTTTTTATCATCGTTAAGCAAGCTCTGCGGATAGAAAGCAAACAAAATCGCGTAGGCAAAAAGCGCGATTGCGAACTCCCACGGGTTATTATCTCTGAATTTTAACCTATAAGCGACCCGAAAGATATATGCGAAAGCAGCGATAAAATTTGAGCCGGTTTCATTCTGTCTTTGTGATCTCCTATTTCGTCTCAAGTCCATCGTATCGATATTTATTCACTTAAAAACGCTGCGGTCTTAAAATTTTACTCCGCCGTTTCTTGGGCTTTTAAAATTTTATCGCGCAAGCTTGCTTCTAAGGCCATAATACGGATAATCCATCGCTACAGCGGCAGCTTCGCGCGCAGAGGCGCCTGCGAATTTCTCGATCACGCAAAGTCCAAGCTCTATGGAGCTGCTTACGCCGCCAGCAGTGATGATCTCGCCCCCTTTGGGCAGGCTTTCGCGCACGAGCCGCTCGTGCACCACGTCCGCGCAATAAGGCGCCAGCAGATCGTAGCAAAACGGATGCGTAGTCGCGCGCCTACCTCGCAAAAACCCCGCCGCGCCCAGAAGCAGCGAACCGGTGCAAACGCTAAATTTATACTTCGCATCGCGCGCGGTTGCGAGCCACGAGATAAAGCCCGCATCGTCTTTAAGGCGTCGCGTTTCCATACCGCCGGGCACAAAAACCGCATCAAAGCCGCCTAGATCCGTCGTGATCTCGCCCGCATCGATCGTAAGGCCGCCGCTATCCGAAACCTGCCGCTCGCGCGAGCAAAACCTCATCTCAAGCTGCGGCCGGACGGCTTTGAGCCTTAGCATACAATCGTAAAATCCCACAAAATCGAGGTGCGTCTGTCCGCTAAACATCACAAGCGCTAGGTTTTTCATAATCCGTCCTTTAAATTTATCGCTCGCCCAAGCTTTCGGTTTGCCGCCGCTGCAATTCTCGGCGCGGTAAGTCGTAAAATGCGCGGCGGCTGAATTTTGATACCGCAGGCCGCCAAAACGCTCAAACAAATTTTAAATTTTACCCGCGTTAAAAATTTGCAGAATTTTACCGCCCGCGAATGAAATTTCAGAAGCGATTTAAAATTTGCGCGCCTTTTATTCCGCTTTACTCAGACCTGCAAAAGCCCGCAAGCCCGCATAATGCAGCCTTTTTGAAACATTCTCAAATTCTAAATTCCAAACTCCCTCGTCGTATTTCCATTCAAACGGCGTTTTGTAATTCGTCCAAATTTCATACGCGCGTTCGTTTAGCCGCTCAATCAACGCAGAAATCCCTAAATCGCCGCCCGCTATCTCCATCATCAAATGCCAATTATCCAAATCGGCGGGGTCTTGCGTATGGATAGATTTCTCTCGCGGCAGATAATACACAAAATCGCCCGTATCAAAGGGGAAGAGGGTATGGCACAGCGCAATGTCGTAAATTTTTTGAGCGAATACGGTCGGAAGCTGCTCGTCCGAATAGCCGAAAGTCGAAACATATAAAAAGCTACGCAAAATGCCCGCTAAATTTCTGCAAACGGGCGCGAAGGCGTATCTCGATACTTGTTGCGTTAAGGCGCCGTTTCGAATAAAACTTATGGCACTATCGATCTCTTTTCTTCTTGCCTGCACGTATTTTATCTTTTTAAACCGCCAAGCTTGCAAAAGCTGCAAAGAATTGTCTATTGAGCGCAGATGCTTGTCTCTTTTTTCATCCGCTGTGTCGCTTAGCTCCGCGATCCTCGCAGCAGCCTGCTTCCAAAACGGAATCAGGGTTTGTACCCATCCCAAGTAGCTAAGATAAAGCGCGCTCGGCTCCTCCTTTTCAAAAGCCGCTCTCATCTGCGTAAGTTTTATCATCGCAGCCCTTTTGTATCTAAATTTATCCCGCTCGCTACTACTCGTCCTGCGTCTTCTCGCCGCCCGCCATGCAGCTTTGGAATATAAATTTATGCTCCTGCGGCAGCGCTTCGTAAATTTTACCCGCAAGCTCGCGGATCTCCCAAAGCGCTGCCTTACTAGAGCGCAGAGCGAGGAAGTTTTGCAGGCTGCGAGCGTTTATACTCCAGCTAAGCTCGCTCTTGTAGCACTCGGGCAGGCAGTATTTGGCGATATCGAGGCTGATTGGAGTTTGTAAGATTACGCGCAGATTTTCAAGCGCCGCGATACTTGCGTTATCGACCGCTTCGTTGCCGGTAAGCACGATGTATCGCGCGGCGTTTTCGAAATCACCCTGTATGAAGCCGTCCTCGCCGCGCAATTCTTTGAGAGTGTAGCGCGTGGATTTTACGCTAAGGCTTGCTAGGCGGTGGCGTGCCAGCTCCTGAAGCAGCGCGCGCGAAATACCGCTGATATAGAAGTTGTAGTAGAGGTGTTCGAGCGTGCTTGAGTGCTTGAGTTGGTTGCCGACGCGGTCAATGAGCGCTAGGTCTTTGGCGCCGCCGCAATCGCCGCGCTCAAAGCTCTGCCAGCAGGTGCGGATCGCATTTGAGCAGACCCAAAGCGGAGTGAAATTTAGAAGTTTGACTTGCATGTTTATCCTTTGAAATTTTAAGTGCATTTTAACGCTATCGCACTTTTAAACCGATAAAATTTCGCAAAACGACGCTTTTAATAAACGAAGCTTGCGCCTAGCTTTGCAAGCAGAAGAGACCCATTTTATCTTTTTTCGCTGCCGCCACGAGAGATTAAAATTTCATCCAGCTCGTAGCGCGTGTGCGGGTATTTGCTAGGCTCACCACGCCCCAAAGCCACGATGATCGCAGGACGAAATTTCGCCTCTAAAGCGCAGAATTTTTCCAAAGCTGCGGCGTCAAAACCAGTCATTATACACGAGCGCACGTCAAAGCCCTCGGCGATATTAGCGATATTTGCCGCTAAGATATAAAGCTGCTTGGTCGCGTAGTTCATCAGCGCTTCGTCGTCTAAGCCTGCAAATTTTGCGCGGAAATAATTCATCGCAGCTTCATATTTTTGCGAAGTGTTTGCACGACGGCGGACAGTGCGCTCTAAATACGCTTCGCCCACGCGCAGATCGTTACGCGCGATTAAAATCACGGCGTGCGAGCACTCAGCTACTTGCGGCTGACTGTTGCAGGCTACGGAAAGCTCTTTTAGCTCGCAAGGATCCGAGATTATCATCATCCTCCAAGGCTCTAATCCGCATGAGCTGGGACTTAAGCGCGCAAGATCAAGTATCTCGCGCACGAGCTCGCTATTTAGTTTATAGCTGCAAAATTTACGGCAGCTGTGGCGAGAGAGCATCACTTCTTTTATCGATTTCATTTTATCTCCTTTAAAATTCGCGGCATTATAGCGGGTTTGCCTAAATTCCACTCGGCTAGCTTGGCGAGTTAAGCTAGATTTTGCTAATATTGCCCTTTCAAATTCCGCTACAAGGCATAATATGAATGATAAATTTACGCGCATCGGCTTTATCTTGGCAGTCGCAGGCAGCGCCGTAGGGCTCGGTAATGCGTGGAAATTCCCCACTTTAGTAGGCACCAACGGCGGCAGCGCATTTATCTTGCTATATCTTTTGCTGACGCTTTTGGTTAGCTTCGTGATTTTTTTAGCCGAGATCGTCATCGGCAGGCTAAGCGAAAGTGATCCAGTGCGCGCATTTGAAAAGCTCGCGCCCTCATACAAAGGCGCATGGAAATACGCGGGATTTTTTATGATTAGTGCGCTTTTGATCTATGCTTTTTACAGCGTCGTAATGGGTTGGATCCTAAAATACGTGGTCTCAAGCGCTTTTTATCTGCCAAAAAGTATAGATGAAAGTGGCGCAGCGTTTAAAGAGCTTTTAGGTAGCGACTTTTTAAGCGTGGCGATATGCTTTACCATAGCGTCGGCGTTTTGCTTTTTCATCGTATCTAAAGGTGTCAAAAGCGGCATCGAGCGACTTAATGTCTGGATGATGCCCGCACTATTTATTTTGCTGGTTTTGATGCTAATTTACGCCGCGAGTTTCGATGGATTCGGACGTAGCGCGAAATTCCTACTGGTGCCAGATTTTTCCAAGCTTAATAAGGATAGTATTCTTTCGGCGCTAGGACTTGCGTTTTTTACGCTTTCGCTGGGCGTTACTACGATTATGACTTATGCTGCAAGCCTGCCTGCGCGAACCAATATCCTAACCTCAAGCATAAATATCGTCTGCATTAATGTCCTAATCGGCGTGATGATGGGACTTATCGTCTTTACTTTCATCTTTGAATTCGGCGGCGATCCCAAAGCGCAAGGCCCAGGGCTAGTGTTTGTCTCGCTGGTGGTACTTTTTTCAAAGCTCGGTGCGATCGGAAACATCCTAGCCTTTTTATTTTTTACCTCGCTGTTGTTTGCGGCGATTACTTCTGCAATTTCGATGCTGGAGCCTGCGATTTATTATCTCGTAAACTCCCGCAAGCTAAGCCGCAAGCGCGCTTCGCTTTTAGTTTTTGCTGTGACGTATGTTTTAGGGATATGCTGCATTTTGGGTTATTACGGGGGCACGAGCGAGTATTTTAGCCTAGGTGGCAAGAGCTTTTTTGACGTGCTTGATTACCTAACCTCGAATATCTTAATGCCTCTTAGCGGCATAATTGTGGCGATTTTCGTAGGGTTCGTGATCAAAAAACGAGCCGTCGAAATTCTACTGCGCCCATATATGGGACGAATAGGCTTTAAGCTGTGGTATTTCTTACTACTGCGCTTCGTGGCGCCAGTCGCGATCGTAGTGATCGCGCTCAATCAGCTAAAAATTTTAAATTTTTAAATTTTGCAAAGCAGATGGATAACATGGATTTAAAATTTGGCGCTGAAGCAGTCTAAAAGCGACGGACAAAATTTCATAGCGAACTTGCCGCGATCCGTTAGCCTTGCAGCGATAGTTTAAAATTTTATGTTTAGATAGAGGAAGGTCAAAGTATGTAGCGACAATCGGCCTTCGGCGCGACCGCGGCAACCCACATGGCGATCGGTGCGCGTGGCAAAGGCGTCGTAGCACAGCCGCGTCTGATCGCGCTTGAAATTTTAAAATTTAGCGCTAAAGCGGTCCAAAAGCGGCGAGCCAAATTTCATAGCGAGATGTGGCGGTAGTTTGGAATTTTGAAATTCCGCGGCTTTAAAATTTAAAAAATCGGAGCGAAAATGAACGATAAATTTAGCAAAATCGGCTTCATACTTGCCGTCGCAGGCGGCGCGGTGGGGCTTGGCAACGCATGGAAATTCCCCACCCTCGTGGGTCAAAACGGTGGCAGCGCCTTCGTGCTTTTGTACCTCGCGCTTACTCTCGGCGTAGGCTTTAGCATATTCCTAGCCGAGATGGCGCTAGGCAGGCTGAGCGGGAGGGATCTACCGAGCGCGTACGAGACGCTAGCACCGCGCGGCGGACGAAAATGGCGCGCGGGAGGCGTTTTCATCGCGGGCGGCATGCTGGTGCTGTCCTTTTACCTCGTGATCCTCGGCTGGGTGATCCGATATATCTTTTTGGGCTTTTCTCCGCTGCCCGCAACCGCCGAAGAAGCGGGCGCCGTCTTTGACGATCTCATCTCGCATTCGCTAGCCACGAGTCTGGGCTTTTACGCGCTTGCGCTCGTGCTGACGCTATCCGTCGTCGCACGCGGCATTAAAAGCGGTATCGAGCGGCTAAATGTCGTGATGATGCCGCTGCTTTTCGTGCTGCTGCTTGCGATGCTTGCGTATGCGTGCACGATGCAGGGCTTCGGCGCGGCGGCGAAATTTCTTTTCTACCCCGACTTCGGTAAAATCACCGTTAGCTCCGTCCTATCCGCGCTCGGGCTCGCGCTCTTTACCCTGTGTGTGGGCGTCGGCTGTATCGCAGCATACGCGGCGTCGCTTAGCGAGGGGGTGCGGCTCGTGCGAAGCTCGGTAAACATCGTATTCATCAACATCGCGATCGGACTGATGATGGGGCTAATCGTCTTTACCTTCATCTTCGAATTCCATGCCGATCCCGCGCAGGGTGCGGGGCTGGTCTTCGTATCGCTCACTACGATGTTTGCAAAAATGGGGCTAGCGGGGCAGGTGCTTGAAGTCGCGTTTTTCGTCTCGCTCTTTTTCGCGGGAATCACGAGCGCAGTTTCGATGATAGAGCCCTTCGTCTTCTATCTCATCGGCAGATTTAAAATTTCGCGCCTGCGCGCAGTCTGCATCTCGGGGTGCGTCATAGCGGTGCTAGGCGCATGCTCGCTGCTATCGATGCACGCGGATTATGCGAGCAAGTTTAAGCTTTTCGGCGCGAGCTTTTTTGACTGCTTGGACTTCGTAAGCTCAAACGTCATGTTGCCCCTAGGCGCGCTAACTTCGGCGATCTTCGTGGGCTTCGTGATGGACTCGCAGCGCCTGCGCGGGCTTTTTGGCGCCGATATGGGCGAGCTGGGATTTAAAATTTGGTACTTTTCGCTGCGCTTCGTAGCGCCCGTCGCGATCGTGATCATAATGGCAAATCTGCTGTTTTTCGGCGGAAAGTAGGAAGCCAAATTAATAGAAACAAGCAGTAAATTTCACGCGATAAAACGTACGATAGGTTTGTGCGCGAGACGGCGCGCAGGGCTCGCGAGATAATTTGCGACGTTTAAACTCGGCTAAATGCGCGCTGTGATCCGCAAAGCGCCCGAGCAAAGGGCTTTAACGCGATGAAATTTCATACGGTAATCGTGCGCGGTAAAATTTAAGCGTAAATTTTGCGCCTCGTTTCATACCGAAAAGAGCCCAAACGCGCCCCTAAATTTAAAATTTACGCATTAAAATTTCGCAATTCGCGCAAAAAAAATCTAAAAGTATTAAAATTTAATCTGCTCGCCCGGATAAACGAGCGCCGAAATGCACCTTGCGAATAAAATTTAGCAACCAAGGCAGAAAGAGATTTGATCGGCCCGAGCCGTTAAATTTTACTCAAAACGCCGCCAGTATATCTCGGGCATGGCTAGCTTGCGGATCGCCGCAGCAAAGTAGATAAAAAAACGGCTTGAGCTTTCACAAAACGTATCGATGGAAAATTAAAATTTTGTGTGCGGGCGGCGCATAAATTTAATAGGTACCTTAAATTTGCGCGCAAATACGCTTAATCCATAGCGCGGCTGCGATCGGCTGCGGCGTCCGTCGTAAAACGAAAAGTCTAAGCGCGTTTTTCATACCAAACCAGCATAAGTTATTTTTGGTGCAAGAGCATAGTCGCCCATTCCCCTACCGCGGCAGAGAGAAGTAATATAGCAAATTGAGTGAGTAGCGGAATAAATTTAAGCGGGCGTATTTTACGCCGCAGTATCGAAAACACTCATCAAAGTATACGCTCTGCACGCAGCTCCTATCCGGCGCAGCAAATATGATATGTACCCATAAAAGGGCGGTCAAAATTCTCGCGTCCGCAGCGCGCAATTTAAACCGGCAAGCGTGCGGCGCAAAGTAGCCGTCGCGGGGGGGGGGGGGCGTAGCAAGACGCCTGCTAGGAAGCGTCGCGACGAGCTGCGACACTCGTCGCCAGCAAATTTTAAACGACTAAGCGGGCGGCAAATTTAATAAAATTTAGCCGTTCATTATCGATAGCAGCTCGGTGTTGTCTTTGGTTTTTAGCATCTTGGCATATAAAAATTTCAGCGCCTCGACGTCGTCCATCGTCGAGATAGCCGAGCGCAGCGCCCAGATCTTTTGCAGATTTTCGCTACCTTGCAAAAGCTCCTCTTTGCGCGTGCCAGACTTGGTGATATTGATCGCGGGGTAAATTCTACGATCCGAGATGTTGCGATCGAGGATGATCTCGCTGTTGCCCGTGCCTTTGAACTCCTCGAAGATCACGTCATCCATTCGCGAGCCGGTCTCGATGAGTGCGGTAGCGACGATGGTAAGCGAGCCGCCGTTTTCGATATTTCGCGCCGCACCGAAGAAGCGCTTCGGCTTGTGCAGGGCGTTTGCATCCACGCCGCCGCTTAGGACTTTGCCGCTGCTAGGCGTGACGGTGTTGTAGGCGCGCGCAAGGCGGGTGATGCTATCAAGCAGGATGACGACGTCCTTGCCGTTTTCGACGGCGCGTTTTGCCTTTTCGATGACGAGCTCGGCAACGCGAACGTGGTTGAATGCGGGCTGATCGAAAGTCGAGCTAAACACCTCCCCGCGCACGCTGCGCTCCATGTCGGTCACCTCCTCAGGGCGCTCGTCGACTAGCAGCACCAAAAGCTCGACCTCGGGGTGGTTGCGCGTAATGCCGTTGGCAAGCTCTTTCATAAGCTCCGTTTTACCGCTACGCGGAGGCGCCGTGATAAGCCCGCGCTGCCCCTTGCCGATCGGGGTAAAAAGATCGAGCACGCGACCGGTAAGGCGCATAGGATCGTATTCAAGCTTGAGCTTTTCGGTCGGGAAAAGCGGCGTGAGATTGTCAAATAGCGGGCGCTCTCTGGCCTCTTGGATCGATTTGTAATTAATCGCCTCGATCTTTAAGAGCGCATAGTACTTCTCCTGATCCTTCGGCTCGCGCACCTGACCCGTGACGATGTCGCCGACGCGAAGGGCGAATTTGCGGATCTGGCTTAAGCTCACGTAGGCGTCATTGGCGCTGTCGCTTAAATTTGAATCTATGCCGCGCAAAAAGCCGTAACCCTCGGCGGTAACCTCTAAAATCCCCGTAAAAAGTATGAAGCCGCCCTGCTTCGTCTGCATGCGTAAAATTTCAAAAACGAGCGCTTGGCGGCGGAATTCTCGCGGGTTTTCGACACCGAGCTCGTCTGCTATGGCGATGAGATTTTCAAGATCCATCGAGCGGAGCTCCTCGATCTGGTAGCCCTCGACGGGAACGTGCGTTTTAGCGTAAGTTTTTCTGCCGTTTTGATTAGAATTTGAAACGGCGGTCTGAGCGGAATTTTGATTTGTATTTTCCATTTGTCCTCTTAGAGTGTGAAGTTATTAAATTTAGTTTTAAAAGTCGTGAAATTTAAAATTTAGTTCTCTTTATAAGCACCGAACCTTAAAATTTTTTGTTGTCTTCTGCTGATAAGCTCGTCTATGCTAAGATCGTCTAGCTTGTGCAGCTCGGTTAAGACGTAGTTTCCAAGCGCTTTTATCGCGCCGTCTTTATCCCTGTGGGCGCCCGTTTTAGGCTCTTTGATCACATCATCGACCAAGCCTAGCTCTTTTAGCTCCTCGGCGGTGATTTTTAGTGCCTTTGTAGCCGCCTCGCTCTTGCTCGGATCGTTCCACAAAATCGCGGCACAGCCCTCGGGAGAGATGACCGAGAAAATTGAGTTTTGAAGCATCGCCAAACGATCGGCCACGCCGATCGCTAAAGCTCCGCCGCTACCGCCCTCGCCGATAACGACGGCGATCGTAGGGGTTTTAAGATCGCTAAGCTCATATAGATTTCGCGCGATAGCCTCGCTTTGACCGCGCTCCTCGGCGCCAAGTCCAGGATATGCACCCGGAGTGTCGATCAAAAACAAAATAGGAAGGTTAAATTTCTCGGCAAGTTTTGCTACGCGCAGAGCCTTACGATAGCCCTCCGGATGGGGCATGCCGAAATTTCGCTTCAGCTTGTTTTTGGTACCGCGACCCTTCTGCTCGGCGATCACGGCGATTTTGCGGTTGCCCATAATGCCCAGATAGCACACGATCGACGGATCGTCTCTAAAGGCGCGGTCGCCGTGAAGCTCCCTAGCGTCTTGCAAAAGCGCACGAATATAATCGATCGCGTAAGGACGATCCGGGTGGCGCGCAAGCTGAAGCCTTTGGTATTCGTTTAAATTCTTATAAACTTTAGAAATTTCTTTTTCGAGGTTCTTATTTAAAATTTCGACCGCGTCCTCATCACCGCGAATTTTAGCGGCGGTGATGTCCTCGTCGATCTGCTTTATAGACTTTTCGAAGTCCAGATAGCTAGCCATTAATCTACTCTTTTGAAAATAAGCGATGCGTTCGTGCCGCCGAATCCAAAATTATTGCTCATGACGCAATCGAGTTTGGCTTTTCTAGCGACATTTGGCACGTAATCCAAATCGCAATCGGGATCTTTTGAAATTTGATTTATCGTAGGCGGTATGATGTCGTTTTGCATCGCTAAAAGGCTGATCGCAGCCTCTACCGCCCCGGCAGCGCCCAAGCAGTGTCCTAGCTGGCCCTTGGTGGAGCTGACCGCAGGCACTTTGCCCTCGCCGAAAAGCTCTTTTAGCGCCGCGGTTTCGTTTTTATCGTTTATTGCAGTGGACGTTCCGTGGGCGTTGATATAATCAATCTTCGGGCGTCCCGCCATCTCGTAGGCCTTTTTCATAGCGCGGATCGGTCCGTCTAGGCTAGGCGAAGTAATATGATAAGCATCGCCGCTAGCGCCGAATCCTACGAGCTCTCCGTAAATTTTAGCGCCGCGTGCTTTTGCGTCCCCTAGCTCTTCTAAAACTAAAGCCGCCGCGCCTTCACCCATAACAAAGCCATTTCGCTCCGCATCAAACGGACGTGAAGCGTGCGCAGGATCGTCGTTTCTAGCGCAAAGCGCCTTCATCGCGGCAAATCCGCCGATACCTACGGGACAAACCGCAGCCTCGGCTCCCACTGCGAGCATTTTTTTCGCTTCGCCGATCATGATAACTCTCGCAGCGTCCATAATCGCATGCGCAGAAGCCGCGCAAGCCGTAACGCTGGATAAATTCGGACCTTTTAGGTTATAGTATATTGAAACAAAGCCGCCGAGCATATTTACTAACGCGGAAGGGATAAAAAACGGAGAAATTCGCCTAGGACCGCGCTGTAAGCAGGTATTGGCATTTATCTCGATATTCGGTAAACCGCCGATACCGCTAGCGGAGCTAACGCCGAATTCGTCGCTATCGAAACCGCTAAATTTAGCGTCGTCTATAGCTTCGCCCGCGGCTTTGAGCCCCAGCTGGACAAATCTATCCATCTTTTTTATCTCTTTTCCATCCTCGATTATGCTCGAAGGATCGAAACCTTTTACTTCAGCTGCAATTTGAACCGGAAATTCGCTAGCGTCAAAGAGCGAAATTTTATCAACCCCGGTTTTTCCGTTACAGATATTTTCAAAACTGCTCTGTTTGTCAAGCCCGAGAGAGGTTATCATCCCGATGCCCGTTACTACGACTCGTTTCAAAACCGCTTCCTTAAAATTTTATTTCTTAGGCAAATTTTCTATATAATCTACTACGTCTTTAATGCTTACTAATTTTTCGGACTCGCTATCAGGGATCTCGATACCGAATTTCTCCTCTAAAGCCATTACTAGCTCAACTACGTCAAGAGAGTCCGCGCCCAAATCCTCGATAATTTTAGAGTCAAGTTTAACCTGATCCGGGCTAACGCTGAGTTGTTCTACAACTACGTCTCTTACATCTTCAAATACTGCCATTTTAGCACTCCTTTAAAAAAATACCGCGTAATTCTATAATATTTAACCTTAAATTCCGCTATTTAACGCTACATATAGAGCCCGCCGTTGATTTTAAGCGACTCTCCGGTGATGTAGCCCGCACCGTCGCTAAGCAAAAACGCAACTCCTTCGGCGACGTCGCCCGTGCTTCCGAGGCGCTTAAGCGGGATGCTCGCTTCGTAGCTTGCTTTTACGTCGTCGCTTAGCGCATCCGTCATATCGGTGGCGATGAAGCCAGGAGTTATGCAATTAAAGCGGATGCCGCGCGCTGCGCCCTCCTTTGCAAAGCTCTTGCTCATCGCGATCATTCCGCCCTTGCTCGCGCTGTAATTGACCTGCCCGGCGTTTCCCATTTCGCCGACGATCGAGGCGATGTTTACGACCGCGCCGAAGCGCTTTTTGCTCATTAATTTTAGAGCTTCGCGGCAGCCGATGAAAGCGCTGCTTAAATTTGCTTCGATTACGCCCATGAAGTCTTCCAGCTTCATCCTAAGCGCGAGTTTGTCGTTCGTGACGCCCGCGTTATTTACGAGATAGCTTAGCTCGCCGTCGCTTTGCGCGATCAAGCTTAGCGCCTCGCTAAATTCCGCCTCGTTCGTCGCGTCAAATTTTATCACGGCGCCCTCTCCGCCGTTTGCGCGGATCTCCTCTAGCAGCGCGTCAGCAGGCTCTGGTGCAGAGCGATAATTGATCCACACCTTAAGTCCGTAGCCGGCCAAAGTCCTTGCGATCTGCGCACCGATACCGCGGCTCGCGCCGGTGATTAAAACGTTTTTTCCACTAAATTTCATATTTTTCCTTTTATTAAAATTTTAATCTCTAGCGTAAATTTATCCAAATTTACCTAAATTTTAGCAGTTTAAATCTGCTCGCGAGCTGCGCCGTTTAAATTTCAAAATAGCGCCTCGTCCATCTCTGCGGGCTTTGGTAACCCCATTAGCTTTAGCACGGTCGCTGCGACGTTGCTAAGCCCGAGCCCGCTCTTTAGTTCGCGCGCGCCGCGCCCCAGCACGAAACAAAATACGTCAAAGGTCGTGTGGTTGGTTAAAATTTCGCCGTCAGCGTCTCGCATCGCCTCGCAGTTGCCGTGGTCGCTAATCTGCACGTAGGCGTAATCATGCGCCTGCGCCGCGCTTAAAATTTTACCGATGCACTCATCCACCGCTTCGACCGCCTTTACCGCGGCGTCGTAATTGCCCGTGTGGCCGACCATATCGCCGTTTGCGAAATTTACGACGATAAAATCGATCCCCGCTTCGATGCCGCGAATCACCGCATCGCACACCGCAGGCGCGCTCATCTGCGGCTGCTCGTCGTAGGTTTTTACTTTGGGGCTCGGGATCAGCACGCGAGTTTCGTTCGGAAGCGGCTCCTCGACGCCGCCGTTAAAAAAAAACGTCACGTGGGCGTATTTTTCGGTCTCGGCGGTGTGAAGCTGCGTAAGACCGGCGTCTGCGATCACTTCGCAAAGCGTGTTTTTTAGCACGGGCTTCTCAAATAGCAGTGGAAATTTAAAGCTCGCATCGTATTCGCTCATCGTGATTAAATTTTGCACGACGAACTTTCGCTCAAATTCGCTAAAGCTCTCATCGCCCAAAGCCGCGCAAAGCTCCCTAGCGCGATCGTTTCTAAAATTTATAAAAATCACTCCGTCATCCGCGCCGATACCGCTAAAGCCGTTAAAGCTCGCGGGCTCGATAAACTCGTCGCTCACGCCGCGCTCGTAGCTTTGCAGTATGTACTCGCCAGGCGAAATTTCAAGCGGCGCCGTCTCGCCCAAAAGCACATCGTAAGCACGCTTCACGCGATCAAAGCGCTTGTCGCGATCCATTGCGTAAAAGCGCCCGCACACGCTAGCAACTGTAAATTTAGCCTGTAGATGCTTTAAAAATTCTACCCCGCTGCTCGGCGAAACGTCGCGCCCGTCGGTGATAGCGTGCGCCCATGTCTCGCAACCCGCATTTTGCGCTATCTCGCAGATCGCGTCGAAATGGCGCAGATGCGAATGTACGCCGCCGTCGCTGTAAAGCCCTATGACGTGCAGCCTGCGGCACTTTGAAAGCAGGCTCTGCAGCGCTTCGTTTTTCTCAAGCGAGCCCTCATCGATCGCGCGATCGATTTTGACTAGGTTTTGATACAAAATTCTACCGCTTCCGATCGTCATGTGCCCTACTTCGCTGTTTCCCATCTGCCCCTGTGGCAAGCCTACGGCAAGCCCGGAGGTGCGCAGCAGCGTATTGGGCACGCTTTTAAAAAGATAATCATAGGCGGGCTTTTTCGCGTTTGCAAACGCGTTAAATTTATCGCTAGCGTTAAAGCCGATGCCGTCGGTGATAAGTAAAATCGTCTTTTGCCCCATTTTGGCTCCTAAATTTCGTCTAAATTTCGCCGCGCAGGCCTTTTTAGGCGGATCTGCGGCGCTGTTTTTACGAGCGGCATTATACTTTTTTTTGGCAAATGCGGCAAAATTTCATCCGCCCTAAAAGCTAAATTTTACCTCTTTTATACTAAAATGCGCGTTTTCATATAAAATTTCATAAAATTTAAAAGGTAAACTTTGTTTTATTATCTTTACCATCTTACGAATATAAATTTCTTCCAATACATCACCGCTCGCGCAGGTCTTGCGTTTTTTATCGCTTTTTGTTTTTCGGTCTGGGCTATGCCGCGGTTTATCCGCTGGGCGCAAGCCAGACACGCCGCGCAGCCCATCTACGAGCTCGCGCCCCAAAACCATCAGAAAAAGAGCAAAACCCCCACGATGGGCGGGCTCGTTTTCGTTACCGCCGCGGTACTCGCAAGCCTGCTGTGCGCCAAGCTAAACAACGTCTTCGTGCTCTGCGGGCTGCTCTGCCTTACGGGCTTTGCGTTCATCGGCTACAAAGACGATATCTCTAAAATTTTAGGCCGTCAAAACCACGCAGGTCTTAGCGCGCGGGCTAAATTTGCACTGCAAAATTTCTTGGCTTTTCTGATCGGAGCTACGCTTTATGCTTTTAGCGACCTGGGTGGGGAATTTTTCGTGCCGTTTTTTAAATACCCTCTGCTAAATTTATGGATCTTCGCGCCGCTATTTTGGACGATCGTGATAAGCGCGAGCTCAAACGCGGTAAATTTAACCGACGGATTAGATGGGCTAGCGACCATTCCGTCGGTGTTTTCGCTCTGCACTTTGGGCGTATTTGCCTATCTTTGCGGACATGCGATCTACTCGCAGTATCTCTTGCTACCGCGCGTCGCGGGCGCGGGCGAGGTCTGCATCATCGTCTCGGCGCTGATCGGCGCGCTGCTTGGGTTTTTGTGGTTCAACTGCTACCCCGCCGAAGTCTTTATGGGTGACAGCGGCAGCCTCAGCGTAGGCGCGTTTTTAGGATACTGCGCAGTCATCACGAAGAATGAAATTTTACTCATAATGATCGGCTTTGTCTTCGTCATCGAAACGCTCAGCGTGATCTTGCAGGTGGGCAGCTTTAAAATTTTCAAACGCAGAATTTTCCTGATGGCGCCGATACACCACCATTTCGAGCTTAAAGGCTGGGTCGAAAACAAAATCATCATCCGCTTTTGGATCATCGCGCTGATCGCAAATATCATAGCGCTGACGTCGCTGAAATTGAGATGAAATGCGAGCACAGATTGAGCCCGACTTCAAAACGGCGCGTGAAATATACGGCGAAACGGCTGAGCTTAGCGCGGGCGAGATAACTCAAATTTTATGGGGCAAAAGGGGAGAAAAATGAAAAAATCGCTATTTGGCTACGGGCTTACGACCAGAGCGATCGCCGAGCACTGCCAAGAAGGCGGCTTCTGGGACATTTACGACGATAAATTTGAAATTTCTTCGGGCGCGCCGAAGCTAGACGAGTTCGGCAACGCGCTTTTAAACCCGAGCGAGTTCGATCCCGCCGCAAGCAAGCTTGAAATCCCAAGTCCTGGCTTTCCGCCGCATCACGAGCTGGTGCGAAAGGCGCAAAATTTAATCAGCGAATACGATTATTTCGACGATTACAAAGGCCTTAAAATTTGGATCAGCGGCACGAACGGCAAGACCACGACGACGAAGATGATGCAGCACCTGCTCGAGCGATACGGCTCGCAAATGGGCGGCAACGTGGGCGTCCCGCTTGCAAAGCTTGATAAAAGCGCCAAAATTTGGGTGCTGGAGACGAGCTCATTTACGCTGCACTACACCAAGCGCGCGCGCCCCGATATCTATGTGCTGCTTGCGATCACGCCCGATCATCTCAGCTGGCACGGCGATTTTGCGGAGTATGAGCGTGCCAAACTCTCGCCGCTGCTAGCGATGCGCGAAGGCTCCGTGGCGCTGATCCCGCGCGCCTACGAAAGCTCCGCCGCTGCGCAAAACAGCCTAGCTCACGTAATCTGCTACGAGGACGAAGCGGATCTGGCGCAAAAATTCGGCATCGATTTAGGCGAGATAAAATTCCGCACGCCGTTTTTGATAGACGCGCTTTTGGCGCTGTGCGTGGAGAAAATTTTATTCGATAGATGCGACGTCGCGCGACTAAACGACTTCGTGATCGAAGGCAATAAGCTAGAGGAATTTACCGACGCGCGCGGCAGGGTCTGGGTCAATGACACGAAGGCTACCAATATCGATGCGTGCGCGCAGGCGCTGAAGCGATACGCAGGGCGCAAAATACATCTGATCCTCGGCGGCGACGATAAAGGCGTGGATCTGCGCCCGCTTTTTGCAGAGTTTAAAAAATACGATCTGCAAATTTACGCGATCGGCTCAAATACCGATAAAATCGTGCTTTTATGCGACGAGTACAGACTTCCTTGCGTGCGCTGCGAAATTTTACAAACGGCGGTGAACGAAATTTCGAAGCGGTACCGAGATGCGGACTTTAAAAAAAGCGGCGCAAGCGAATCGAAAGTACAAAATTTAGGTGCGGATGACGGGTGTGACGGCGGCGGCAAGGCGAAAGAAAACGCAAAGATCGGCGAGAATACGCTGCAAAAAGGCGGCGGCTCATCTGCCGCAAGCGACGACGCCTCTTCGCCGAAACGCCGCATAAACAACGGTGAAACTCGGAATTCTCAGAATTCTAAAAATTCCGAAAATTTTAAAAATTCCATACATTCTGCGAGCGAAATAGCGCTGTTAAGCCCTGCATGTGCCAGTTTGGATCAATTTAAAAGCTACGCGCAACGCGGCGACCTATTTAAAAAACAAGTCGCACAACTCGGATAGATAAGCATATTAAGTTTAGATGGATCAGGTCGAGCCTTTATTAATACAATTTGCAATCGTATTTTAAAATTTCAACGCTTCTGCTGCGCAGATATCTAAATAAATTCAATCCCGAAGTAAACATCCCTATGTCACACTATTAGCTCGAGCACAATGTTTATAAAGATGCTTCGTCAAGTCCAAATTAAAGCCAATTTTCGATGCTAAATTTAACCAATCGCTCCCAGCTGTCCGTTATACGCGTAAATTTAAAACAATGCTATCTTCTAGCACCAATTTATCCAATTTGCACAGCCTAAAACCAAGCGAATAATTTGCAAAGTCGGCTAAATAGTAAAATTTTATACCACTTTGCTTTTTAGATCGATAGCCCGTTTTGATTATTGCAAATTGCTGCATAAGCAATATTTTTCGCTACTGAAATTTAAAAAATTTTAACTGAGTAAATTTGACCGTTTTCGAGCATAACGTGCAAAAATATAGCGAGAATCGAGGATTTTAACCGAGATTTAAGTATTGCATGGCTAAAATTACTTTTCTTTTTCGGTGGTTGGATAGCTCAGTCGGTAGAGCAGCAGACTGAAAATCTGCGTGTCGGCAGTTCGATTCTGCCTCTAACCACCACTTAATCTATTTTATCTTTTAATCGCTCTTTTTGTTTCTCTTTGTTGTTATGATGGTGCTTGCCTTAAATTCTGGTTATTTTTATGTTTATTCTGAGTATAATCGTTCTAAAAAATAGTCTTAATTAAGCGTTAAAGGCGAACGCGTAAAACTCATGGAATACAGGCAGAGACTGCAAAGTGAAATTTATGCAGTGCATGCAGCAAACTGCGCAGAATAATAAAATTTGTACTACATTCGTTTGCTCGCGCGAACTTGTTTAAATTTTACCCCCGAAGTAACCTACTAAATTTAAAGCCAAATAAATCAAACACGAAATAAGATGAAGGCAAAGCCGAGAAAAAAGTACAAAAGTAAATTTCAAAGTCTGCAAAATTTATAATAAAAAAAGAGATAGAAAAAAATAAGAGCTATAAAATTTGTAAATTTGTAATAGAAACGATTAGAAAAGAATACAACTATATAAAACTATAAAGTTCATAAAACCTTATAAAAGGAGAAGTCCACCTTACACTCCTCCCCTTATTTTATATATTCTTTCTTATTGTTCTTTCTTAGATTTCTTGCCCCTCTTACCTTTAGCCTTAGACGATTCCTCTTCTTTAGCTTCGTCTTTCA
>CAUPXM010000024.1:0-26721 GCA_963515585.1 uncultured Campylobacter sp.
GCGAGTTGGGCGCGGGCAAGCCGGTAAGCGCGATGAGCGAGCCCTGTGAGATCGGTCCGGTCATCGCCGAGCTGAAAACCGCGCTGCAAAGCCACGCGGGCATTGACGTCATCACGATCACGGCAAACGGCGAGCCTACGCTGCATCCGCGCTTTGCAGAGCTCGTGGACGCACTAAAGGTGCTGCACCTGCCGCAGAAGCTGCTTGTACTCTCAAACGGCTCGCTCGTACGCGAAAATAGCGCGGCGTTAGCGAAGCTTGATATCTGCAAATTTTCGCTAGATAGCGCGCTTACGAAAAGCTTTCGCAAGGTGGACGGTCCGCACGCGGGCATTGGCGCCGAGGATATCGTAAGCGCGATCGCAGATTTTGCGCGCGAGTTTCGCGGCAAGCTTGATATCGAAATCCTAGTCGTGCGCGGACTAAACGACACGCAAGAAGACTTTGCGGCGCTGAATGCGGCTCTGGCGCGCATCAACCCGCACCGCGTCGATCTCGGTACGATCGATCGCCCGCCCGCATACCGCGCAGAGGGGGTGAGCGAGGCGCAGCTGCGCTATCTGGCCACTTTCATCGAAAATCAAAACGTAAATATCATCGCCGCGCCCAAATACGCAAGCGAGCGGCTGAGCTTTAGCGAGGATGAAATTTTGCGCACTCTCTCGCGCCGTCCGCAGCGCACTAGCGACGTGGAAGCGATGTTTGACGAAGCGAGTGCGCAGCTTTTAAAGCGTCTGGCGGATGCTGGCAAGGTCGTTTTCAAAGACGGCTACTATAAAATCGCTAAGAAATAGTGGCGGAATTGCGAGGTAGAATTTCGTTTCGTAATTTAATGGCAAAATTTATCGAGATTTCGCAGGTGGAATTTTGCGTCCAAATTTTTAATAGGTGCAATTTTATATAAATAAGCCACGATGAAAGAATAGGGCGCGTAATTTGGATTTAAAATTCTTCAAAAAATAAATTTAATTGGCGAAAATTCTAATGGCAAAAATGCGGGCACAAATGCTTCGGCTACAGAAAATTCCGATATCAAAAAATATAATTCTAAAAATCCCGCCTCGCAAAATTCTGGCAGCGAAGATCAGAGTGCCGAAAATTCTAACGGCGAAAATCAAGGTGCCAAAAATTCGGGTGCGCAGAATTCCGGTGCATAAAATTTAGCTCGCATGATGAAAAATAAAGCTACGTTAAAATTTAAAAATTTCGCTGCCTGTCCGCGCTCTTTTTGGATTCGTCTAAGACTCACGCGAGCAGGCGCGGCTCTTTGCTGCGCGCGTCTCGCCAAAGCCGTTTGCCTCAAAATATCAAAAGCCGATGGAAAACCGATCGGAGTGGGTAAAAATTTAAAAAGCCGAAATTTTAAAAGTCTAAATTTAAAAACCGAAACGCTATGAGTACGAATTGCGAGGCAGGTCGTTACATAGACTTTAGCGCGGATTACGACATGGATCGCGACATACGCTTTATAGCATATCGCTGCAGCACATGCCAAAGCATAAACTTTAACGCAGATCGAGACTTAAATTTAAATATATGCCACGATATAAATTCTAGCGCGGTACGACATAAATCTCGTCAATGGTCACGGCATGAACCCAAGCATGGATTATTACGACATACGCCTCGGAGCGGACCTAGACATAAATTCTGACAGGCATCGCGCCGTGAATTTTAAAATTTCAAACGCAAATTTAAAAACGAATTTAGCAGTTTTAAAAGTAGATTTAAGGACGGATTTTAGATTATGAAAATTTTTAAATTTAAAAGTTGCTGCCGCCGTGTTCGCGCTGCTACTCTCAGGCTGCGACGGATGGAAGCACCATCTAAGCAGCGAAGGCACCTCGCTTGCCTCCAAGTTCGACCCCTCCGAGCGCAGGCTAAAGATCGAGGGCAACGACAAGCCGCTCATGTTGTTTTTCTATACCAGCAGCCGAATTTAGGAATTCTGAAATTTTAAAATTTATACAAAATTCTACGATTTGGAATTTTGATGAAATTTCTGCAGCTACCAGCCCCCGCTAGCACCGCCTCCGCCGAAACTTCCGCCGCCCCCACTGAAGCCGCCTCCGTTAAAACCGCCATTTCCTCCAAATCTGCCAAAATCCCCGGATGAGCCGCCTCTCATGCGCGATGAGCGCGCGATTTCGCTTATGATGTCTGCGCTCGAGATTATATCCTCGTCGCTTACTCTGCGACGCGTCACGCGGCGGCTTAGTAACGCGAAAAGCAAGACCGCAAAAAGTACCATAAAGATCGCAAAGTCCTTATTACTCGGATCCTGCTGCGCGTTGGCGTTAAGGGGGTCAAATTTTATATCGCCGCCTTCGATCGTGCTAATGATCGCCGAAATCCCGCTAATGACGCCACTTTCGTAATCCCCCTGCCTAAAATAGGGCAGAATTTTATTGTTTATGATACGCTTGGCGCGCATATCGGTTAGCACGCCTTCTAGCCCGTATCCGACCTCGATACGCACTTTATGCTCGTGCGGAGCGACGAGCAGCAGTACGCCGTTGTCGCGCCCTTTTTGCCCGATACCAAGAGCGCGCGCCTGCTCTACGCCGATTTCCTCGATAGAGTAGCCACCGAGCGATTTTAGGCTTACGAGCATGATCTGGTTTGTGGAATTTTTATCGAAAGTCGTTAAAATTTCATTCAGACTCTCTCTCGCGGCTGGGCGTAAAATGCCAGCCTCATCAATTACAGCGGTGCCGTTTGGATGTGCTAGATACTCGCTAGGTGCGGCGACGCTTATTACAAATAGCGCCATTAGGGTAAAAGCAAATCTCCAAGCCACTCTCATCGCAGCTCCACCAAGGTCTCTTCTATCTCGTTATTTTCGCTATCTTTAGGCACTCGCATGGCTAACTCGCACAGCGCGTCCATCGCCTTTAAAACGGCAGGCTCAAGACCTTGCGTGCTGGGGTTAAATTCTGTCGTGATACGTTCAAACTCAACCTTAGAGATAAACTCCGCCGCTCGCGCGCCGCAGATGATATGAGCGCAGCGCTCTCGGACGCAGACGCAAAACATTATCACTTCTTTTACGCTGCCGTAACGCTCGTAAAATTTTTGCATCGCAAACTCGCCAGAGAGCCGAAGTCTGCGAGATTTAAGCGTGATTAGAGTTAAAAGCGTAGAGCATTTAGCTAGCAGAGCTTTAATCGCAATGAAGCTAAGCGCTACGATCTGCAGTAACTCAGCTTTGCTTATTTGCGGCACGAAGCACAGAACGATGCCGATCGCAAACGCCGTCACTGCCGCCGCGCTATAGCTAGCTTCGCAGTCCTCGCTTGCTTCGCGCGCGACCACGCAGACGATCTGCGCACCGCTTGTAGCTTCGGCTTTCGTGATTAGCTCGTGGATTTTTTGCTTGCACTGCTCGCTTAGCATTTGCCGCCTTTAGCGTTATTTAAACGAGACGCTAGGGGCTTTTTGGCTTGAGCTATCAGCGCTAAAGCTAGGTTTGGCACCACCTAATCCTACGATGCGCGCGATGATGTTTGTAGGGAAGGTTCTAATTAGCTTATTGTATTCCTGCACCGAGGCGATGTAGTCCTTGCGCGCTACGGCGATACGATTTTCCGTGCCTTCGAGCTGATTTTGCAGATCGGCGAAATTCTGATTTGCCTTGAGATCCGGGTAGCGCTCGACTACCAGCATCAAGCGCGATAGGGCCGAGCTAAGCTCGCCTTGAGCGCCGTTAAATTTCGCAAACGCTTCCGGATCTTGCGCTAAACTTTCTGCATTAATATTGACAGCGGTTGCCTTAGCGCGAGCATTTATGACGCCTTCTAAGGTATCTTTTTCATGACTAGCGTAGCCCTTGACGGTTTCTACGAAATTTGGAATCAAGTCGGCGCGGCGCTGATATTGGTTTTGTACCTGGCTCCACGCAGCCTTAACTTCTTCATCTTTGCTTACGAGTTTATTGTAAACCGGCACTGCAAATATCGCAAACGCAATCGCCGCAATCACTAAGACGATTAGAGCTTTGATTAAGATATGAAGCCCTCCTTTTTGGCGCGGATACTCTCCTCCGCCAAAGCTCTCGCCTCGCGCGGATAAGCCTTTATCGTCGTAACCTATACGCTCGTTATTTTCTCCTTGCAGCTCTTTCATTGAAATCTCCTTGGGATGTTGGAATTTAATTTGACTAAAATTTCATATTCGATCGTGCCGAAGCGCTTTGCCCAAATCCGTGCGTCGTCCAGCACGCAAACTCGCTCTCCGCCGAATTCCGCGCAGAAACTATCCATCGACATTTTTCCGAGCATTTTTTGCCCGTTTGCAAGCGCTAGCTCGCCCTCGCCGCCGTATCGAAATAGCCCGTCGGCGTAGCCCAGATCATAGGTGCCGATCCTCATATCGCGTGGCGCTTCAAATTTTGCGCCGTAGCCCACGCGCTCGCCTTTTTTTAGCACGCGCGAGCTGATCAGATCGGCATAGAGCTTTAGCACAGGGCGTAAATTTAGGCTCTCGTCAAATTGCGGATAGCCGAACTGCGCCATACCCACGCGTACGTATTCGTCTTCAAAGCCTGCACTTCGCTCGATAGCTGCGGAGTTGCTCGAATGAAATTTTAAATTTTCAAAGCCCGCGGCGGCGGCTTTTTGCCTCGCAAGGCGCTTAAATTCTATAAAATTTTGCCTCTGCGCGAAAAAATCTCCACTTAGCTCGTCGCTTGCGCGAAAGTGTGTGAAAAAGCCACGAAGCTTAAATCCGCCCGCCTTGCATAGCTTAAGCGCCTCATCTAACTCGCTCGCACCGATGCCGTTGCGGTGCATAGCAGTATCTGCAGCGATATAAATTTTAAGCCCTCGTTTAAGACGCGAGAAGTAGCCAAGATCATTTACTGCGTAGTAAAACCGCTCGTCCTCGTCCCCGCGCGGAATATGCGAGAGCACTAAAATTTCATCAAATAAATCCTCTATCTGCGCAGCTTCCGCAGCACTTCGCGTTACGGCGCGTACGAAGCCTAGTTTTGCCGCTTCCTCGCAGCAAAGTCTGCAGCCATGGCCGTATGAATTATCCTTGGCTACCAAAAATACTCGCTCCGTTCCACCTACTTTGGCGGCGATTTGCGCTAGATTGTGCGCATAAGCGGCGCGATCTAAGATGATCTCAGACATCGAAATCTAGCCCGTAAGTGCGGTATAAATATGGCAGCAGCTTGCGCGCGGCGTAGTCGTAGCCGTAGAATTTCGCGTAAATTTCTTTCAAGCTAGCCGCACCTGCGCGCTCGAAATCAAATACGTCGGTACCCGCGATTTTTGGCACGCGCTCATCTAAGAATTTAAAAAATTCCGCTCTCGCAGCCAAAAGCTCTTTTATATTTTTCTCAACCTCTTGCTTTTCAGATTCGTTCATCTCTGGTCCTTTAAATTTTCTAGTTTGCCTAAAAATACGCGCTGCATCTTGTCGCGAAACTCGGGGCTAGAGGCCTCGAAGCGAGTTACGATCACAGGCGTGGTGTTGCTTGCCCGTACGAGCGCCCAGCCGTCATCAAACCGCACTCTGATGCCGTCAATCTCGATAATATTGCGGATAGGCGGTAGCTCCGCGATACCTGCGTGGATTTGAGCTTTAAGAGCCTCGATGATCTTAAATTTCGCCTCCTCGCTCGTATTAAATTTAATCTCGTCGGTGCTAAAAACTCGCGGCAGCTTGTCTAGCTCGGCGTCTAAATCATATCCTTTAGCTACGAGCTCAAGCACGCGCATCATCGCATATACGCCGTCATCAAAGCCGAAATATCGCTCTTTAAAATAAATATGCCCGCTAACCTCCGCGGCAAGATCGATGCCTAGCTCCTTCATCGCCTTTTTGATATTGCTGTGGCCGGTCTTGCCCATGAAGCTTTTGCCGATCTTATCGATGGTATCGTACATCGCCTGCGAGCATTTGACCTCGCCTAGGATGCGCGGATGGGTCATATTTAGAGCAAGCAGGCAGGCCAGCTCATCGCCTTTGATGTTGCGGCGCGGAGTTAGCACGGCGATCCTATCAGCATCTCCGTCAAAGCCGAAGCCTAGAGCCACGCCGTCTTGCTTCATCGCAGCTTTAAGATCTGCTAAATTTTTCTCCTCGCTGGGGTCTGGGTGATGATTTGGGAAATTGCCGTCCGGTTGTGGGAATAAAACTTTAGCGTTTAGTCCTAGCCTTTCGACAATTTTAGTAACGGTAACGCCTGCGGCGCCGTTTGCGCAGTCGATTATAAAAGGCACGGCAAAGCCCTTAAGAGCCGCAAATTCCTTCTCAAAATATGCTAAATACTCGCTTAAGATGTCGTACCTCTGGGTGCTTGTATCGGTTGGAATTTCAAAATTTGAACTCATCAGCTCTCGTACCTGCGCGCCCAGACGTTTCAAATCCGCGCCAAAGAAGCTATCCGTGCCGATCGTGATCTTAAAGCCGTTGTAATTTTTGGGATTGTGCGAGCCGGTAATCATTACGTTTGCGTCAAATTTATGCGTAAATACGCTAAAATAGCCCACCGGCGTCGGCAGTAAGCCGATATTATAAACCCGCAACCCGGCGAAATTTAGCCCGCTTACGAAATAGCCGAAAAACTCGTCCGCGCTAAGACGGGCGTCGTATCCCACGCTAACGCGCTCAAGCCCGAGATTTGCGATATGTTTGCCAAGCGCGAAGCTGATCGCCTTTACGCTGCGCTCGTTTAGCTCCTCGCCCACGATACCGCGAATATCGTATTCTCTAAAGATATCTTCGATCATAAAATTCCTTTAAATTTAAATCGCGGTATTTTATAAAAACTTGCTTAATATTTATATTATAAATGATAAAATCGCCGCTAAAATTCCAAAGGATGGTTATGAAAAAATTTATTCTAGTAGCGATTTTAGCGGCTTTTGCTTGCGCGGGCGATTACGAGCTAGTAGGTAGCGTAAATACTTCGTTTAGAATTTTTGGCAAAGACGATCGCATCGAAGTTATCGCGGTTAAAGATCCTAAGGTTGATGGAGTGACCTGCTACGTCTCTTACGCCAAAAAAGGCGGTGCCAAAGAGATCATCGGCGTGGAGGAGGATCGCTCCGAAGCTTCTGTTTCGTGCGTGCAGACAGCGCCTAAAATCATCATCAAAGAGGAGCTGAAAAAAGAGGATATTTTTGAAAAACGCAGCTCGTTAATTTTCAAAAAGACCCACGTAGTTAGGCTTTACGACGCGGCGCAGGGCTCGCTAATCTATTTGGTTTATTCAGACAAAGTGATCGATGGCTCGCCTAATAACTCGATCTCGGCGATCCCGTGCCACCAAGCCGTGGGCGACGTGTGCGAGCTCGCATATACCCAAGGCAAAAAACAATAAGAAGGAATTTCGCCAAGATAGAATTTTATCGCGGCGGAATTTTAAATTTAGAAATTACGCGATGAGATGGCGCACGAAATTTAATAGAATTTCGCCAAATTCCGCAGCATTTTATAAAATTTTATCCGCGCCGTTAAATTCCTGCGCGAATGCCTAAGATGAGAATTTGATCGCTTTATCAGAGCATCTTAACGCATATTTGAGCTACGCTAGTAGGTGTGCGCTTGCAAGTCGTAAAATGAAAAATTAAGCAATTTTTGCTAAAATCTCGCGATTTTGAAAACCCTCGTAAATCTAAAGGAAATCAATGAAGACATTTTTTAGTATGGAGTGCGCGTCAGTGATGCTACTGATTTTGGCGCTAGCCTGTGCAATCGCTACTTTTGTAGAGACCGCTTACGGTACGGAAGTAGCTTGGGCGATGGTTTATTCTACTGCGTGGTTTGGCGCGCTGATGGTGCTTTTGGGAGTAAATTTAACCTACAATATCTATCGCTACCGCATGATTAAACTTCGCACGCTGCCTGCGCTAATCTTTCACGTAAGCTTTTTGTTTATGCTTGCTGGAGCGATTTTGACTAGATATTTCGGCTTTGAGGGCAATATCCATATAAGAGAGGGTGGCGAGAGCTCGATCGTAACGACTAAAGACGAGGTCGTTCAGCTTCTTACTTTAGGCAGTGACGGCGAGTTTATATCTGCTGACGAGAGCAAATTTTTAAACGGCGCAGGACGGATGAACTTCGATCTCAATCTAGACGTAGAGGGCAGGATCACAAATTTAAAATTTAAAGAGCTCGTAGAACACGGCGAGCTAAAATGGGTGCAAGATCCGACCGGACAGGCTCCTGCGCGCGTGGAACTATTATTTTCAAACAATGTTGGCAGCCAAAATGTCTCCTTGCAATCAGGCGAAAGCATGGATATAGGCGAGCTTAGTATCACTTTTAACGCTGAGCCTAAGAGTAAGAATTTCATCTACATAAAATCCAAAGACGGCAAATTCTATCTAAACTCAAGTCTTGATATAAACGCCACTAAAATGGCTGATATGAGCACTGCGCCGCTTAAGAAAAACGAGGATAATCCGCTAGGCAATCTCTTGCTTTACAGCTTCGACGGGATAAATTTCGCCCCCGTTAGCCTGCTTAGCTCCGCGGTCGAGAAATTCGTCCCGGTCGATGCGAATTTACCGGGTGAGCCCGGCGTAGTAGCTACGCTAAGCTTTGCGGGGCAGAGTCGCGAAATCTACGTTCCTAGGGATTCGCATGGCGCTAGCTACAAGGTGGGAGATAAGAATTTCATCGTAGCCTTGGCGCCAAAGATGCTTCATCTGCCTTTTAAAATCGCGCTTCGCGACTTTGTGATGGATCGCTATCCAGGCACCAATTCGCCCTCCGGATATAAAAGCGAAATCACGCTAAAAGACGGCAATTCGAGCTTTGATTATGATATTTTTATGAATCACGTGCTCGATTACGGCGGATACCGATTTTTCCAAAGTTCATACGACACGGATGAGCGTGGTACCGTGCTTTCGGTCAATAAAGACCCCGGCAAAGTTCCAACTTACATCGGCTATTTTTTGCTTTGTGTAGGGATGTTTTTTAACTTTTTTAATCGGGGCTCGCGCTTTTTCAAGCTTTCGCGCTTAATTAGCGAAAATACGCATCTTGCTCGAGAAAAAGATGTAAATTCTAAAAATTCCGCGTCTAGCTCGGTGCCCGTAAGCTCTGCAGAAAGCTCCATATCAAAACGCGCCAAAAAATCGCGACGCGGCACTAAAGGCGCGGCATTAGCATTAGCAGGCGCGTTGGCTTTGAGCTTGAGCGCATTGTATCCTAGCACAGCAAATGCTGAACAAAACTCCACAACTCAAAATTCTACTTCGCAAAATTCCGCCTCAAATGCAGCCGCAGAAAATTCCGCGCCGCAAAGCCCGGCTAGCGTGCAAAATTCTACTTCGCAAAATTTTGTGCAAAATTCCGCGCAGAATTCCGCCGCTGAAAATTCCAAGCATAGCTCCGCTTCGCAAGAATCTGCTGCGGAGCAAGACTCCATCCCGCCGCATAATTTTTCTACTATGGGAGGCGAGCTGGCCGTACCGAAATTCGATCCTAAATTTAGCGAAGATCTAGCAAGCCTCGTAATTCAGGGATTTGATGGGCGAATGGAGCCTTTTGATACAGTTTCTAGGGAGCTTTTAAATAAAATTTACCGTGCCGACAACTACAAGACGCCAAATGGCGAAATTTTAAACCATAACGCCGCTGCGCTTTCGTTTATGCTAAATCAAAGCTACTGGAGGCGCGCGCCAATCATCAAGGTTAGCGAGCCGGAGCTTAAAAAAATTCTAGGTATGGATGAGAAGCAAAGCCACGCCAGTATGATGGATTTTTTTGAATTTAAAGGCGGCGAGAGCTACTACAAGCTCGATAAAATGGTCGAGGAGATCAACCGCAAGCCTTTGGGCAATCGCGGTGTGCTAGATAAAGAGATCATCAAGGTAAACGAGCGCGTGAACGTCTTTTACTCGGCGTTTATGGGGGATTATTTTAGAATTATTCCGGTTAAGAACGCTAAAAATAACGAGTGGCTTTCGCCGCTATATCTAGGCGATGCGCTGGATCAAAACGAATCTGCTGAAGTTAAAAAGATGATGGGAATATTCGTTTCGTCTATAGTCTATGCCCAAGAAAGCGGGGATTGGAGTGGCGCGGAAAAGATGCTAAGCTACGTCAAAAAATACCAAGCGCAAAACGGAGCAAATTTAATGCCTAGCGAAAGCGCGATAAAATATGAAATTTTATTTAATAAGGCTAAAATTTTTTCTCGCCTCTTTCCGATCTACACTATCTCGGGATTTTTGCTTCTGATCTTTATCTTTTTGCGAATGATGAAGCCCGCTCTTCGCTTAGGCGGCGCGTTTAAGCTAGTTTATGTCGTAAATATTGTCGCTTTTATCGCGCATACTGCGGGTCTTGCGCTACGCGGCTACGTCTCAGGGCACGCACCGTGGAGCAACTCCTACGAATCGCTCATCTACATCGCGTGGGCGCTGTCGCTAAGCGGAATATTTTTCTCGCGCAAATCTGCAATCTCGCTGGCGCTTACCTCGATAATGGCGGGCATTACGCTGATGGTCGCGCATCTTAGCGACATCGATCCGCAAATCACCAACCTCCAGCCGGTTCTAAAATCGCACTGGCTTACGATCCACGTCTCGGTAATCACCGCAAGCTACGGGTTTTTGGGGCTTTGCATGCTGCTTGGAATTTTTACCCTCGTGATGTTTTTATTCGACAGGAAAAACCCCGAGATTGCGCGCAATATCACGGAGGCTACGCATATCAACGAAATGTCGATGATCCTAGGGCTTTGCTTGCTGACGGTGGGCAACTTCCTAGGCGGCGTGTGGGCGAATGAAAGCTGGGGGCGCTACTGGGGCTGGGATCCGAAGGAGACCTGGGCGCTCATTACGATTTTCATCTACGCGGTAGTCGTACATTTTAGATTTATGCCTAAGCTCAATAATCAGTTCGCCTTTGCCGTAGCCTCAATGTTTGCGTATTTTAGCGTCATAATGACCTATTTTGGTGTAAATTTCTACCTAAGCGGCATGCACTCCTACGCTAGCGGCGAGCGTATTCCGGTGCCGGGCTGGGCGTACGTGATGATCGCTTCGATGGTGGCTCTTGCGATCGGAGCGTATTTTCGCTCGGGCAAATCGGCTAGACTTTAGATAGGTGGGGCCCAAATTTCAGAATAATAATTTTGAAATTTCGCCCGGATTTCGCAGTTTGCCGAGGCTTTAGGAATTTATGGAATTTATCTTTAAATTTCGGCTAGGCTTTGAAATCCCGCAGAATTTTATAGAATTTTACGGCTCGCGATTGCGCTAAATTTTAAAATTTTGCATCGCGACAGAATTCTTTGATGCTTGAAATTTTAAGACGTCGTAAAATTTTAATGATTTGGAATTTGTACCGCTATGGGGTTTTAATGTTTTAAATTTTACTTCTAGTGGAATTTTTTCATACGACGGAAGCGCGACGTAATTTAGAATTTTAAAATTTCAGCTAGCGCGCCAGTGCAAAATTCGCCCCGCCGCTGCCATAACCGAGCAGTGAAATTTTAAAATTTTAAATTCCGCGTCGTGATAGAATATAGTAGAATTTGAAAATTTATAAAATTTTAAACCGCGAAAACGCCTCGCTAGGCATTAAAATTATCTTAAAATATAATTTAGCTTGCAAGGTTAAGCTAAATTTCTGCTTATAATCATATTGATTTAATCTTTATTTGGCTAAAATTGACGCTTGTCAATTTCTTAATTTGAAAGGATAAAGATGTCTGATCTAAAACAGGATAGACGAGGCTTTATCGGGCTTACTTTCGGCGCGGTTGCCGCTGTGGGTGGCGTTTTCGCACTCGTGGGGATGAAGAAATCGTGGGATCCGTTACCTAGCGTGCGCGCCGCCGGCGTCACTACGGTAGATTTAAGTCCGATCAAAGAGGGCGAGCTGTATCAAGCGCAGTGGCGTAAAAAGCCGATTTTCGTGCTTAAAAAGACTGCCGATATGCCTAAAAACGATACCCGTGACGTCGTCGTAGGGGATGCTAGATATACGCTTTGCATCGGGCTTTGTACGCATTTGGGCTGTATTCCCAGCTACAAGCCATCGACGCAACAATTCATCTGTGCATGTCATGGTGGGATTTTCGATGCTAACGGTGTAAACGTATTCGGTCCGCCGCCGCGCCCTATGGATATACCGCCCTTTAAAATCGACGGAACGAAACTCGTTTTAGGCGAAGAGGGCCCCGAATACCAAGCCCTAAAGCAGAAAGCATAGGAGGCGCAGATGGCACATATAAGAAAAGCTACAGGAGTTTGGGATTGGTTTGACCAAAGACTCGCCGTAACAAAATTTTTCAAGGTGATGGTAAGCGAGTATTGGATTCCTAAAAATATCAGCTTCCTTTGGGCGATGGGCGTTATTTTGATGACGCTATTTATAGTTTTGTTCGTTAGTGGACTAATGCTCGTGATGTATTATAAGCCAGATGTCAATTTGGCATTTGATAGCGTAAATTTTACGATTATGAAAGAGGTCGAATACGGCTGGCTATGGCGTCATATCCACGCGGTATCGGCATCAGTTGTATTTTTGATCTTATACATTCATACTTTAGTAGCTATATATTACCGCTCGTATAAGCAAGGACGAGAGATGATTTGGGTAAGCGGAATGCTACTTTTCATCATCTTTTCGGCGGAGGCTTTTAGCGGATATATGCTTCCATGGGGGCAGATGAGCTACTGGGCAGCGATGGTTATTACAAATTTGTTCGGCGGAATTCCAGTAGTTGGCGATGCAATAGTCGAATGGATTCGCGGCGATTATGCTGTTAGTGATCCAACGCTGACGCGATTTTTTATGCTTCATGTCTGTTTGCTGCCTCTCGTGGTGGTTGTGGTGCTGGCAGTGCATTTTTATTCGCTTAGATTTCCGCATGTAAATAACCTAGACGGCGAGGAGATTGACTTTGAGCTCGAGGGTGAGAAGTATTTGGAAGGAAAAACTAGCGAAAGCAAGGTAATTCCGTTTTGGCCGGGCTTTTTGGCGAAGGATTTTTTCTACGTCAGTATCTTTATGATATTTTTCTTTTATCTAGTCGGCTTTCACTTCGATTTTGCGATGGATCCGATAAATTTCGAGCCGGCAAACAGCCTCAAAACCCCGACGCATATCTATCCGGAATGGTACTTTCTCTGGGAGTATGAAATTTTGCGCGGATTTTACTTCGACGTAGGACCACTTAAGGCCGCCGACATTGGGCTTATTGCCTTTGCATTTGCCGGAGTTTCGCTGTTTTTTATCCCACTATTTGATCGCAGCAGCGTAGTAGCCCCCGCGCACAAAAACAAGGCGTTTTTCATTTGGTTTTGGGTTTTGGTAATCGACATGATCCTGCTTAGCCTATTCGGAAAGCTCCCCGCAGACGGCGCGGAGCTCGGTATCGAAAACAAATACTGGGGCTTTGCTTTATCAATCATCTATATCGGATTGCTTGTCGTAGTGCTTCCGCTAATTACAATTGCAGAAAGAAAGAGGGTATAGCCATGAAAGAGATAAGAACCCTAATCTTAGTGCTTTTTTGTGTGGGAATTTTATACTGGTTTATCGAGCCTTATGCTCATACTAAGCTCAGTCCGCACACCGATCCGGTAAATTATGACTTTGCAGCAGGCGATACGGCTTTGGCCGCGCATAACGTAGCCGCAGCAGAAAGCGCTTTGGCCGCAGCCGAAAAGGGCGGAGATGAGACGATGATAAAAAATTCTAAAAAAGCCCTAGCCAGCGCGAAAGAGCAACAAGACAAAACGGTGCTTTTTTGGGATGAGATAAATAAAATCGATCTTAGTAAAGGCGATGCCGTGCGCGGCGCTGAAACCTTTACAAATGCAGGCTGCACCGCATGTCATGGAGTAAAAAGTGCAAATATCCCCGCTCCTATGGACGCGGCAAGCGCTAGTGCCGCATACGGCGTCAATCCTCCGGATCTTAGCAGTGCAGGCTATCTATACACCGATAAATTCTTAGCTGCACTCATCAAAGATCCGATCATGGCTCTTAAGCTAGATCAGAAATTTGGCGACGAAAAACCTTTTCCGATGCCTGGATTTTTCGGTACAGGCGGTGATCTAAATCAAGAGATCGCCGATATCGTAGCCTATCTAAAATCGCTCGCTCCTAGCGAGGATAAGCTAATCGCCTCTGAGGCTGCTGCTAGCGGCATCAAGCAAGGCACCGAACTAAATGAAGCGCAGAAAAAATTCCTTTTAAGCAAGGCGGTTTTTGAGGATGCTTGTCTAAGATGCCACGACGTCAAATATGATAAGCTCTTTGCATCCGGCGACAAGGCTAGCTTGGCTGCGTATATGGGCTCGACGCCTCCTGATCTTTCGATGATGATCCGTTCCAAGGGCGCCAACTATCTGCACGAGTTTATCAATGATACGCAAAAGAAGCTTCCAGGCACTTCGATGCCGCGCGTAGGCTTGAACGAAAACGCTGAAGCCAAGGTCGTGGAGTATCTGGCTGACGTAGGCGATAGCAAAAAAGCTGAGCGTGAAGCTACAACCATAAATATTATGATCTATTTCTTGATCCTTTCTGTTTTTGCAGGTCTTTGGAAAAGTAAAATTTGGTCGAAACTTCATTAAAATTTTAGCAGTCGGAGTAAAATCCGACTGCCGTTTAAAATTCCGTCATATCCTAAATTCTATTAAATTCCATCTATCAAAAAGCTCTTGCAATTGAGAATTTAGCCGCTTTCGTGCTTTATGATAACCGCTTTTTTTATTACTTTTTAAGATTTTTCTACATATAATTGCCACTCAATTTTGAAATTTAATGTATGAATTCAACTCAAGAAGGTTCAGATGAAATTTTTTAAATTTGCGGTTTTAGCTCTAATTTTTCCGCTTGCTATGCTTTTTGCAGATACGGATTATCGCGCCGAAGCAGCGACGATAAAAGAGAAATTTGCTCAAGCGATCAAACTTTATGTCGATGGTAATAATTCTGAGGCTAGAAAGATAACTCAAGAGGCGTATTTTGGGCATTTTGAAAATCTAGAAGCCGGCATCCGCATAAATTTGGGACAGAAAAAATCCTACGATATGGAGAAGCAATTCGGCGATATCCGTAAAGCGATCAAAGCAGAAAAGCCTCTAAATGAGATCCAAGCGATGATCGATAATCTAAATCGCGAGATTGATGAGGTTCTGCCTGCGATCGAATCTGGTCATCGTCTCGTAGCCGAGTATCAAGACGGAGGCGATGGCAGCACTTCTGCGCCAGCCTCAGGTGGGAATTCCGCAGCATCCGGTACAACTTCGCCGTGGATGAGCATCTATACGGAATTTAAAGCTGAGCTGGATAACGCTAAAGCTGCGTTTGATAAGAAAGACACTGCTGCGCTAAAAGCTGCGCTAAATCGCGCTAAATTTGATATCTACCGCAACGAACGTCTAGAGGAGGCGGTGCGAAAATATGTCTCGTCTCAGACCGATCAATCAATCCAGCAAATTATCGGAAATCTCTTGCGCGAGGATGCAGATACGGACAAATCAAAATTTGACGAAGCGATAAACGCCCTAGATAATCTAGCATTAAAAGCCGTAAATGATTTGCCGCAAGAAAGCTACTCCATAGCGCCGCAGACTGCGTTAGCACAAAGCGATACTAGCGAAGATGAAGGCAAGGATTTTACGCCGATTGTGCAAAATATCAAAGACAAAATGGCTAAGGTTTTGCAGCTTTACGAGAGCGGCAAGGTTGATGACGCGATCGACGAAAGCGGCAATATCTACTTCGACGAATACGAAGAGAGCGGTATGGAAAATATCGTCGGTGCTAAAAATACTCAACTCAAGCTAGACACCGAAGCAAGCTTTAATAAAATTTCGGCTCTTATGCGCGCGGGCGCTTCCAAAGAGCAGATCGTAGCGGCGCAAAATAAGCTATTTGATCAGCTTACCCAAAGTATAGAGCTAACGAAGAAATCAAGCAACTGGGATCTATTCTTATACGCGTTTATCATCATCTTGCGTGAAGGATTTGAAGCGCTCATTATCGTAGCCGCAGTCATCGCTCTACTTATAAAATCCGGCAACTCAAAGCACCTAAATATCGTTTATAGCGCTCTTGGCGTCGCAGTTGTGCTAAGTATCGCTACGGCTTACGGGCTGAATTATATCTTCGGTAGCGAAAATGCAGGACAAACGCGCGAAGTGATGGAGGGTGCGGTGATGTTAATCGCCGTAGTTCTGCTATTTTATGTGGGCTTTTGGCTTCTTTCAAATGCAAGCTCCAAAAAGTGGAGCGCCTATATACAAGGTCAAATTTCAAACAGCCTAAGCTCTGGCGATAGCAAGATGCTTTGGTGGACGGTATTTTTGGCAGTTTATCGCGAGGGCGCAGAGACGGTGCTATTTTATCTGGCACTACTTTTCGATGCTAAAAGTCCGGCTGCTACCAGCATGGTAGCAGCGGGCTTTGTAGCGGGTCTGGCGGCTCTTATTATAGTTTATATCGTTATCAAAAAATTCTCGCTTAAAATCGCTATCAAGCCATTTTTCATCGCTACATCGGTCATCATATTTTATATGTCCGTCGTATTCGTGGGCAAGGGCGTGATGGAGCTAGTCGAGGGCAAGGTATTCGTGCCTACGGTAATAGACGGGCTTCCAACTATTACGTGGATAGGATTTTATCCTTACGTCCAGAGCCTCGTGCCGCAAGCGGTGATGATCGTACTTTTGATCGTAGGAATTTTGATCTTAAAAAATAAGCAAAAAAACAAATCTTAATAAGGAGAGAAAAGATGAAAAAGATTTTTTCAGGTATGTTGGCGCTAAGCCTAGCCTCTGTTATAGCAATGGCGGGAGAGCATCCGATCGGCGAGCCGGTTGAACAAAACGGAATGGAGATCGCTGCTGTGTATCTTCAGCCTATCGATATGGAGCCTAAAGGCATCGATCTAGCTCCTAGCAAGGCGGACATCCACCTTGAGGCGGATATCCACGCTATCAAAGGCAACGCAAACGGATTTGGCGAGGGCGAGTGGATCCCTTACCTAAAGATCGCTTACGTGCTTAAAAACCTAGATACCGGCAAGATTCAAAAGGGAAATTTCATGCCGATGGTAGCTAGCGACGGCCCTCACTACGGTGCTAATATCAAGATGGTAAACGGTGTAGGCAACTACGAGCTAACCTATAACATCGAAAATCCAAGCGCCAACGGATTTGGCCGCCACGCAGACAAAGCGACCGGCGTAGGCAAATGGTGGGAACCGTTCTCGGTTAAATACACCTTCCAATACACAGGCGCTCCTAAAGAGTAAATCGTAGCAGGCTCCGCCGAGTCCGTTTTGGCGGAGCTCTAGCGGTATTGGGTTTAGCCGCACGCTTTAAATTTAAGGCGGTTACTTTAGCCCGTTTAAATTTGCCACTACGCCGCAGCCAAAGCGCATCGTTTTTGCTTTAATGCGTTTAAGCTTACGAATCTTTTAGTTGCGGCAAAATTTTAAAATTAGCGTGTCGCGAGGGTAAGACAAAACCAAAGCAATAGCGAGGCGAAATTTCTCTTTGCGGGCGGCTCTATTGCTGCGAACTTTTTGCAAGCGGATTTGAAATTTTAAAATTTACAAAATGGCGTAGGTTTTAAAATTTTAAAATTTAAGCAATTGTAGGCGATTTACGCGCATTAGGCTCGATGAGGATTTTTGATGACGATATTTTTTTATCACGTTAGCTTGGCTCTGTTTCCGCTCGCGTTTTTAAGCGCATATCTGGGCGGTAGGCGCTTTATTGGCGCATCGTTTTTGCCTGCGCTTTTTGGAGCTGCGTTTGGGGCGCTGTGCTTTAGCGCATTTGCGCGCTCGGCAAACGCCGATACGGGCAAGATCGTATTTGACGCGCTCGCGCTCTTGGCGCTGTTAACGTTGCTGCTCGCATTTAAGCTTAAACGCTTCTACCTAACAGCCGCGATTATTTTTGCTCTTGGCTGCGCGTATGGATTTGAATACCGCTTCATAGGGATGAATTTTAAAATTTTCTCCGGCGAGCTACTGGACAGCTTCAGCCTAACCAACCTCTTCATGGCGGTTTTAGGTGCGCTGGCGCTCATTTTATTCTATTTTATTTATCGCTCAGCTCTAGCGCGTGCGAGCAGGGGCGCAAAGCTAGCGTCATTCGCTCTTGCATGGGCGTTTGCCTTTATTGCTAAAATCGGCTTTTTAGGCCTTGATCTGCGCCAGGCGGATGCACCGAAAGCGCTAGCTGCGAAGGGCTTTGAAGGGCTTTCAAACGCGATCGGCTCGTCCGAATTTCTAAGCGTCATCGCTAAAATCATCCATTACAACAACTCCTATCTGACGCTAGCTCTTTGCCTTATAGCCGCGCTAATTGCGCTACTTACGGTATTTCGTGCGCCAAGGCGTGTGCCTCGCGAAGCGGACATTATAAAATTTAGAGAGGTTAAGGCGGGCAGATTCGCCATTTTTAGAGATTTTAGCCTGATCTTGTCGCTTGGGGTTTTAATCAGCTTTTTGGGGCTTTATTATATCTTGGTCGCCTCAAGACCGCCCGCGATCGATGAGCCTAAGATTATCGAGCCGCAAGGTGCGGAATTCATAATTGATGCAAACATCGTAAAGGACGGCAAACTGCACCGCTTTGCCTACGTCACCGACGACGGGCACAAGGTCAGGTTTTTTCTACTAAACCGCTTCACGGACAAATTTGCCCCGGTCGCGGTTTTTGACGCGTGCTCGATCTGCGGCGATATGGGCTACATCAAAAAAGGCGACGAGCTCATCTGCATCGCTTGCAACGTGCGGATATTTTTGCCGAGCGTCGGCAAGCTGGGCGGCTGCAATCCGATCCCGCTGGATTATAAATTTGACGGGCAAAATATCGTCATCGCGCTTAAGACGATTGAGGACGGCGCGTCCTATTTCTCGGAGATCGTGGATAAAAAGGTAATCGATCCGGTCAGCAGAAAAGAGATTTTAAACACCTCTAAATTTAGCTATCTTTACTACGGACGCACCTACTTTTTCGAAAGCAAAGAAAACGAGGACGCCTTCACCGCGCATCCCGAGCGCTACGTGGATTTTAACGGCACGCTAAAGGAGCTTAAATAATGTTTTTACGCATCATCAAATCCTCCATTTTAAACTCCAAAGACAGCAAATTCTTAGCGTTTTTGACCATATTTTTATCGGTCTCACTGATCGCTTGCATGCTAAATATCACGCTAAAAATCGGCGATCAGGTCGCTAAGGAGCTGCGCAGCTACGGCTCTAATATCGTCGTGCTACCGCGCTCGCAAAGCCTAAGTATTGAGATCGGCGGGCGCGAATACTCGCCGCTTAAAAACGACGATTTCTTAAAAGAGAGCGAGCTACATAAGATCAAAGAAATTTTTTGGCGCAACAATATCACCGCCTTTGCGCCCTTTTTAACTACCCGCGCGGGAGATTACGACGTCGTGGGGACATACTTCGAAAAGGACGTAGGAGTTAGCGACGAGCCTGATTTCAGATCGGGCGTGCGCTCGCTCTATCCGTTTTGGAGCGTAGAGGGACAGTGGGTAAAAGACGGTGCCGATGACGAGGTGCTTGCAGGAGACGGGCTTGGGCTAAAGATCGGCGATACGGTTAAGCTTGGAGATTATGAGGTTAAGGTCGTTGGGATTTTGCACGGCGCGGAGGATGAAGCCAAAAAGCTGATCGCAAATTTATCTCTGGTACAAAAGCTAACGCACAAAGAGGGTCTCATCGCCAAGGCAGAAGTTAGCGCCATGACGATCCCGGAAGACGATCTGTCCGTAAAGGCAAGAAGAAGCCTCGATAATCTAGACGCCACAGAATACGATACCTGGTATTGCTCGGCATACGTAAGCTCCATCGCGTATCAAATCACCGAGGAGTATCCAAATGCAACTGCTAAGGCGGTGCTTAGCGTCAGCGAAGCTCAAAGCGGCATCACGAAAAAAATTCAAAATTTAATGGGCGTCGTAAGCATTCTGTCGCTGCTGATCTCAAGCATCTGCATCACGAGCCTGCTAAGCAGCGAAATTTACAAGCGCAAAAAGGAGATCGGCTTGCTTAAGGCGCTGGGAGCGAGTAATTTTATGATCTATATCCAGTTCGCCGCCGAAATTTTCGTCATCTGCATACTTAGCTCGCTCGTGGGCGCAGTCGTGGGATATGCGCTTAGCTGGGCGATCGCATATCAAATTTTTGGCTCATTCATTGGCGTCTCACTTATGGTCTTTCCGCTTAGCATCGTCTTTGGACTTCTTATTTGCATTATCGGCTCGATCTTACCGCTACGCGGAGTGATCAAGCTATTGCCTGCGGAGGTGCTTTATGGTAGGAAATAACGGCGCATTTTTTAGAGGCGCGATCTTTAAAAGTATCATCAACAGCGGCATTCGCAGCTTCGTGATTTTCGTCGCGATTATGCTAGGCAGCGCAGTTTGTGCGGCGTTCGTAAATATCTACGCCGACATCGATAAAAAGGTCGCCAGCGAGTTAAACAGCTACGGCGCAAATTTAATCGTAAGCCCCGCAAATTTAGAAAATTCCCATATGGACGAAGCGGCACTCGATGCAAAATTTGCCAAAATTCCAGCTCTAAAAAGCGCGAATAAATACCTTTTCGGTAGCGCAAATTTAGGCGTAAACTCAGGCATCATCATGGGAGTAAATTTCTCCTCTCTGCGCGATACGATGCCGTTTTTGGATCTCAAAGAGGGCTCGTTTATCGGCGTGGATTTCGATGATAAAAACGCGCTCATCGGCCAAGATCTCGCCAAGCTTTTGGGCGCGAAACTCGGCGATAGTATCGAGATCACGCCGATCGGCTCAAACGAAACGAGCAAGGTAAAGATAAAAGGTATCGTCTATGACGGGCAGAAAGAGGACGGCATGCTGCTAATCTCGCTGCCGCTGGCGCAAAAAATTTTAAATCAGCCTGCGCAGGTAAATTACGCCGAAGCGATCGTAAGCGGCGATTTTAAGCAGCTTAGCGAAATTTCAAAAAGTCTAAGCGATGCGCAGATGAGCTTCGCGCCGATAGGCAAGGTATCCAAGACCCAGGGCATCATCTTAAACAAAATCAAGCTTTTGATGCTTCTTATCGGCATTACGATCCTTCTGATCACCTCGGTCTGCATCAACACGAGCCTTAGCTCGATCCTGCTTTCGCGCATCAAAGAGTTTGCGCTCATCCGCGCAATCGGCGCGAGCAAACAAAATTTGCTCCACCTGATCCTGAGCGAAATTTTAACCGTCTGCGTCGCAGGCTCGCTAGCAGGGGTCTTCGTGGGATACCTGCTCGCGATCTTGCTCGGGCATCTGATATTTTCAAGCAGCGTGGATTTTAGGCTGATTAGCCTCTTTGCGGCGGTCGCGCTGAGCCTGATTTTTGCGCTCGCGGCAAGCTACTATCCGATCAAAAAGGCGCTGAATCCAAATTTAGCGAATCTATTAAGGGAATGACATGGAAATTTTAAAATTTGAAGGCATCTGCAAATACTTCGGCGAGGTCAAGGCACTCGATAATATCAGCTTCGACGTTTTAAGCGGCGAGTGGGTCAGCATAATGGGTCCAAGCGGCAGCGGCAAGAGTACGCTAGTAAATATCTTAAGCCTGATGGACACCCCCACCGCGGGCAGATATATCCTGGGCGGAGCCGACGCGAGCGCGCTAAATGACGAGCAAATTTTAGAATTTCGCCGCAAAAAGATCGGTCTCGTGTTTCAGCAGTTTCACCTAATTCCTTACCTAACGGCCGTCGAAAACGTCATGCTAAATCAATACTACCACAGCTGCGTGGACGAGGACAGCGCCAAGGCAGCACTTGAGAAAGTAGGGCTCGGGCACCGCATCACGCACCGCCCTAGCGAGCTTAGCGGCGGCGAGCAGCAGCGCGTCTGCATCGCTCGCGCACTCATCAATGACCCCGATATTATCATCGCCGATGAACCTACGGGCAACCTCGACGAGGCCAACGAGCGCGTGGTTTTGCAACTCTTTCAGACGCTTCGCAGCGAGGGCAAGACGCTGCTTTTGGTCACGCACAACGAAGAGCTCGGCAAATTTGCCGACAAAGTGGTGCGCCTAAGACACGGCAAGCTCGATCGAATAGAGCTTTTGGATCAAAGCACGATGAAGCACAATCTCGGCTCGCAGGATAAAATTTCAGATCGCGATCCAAACGGAAGCGCTTCGCAAAGCCCTAGCGCCGAAGCTGCGAGCGAGCAAAATCCCGCCTCGCAAAATTCTCGCGGCGAAGATCAAAGCGCTAAAAATTTAAGCGGCGAAAATTTCGATGCCGAAAATTCTGGTGCGCAGAATTCCGATGTGTAAAATTTAACTCGCATGATTAAAAATAAAGCTACGTTAAAATTTAAAAATTTCACCGCCTGCGCCGCGCGCTCTTTTTGGATCCGCCTAAGGCTCGCGCGAGCAGGTGCGGCTCTTTGCTGCGCACGTCCCGCCGAGGCCGTTTGCCTAGAAAGATCAAGCACCGATGTAAAATTGAGCGGAGTGGGGAAAAATTTTAAAAGCCAAAATTTAAAAAGTCTAAATTTTAAAAACCGAAACGCTACGGGCGCAGATTGCGACGCGGATCGCAACATACGCCTCAGCGCGGATCGCAATATAAATTTCTGCCCGGATCGCGCCGTAAATTTTAAAATTTCAAACGCAAATTTAAAGGCCGATTTAGCGCGCCCGAAGGCGGGTTTTAGATGATAAAATTTTTAAATTTAAAAGTTGCTGCCGCCGTGTTCGCGCTACTGCTCGCAGGCTGCGACGGATGGAAGCACCATCTAAGCAGCGACGGCACCTCGCTCGCCTCCAAGTTCGACCCCTCCGAGCGCACGCTAAAGATCGAGGGCAACGACAAGCCGTTCGTGCTATTTTTCTACACTAGTGGCTGCGGCGCGTGCAAAGCCCAAGTACCCGTGCTAAACGAGCTACAAGCTAGCGGCGATGCGCTGATCATCGGCGTTTTGGGCGACGGCAAGGGGCTAGAAGCAGATGCCACGGTCGCTCGCGAAAAGGGGATAAAATTCCCAAGCGTCAGCGGCGCGAGCTCGGTGAAATACTTTGAAACCATCGTAGGCGGCATTTTCGGCACCCCCACGTCGGTGATCTACGATAAAAACGGCAAAGCGGTCAAAAAGCTCATCGGCCTCTACCCCAAATCCGCCTTCGAAACCCAGCTCAAGCTTATGAATTAACGAGCGGAATTTAATGCAGCCGGATTTACGGCGGCGGATCGCAAATGCCCACTAAAATAATACTTCGAGTTTAAAATTTCTTTCAACTTGCAGATGCCTTTGCGTTTAAATTTCAAAATTTAGGCGCGCAGCGGATTTAAGTATTCGCGAGTTTTGCTAAAATTAGCTTTGTCATTAAGCTGCTTAAAGGACTAAAAAGCGGCAATATTAAAATAGAGGATACTTCAATGAGTAAAAAATCCCTTGCCTTAGGCGCTGCCGCGATGCTTTGCGGCACGCTAAGCCTAAATGCCGAGGTTGCGACGCAGAGCGCGCAAATAGATCTGAAATTTAACGCCGCAAATTTCACGCAAGAAAGCGTGATCATAGGCGGCAAAAAGATAAAATTTCGCGCCTACAAAAACATAATCTACGTCGCTAAACCCGTAAGCGCGCGCTATCAGAGCATGAATATCTTCATCCCGCAGCAGTATTTTGAGGGGCGCAAGAGCGGTAAATTTGACGCCGCGAACGCGCCTATATTTTTGCCAAACGGCGTGGGCGGCTACATGCCCGGCGAAGCGGGCGAGGTCAAAATAGACGCAAGCGGCAAGCCAAACGCGATCGCTACGGCACTTTCGCGCGGTTACGTCGTAGCCGCTCCCGCAGCGCGCGGACGCACGTTAAAAGGCACAACCGGCGATTATATCGGTAAGGCGCCCGCAGCGATCGTCGATCTAAAGGCGGCCGTGCGGTATCTGAAATTTAACGACGCGGCGATGCCCGGGGACGCGAACAGGATCATCTCAAACGGCACGAGCGCGGGCGGAGCGCTCTCGGCGCTTTTGGGCGTGAGCGGGGACGAGGCCGCCTATGAGCCGTATCTGCAAGAGCTGGGCGCTGCGAAGGCGAGCGATAAAATTTACGCGGCGTCCGCATACTGCCCGATCACAAATCTAAAGCACGCGGACGCGGCGTATGAGTGGATGTTCGGCGCGCAGAGCGAATATGAAAAGATGGATTTTAGCGACCTTGATGCGACGAGGTTTAACGAGCGCGGCGAAAATTCTAGCGGCGGCGATCTAAAAGCAAATTCCAAAAAGGACGCAAATCAAAGCGCCGCAAAGCCCGCGCGCAAGATGCTAAGCGGCAAACTAAGCGCGGCGCAGATTAAAATTTCAGACGAGTTAAAGGCGCAATTCCCCGCCTATCTGAACTCGCTAAGCTTAAAGGACGGAGGCGGTCGCGCACTAAGCTTGGATAAAAACGGCGACGGCAGCTTCAAAGATTACATAAACGCGCTCATATCGGCTTCGTTTGCTGATTTTGCGGCGAAAAATCCGCGCGCGAAGGCGCCCCTATACCTAGCCGCCAAGATTAAGGACGACGCATCGCAATCGCATATGCTTTTTTGGGGCTACGCGACCTCCGAGCCGCGCGCCAAGACCCCGCCCGCATTCGACGGCTTCGCGCTTGAAAATCCCGAAAACGAGCTGTTCGGCGGCGCCAAATTTAATGCGGCGCATTTTACGGATTTTAGCGCGATGAATGACCCCGCCAAAGGGGTGCTAATCGCAGATGCCCAGCTCGTGGAGATGATGGATGCGATGAGCTTCGTGCATAGCGGAAACGGCGCGAAGCATTACCGCATCCGACACGGCGCGAGCGATCGCGATACGGCGCTTGCGATCCCCGCGATTTTGGCGCTTGGCTTGCAAAATGCGGGTAAAAACGTCGATTTTGAGGTGCCTTGGGGGCAAGGACACGGCGGAGATTACGATCTTGAGGAGCTTTTTGACTGGATCGATAAAGTAGTCGCGCAGTAGGTTTGACGGACAAAATTTTACTTTGGATTTAGAATTTTGCCCGCAGCTCTGCCGTAAAATTTTATCGCCCAAACACTCTCTAGCGGATACGCCTGCGCGGCGTAAAATTCCGCTGCGAAATTCTATCGCGTCAAAATTTTAGCGTCGCTGCAAAAAATGCAACGGCTTGAAATTTTGCGGCTAACACTGGGGAAATTTATAGAATTTTATCGAGGCAAAACGGCGCGAATTAAAATTTTAGCGGCTGCGACGATTTATGGCGTGGAGTTTTAGCGCGATCCGCACCAAAATTTCGGCGCAATCAAATTCTGCGGGCTAAATTTTAAATTTAAAGACTGAATATGCGATAAAATTTCACGGCGTTTATGCACTATCCGATCGCAGCTCTTTGAGCACGCAAGTATCGTGCATGAGCGCGCATTCGGCGCGCGGACGATTAAAATCCGCCAAAATGAACGCAAAAACCCAAAGAAGCACGGTAAGCAGGCTAAATTTAAAGGCGTACATTTCGCAATCTCCCGCGGCTCCAAGCTCGCTTTTGCTATCCATTCGGCCTGCTTCAATAATCCGCCGAGACTCAAAAAGCGCCGTTTGGGGTCTGTATCTTTGCGCCGTGTGTATAAATTTCATAATTTAACGGCGCTTTTAAGCGCAGCTTAGCCTATTTAAAGATCACCGCGCCGCGTCAGGATCGTTTCCTAAACCTGGTGCGCCGGCATCTTTGCGGCCGCGTAATTCGGCGCTAAATTTAACGCTAGCTAGCATTGCGCCGCCTTTAGCTCGCGTGCGGCAAGCGCTCTATCTATGGCAACGCAACTTCGGCATTAAATTTAAACGCGCTGTCTTTGCGCCGCCTCTCTAGCTTGCGTACGGCGGGCGCCGCCTGCGATGACGCCTTCATGCAAACCGCTTTTTGCTGCGCTGCGCCGCAAAAGAGCTTTTAAAATTTAACGCCCTAGCCTTTTGCGATCTCGTAAAAACCGTCTTTAAAAACGACTTTGCCTGCACCCGCAAGACGCTTTAAAAGCTGCGCGCTTGCTTCGTCAAACATCGCCTCCACGTCGCTCGTGCGCTGCGGACGGCGCGAGAGAGTGTGCAAAATTTCATCCTCGCTAAAGCTCAGCCGCTCGCTTGCGTATTTGGGCGCAGCGATGATATTTACGTTTTGATTTTCGATGAAAGTAGCCAGATAGCGCAGCTGTGCCTCGCTCACACCCTGCACGCGATATGCGGGCGGGCGATCGATCGTGCCGAGATCGACGCGATGCGGGTTGATGCGAGCTAAAGCCGCATTCAGCGCTGCGAAATCCTCTTGCGTGTCGTTTAGCCCACGCACGACTAGGATTTCGATATTAAGCTCGCCGCGAAACTCGCGCGCAAAATCCGAGATCGCGCTTACGATATCCTCGGCGCTAATGCCCGCGTGCGGGCCGTCCACCTTGCGAAAGCTCCTCGCAAGCGCGCTATCTAACGAAAATTTGCAGATATCAAGCTTCGCTAGCGCCGCGCTGTTTTCGCGCACGAGTGAGCCGTTTGACAAAACGAGCAGCTTCTGCGGCAGATGCAGCGCCTTTAGTGCATCCACGAGCTCTGCAAAGCGCGGATGTAGCGTAGGCTCGCCGTTTGCAGTAATCGTGATGACGTCTATGCCCGCGTGGTTTTGCAGCGCAGTTTTCAGCTCGGCGATGACCGGGCCGATCTCACAGGGCTCGCTCATCGCGCTTACCGGCTTGCCCGCGCCCAACTCGC
>CAUPXM010000025.1:0-26179 GCA_963515585.1 uncultured Campylobacter sp.
AGATTATGAAAGATAAATTTAAAAAAGGCGAGATGAAAATTTACAGCGTCGACGTCTACCGCAACGAAACGGCGGAGTATTTCGGCGCGGAGTATCTAGCCGTGCGCCCTTGCACCGATACGGCGATGCTGATCGGGCTTTGCGAATATCTTTACGAAAACGGGCTTTACGACAAAGAATTTATTGAGCGCTACACGGTCGGGTTCGATAAATTTAAGGAGTATTTCACGGGCGCGAAAGACGGCGTGAAAAAGGATCTAAAATGGGCGAGTAAAATTTGCGGCGTGAGCGAAAAAGAGCTAAAAGAGCTAGCGGGTACTCTAGCCAAAAAAGACACGCTCATAGTTACAGGCTACGCGATACAGCGCCAGCACCACGGCGAGATGGCGTACTGGGCGCTCATAGCGCTAGCTGCGATGCTAGGCGACATCGGCAAGACGGGGCGCGGCTACGTGATGAACGATCAGATGCACAAAAACGCCGACATTAGCTTCATCGCGCCAAAGCTTCAGGCATTTAACCCGGCGGTAAACGAAAAATACATCGCCCCGCAAGGCAAGCTAGCTAAGGCCAAATACCACGAGATACCAAACAGCAGGCTCATAGACGCGATCATGGAGCCGGGCAAGCAAATCGAGCGCAACGGCAAAAAGTACGTTATGCCGCACATCCGCGTGATGTTTAACGCCAACGGCTCAACCTTCACCCGCCACCCGGATACCAACCGCGCGGTAGAAGCGATGAAAAAGATCGAAGCGATCATCACCACCGAGCCCTTTTGGACTAGTACGGCGAGGCTCAGCGACATCGTGCTACCGGCGGCGCTTGAGTGCGAGCGCACGGATATCGAGTTTGCAAACTCGACTAGCGAATATCTTTTTGCGGTTAAACCGCTAGTAAAGCCCGCAGGCGAGAGCAAGAGCGACTTTGAGATCGCGCGGCTCATCTGCGCGCAGTGGGGCGAGGAGTACGAACAGGCCTTTAGCGAGGGCAAAACCGAGCTTGAGTGGGTGAAGGAAATTTACGCCGACGCTGCCGCAAAAGCCGAAGGCATGGGCATAGCGATGCCGAAATTTGAGGAGTTTTGGCAAAAGGGCTACGTTAAATTTGATAAAATCGACGAGAAAAAGAGATACTTCACAAACTACGCGGACTTCCGCGCCGATCCCGAGAAAAACGCGCTAAAAACCCCGTCGGGCAAGATCGAGCTATACTCCGAAGCGGTCGAAAAGCTAGGATATCCCGACTGCCCGCCGCACGCGACGTGGATGGAGCCGTTTGAGTGGCTGGGCGGCGACGTGAGCAAGTACCCGGTCGCTATCAGCGGCGCGCACTCTAAATTTAGACTCCACTCGCAGCTAAACAACTCGCTCATCCGCAACTACGCCGAGATCGCGAACCGTGAACCTGCGCTAATTAGCCCCGCCACGGCAAAGGCGCGCGGCATAAAAACGGGCGACGTGGTAAGGATATACAACGACCGAGGCGAGATCCTCTGCGGCGCGCTGGTAAGCGAGCGAGCGCAAGATAACGTCGTGATCGTAAGCGAGGGCGCATGGTACGATCCCGCCGTCTGGGGCGAGCGCAGCCTATGCAAGCATGGGAACATAAACGTGCTAACCAAGGACATGCCGAGCTCGCAGCTCTCGCAAAGCAACACCGCGCACACGAGCATGGTGCAGATCGAGAAATTTAAAGGCGAGCTACCGAGCGTAACGGCGTTTGATAGGCCCGCGACGATAGAGGCTTAGCGCGCTTTCTAGCTCTTGTGCCAAAGCTCTACCAGCCGTTTATCGCAAACAAAATCGCTAAGTTTTTCTGCGCCAAGAGCTCGTCCGAGAGGCGGTCGTATTCGCCCCCGAGCCCTATTTCTTGCGCCATAGACGGCGGCTCATCATCCCAAGAGCCCATCGCACCGAATACATCGGCGATCCCCGCCGCGGCAAACGCCCTCAAGCTCGGCTGCGGCAGCGCCGCAAACGAAACGGCGTAATACTTGCCCACAGCGACTTCGCCCCGCAGCGTCTTAAGCGCATTATCAAACGTCTGCGCGAAGTTTTCGCAGCCTATCTTGCTCGCAAAATCCCTGATTTGCACTAAAACATTCCCGAATTCTGCGCTATTATCGTGCGCGCTTAGCGCATCCCGCGGCATCCCGCGCCAAAGGCGCTCGACGTATTTCACGCGCCAAGCCTTTTTGTCGCGATCGTATTTCCAATCAGGCGTAAAAACGCCGTCAAAGTCCTCGAAGCAGCAAACGATACCGTTTACGTTCATACCCGAAAAACCCAAAAGCGCTCTATCTTTTGCGAAAGTTGGAATACTAAGCCCAGTGTCCTTCAGACCGAGCTTTAGGCACTGCTCTATCCAACGCCGCCGTGCGGAGATCGGCTCGTCCTCGCGCCCTTTTTGCGCGACTTGCTCGGTAAAAAATTTGTACTCTTTTTGCAGAAACGACGAGCCCGTGCTTTCGTCGGCGCCTTTTTTACTAGCCACTTTTTCATTTGACGCTTCTTTGCCGTTCGCGCGCTTTTGCTCTGCTGCACCGCCGTTCTCGGCGGCTTCGTCCATCGCACTGCTCCGCACTGCGCCGTACGCATCTTTTTGCTCCGCAGCTTTACTTGTGTCGTTTACGCCGTCCTGCGCTGCGCGGCTCACACCCTCTGCGGTGCGGAAATGCTCCTTTACAAACTCAAAATTTAAATATTTTATATATTTTTGATCTTGCGGCAGCGGCTCAGGATTGCCGCGCAGAGCTGATTTTAGCGCGACGCACAGCGCACACGAGAGATATATTTCGCCGTTCATAGATATCCTTTAAATTTAGATCGCTTCCGTTCATGCGGCGGATTATTTATGCTCCGCGCCAAAAACTAGCGGCGGCAAAATTTTAAAATTTTGCGCCTTAGCGACAAATTTAATCACGATAAAATTTGCGCGTGAAGCAAAAACAAATCTGCGCAAAGATAGAATTCTCAACCGCCGCTAACATAAAATTTTAAAACCAGCTGCCGTATTGAAAAAGGTGTCGCTATAAATTTAGAGCAGCTCGCACACGGGCACGGATAAAATTCCAAAGCCAAAATCTACAAATGCCACAAACAAGGCAACGTGTGTTAAATTTACGCGCACTTTAAAAAGGACAAACCGCTTTAAAGAAATTTCAATCGCGCTCGCGCTATGAAATTTTAAAGATAAGCTGCCGCACTGAGCTACCGATAAATTTAAGCAGGTCAGTCACGCTGCGAGATCAAGGGCCGCGCCGATACCGAGCAAAACGCGCTATGAAATTTTAAAGACAAGTCGCCGCGCCTACGCTGCCACCAAATTTAAAATGAACCAATCGCACCGCAAAATTTTAAAAGCGAGCCATTGCGTCCAAACTAGCTAAATTTAAAATGAAGCAATCGCTCCGTTTACGCTACGAATGCCGCTCGTCGGCAAGCTACCACTCGCAAGCTCTGCCCGCAAGCCGCCGATCGCAAGTTTTACGCCACAAGCGCCCTACGCTACGACGTTTGGAAACTCATAGACCACGCGACCGCTTTTGATCGTGCATACCGCAGCGCCCGTAAGCTGCTTGCCGAAAAGCGGCGAGTTGCGCGATTTGGACTTATTTAACGCCTCGTCGTAAACGTAGGAAATCTGCGGATCGATGATTGCGATGTCGGCCAAAAAGCCCTCTTTGATCTCGCCCTTGTCCTTTAAATTTAGAATTTTAGCCGGGTTAAACGAGCACAGCCGCACCATGTCTTCAAGGCTGATGACACCCTCGTTTACTAGCCGCAGCGTAAGCGGCACGAGGGTTTGAAGCCCTAAAATTCCAAACGGCGCGTGATCGAATTCTACGAATTTATCGTCAGTATTATGCGGCGCGTGATCGGTCACGATAGCGTCGATCAGACCGCTTTTAAGTGCCTCTCTGATCGCCTGCACGTCGCTTTGTGTGCGAAGCGGCGGCGACATTTTAAAATTCGTATCGTACCCCATCAACTCGCGCTCGTCGAAGGTGAAGTGATGCGGCGTAGCCTCGCAGGTAACGCGGATACCCTCGCGCTTAGCCTGCTTTATGAGCTTTAGCGACCACGCCGAGCTTACGTGCGCGATGTGGATGTGCCCGCCAGTCTTTTTGGCAAGCAGCAGATCGCGCGCGATCATGATCTCCTCTTTTTCGCTCGCCATCCCCTTTAGACCGAGGATCGCGCTAACTTTGCCCTCGTTCATCACGCCGCCGTGGCAAAGCGAGCAATCCTCGCTGTGATTTATCACGAATGAGCCGAAGTGCGCGGAGTATTCGAGCGCCTGTCGCATCACTGAGCTGTCGGTCACGGGCAGCCCGTCGTCGCTGAAAGCCACGCAGCCGGCTTCCAGCATATCGCCCATCTCGACGATCTTTGCGCCCTTGCAGTCCTGCGAGATCGCGCCTATCGGTAGCAGATCGATAAGCCCGCGCTGTTTAGCCTTGGCGATCATCGCGCGAGTGATGCTGGAGTTGTCGTTTACGGGCCTAGTATTTGCCATCGGGAGGCAGGTCGTCACGCCGCCTGCGACCGCAGTTTCGCTGCCGCTGATGACATCATCTTTGTATTCAAGCCCTGGGTCTCTAAAATGCACGTGCATATCGATAAGACCCGGCATCACGAGCTTGCCCGCAGCGTCTATGACGTGGTCTGCGGCGGGACACTCGCGCGTGATCTTTGAAATTTTATCGCCCTCGATCAGGACGTTCGCCTCCTCGCTGCCGCCCCAATTAACGATCGTGCCGTTTTTTATCAAAATTTTCATCGTGCGCTCCTGTTTAAATTTATCGTATGAAGTATCGCCATTCGCATCGCCTCGCCGTTTTCTACCTGATCCAAAACGCAGCTATAGCGCGGATCATCGGCTACGTCGGAGTTGATCTCCACGCCGCGGTTGATCGGGCCCGGGTGCATTATCATAACGCCCTCTTTCGCCGCTTGCATGCGCCTCGCGGTAAGTCCGAAAAATTTCGAGTATTCGCGCACGCTCGGGAAGCTCGGCTCGCCGTCTTGCCGCTCAAGCTGAATTCTAAGCATGATGATGACGTCGGCGCCCTCGATCGCCTCCTCTACGCTTTTGCATATCGGGCAGCCGAACGCGTCGCAGTCGCGTAGCATCATTGGAGGGCCGAAGAGCCGCACGTTTATGCCGAGCTTTTTCATCGCCCAGATGTCGCTTCTAGCCACGCGCGAGCGAAATATATCGCCGATGATCGCGACGTTTAAATTCTCGATCCTGCCTCTGTGCTCGCTGATCGTAAAAAGATCCAGCAGCGCCTGGCTCGGATGCTCGTTCAGCCCGTCGCCCGCATTTACGATCGATGCGTCGCAGTTGGCCGCAACAAATTTCGCCGCGCCCGAGCAGCTGTGGCGCAGCACGAAGATATCGGTACGCATCGCCTGCATATTTCTGATGGTGTCGATCAGCGTCTCGCCCTTTTTCGTGCTGCTGTCCGCGGCGGTGAAATTTACGCTGTCCGCGCCCAGACGCTTGGCTGCGATCTCAAAGCTAGTGCGGGTGCGGGTGGAGTTTTCGAAAAACGCGTTGATGACCGTCTTGCCGCGAAGCGAGTCGGATTTTTTAACGTCAGAGCGGTTGAGCGCTTTAAACTCGCGCGCCAGATCTATAAAGTCGTAGATGTCCTCGCGGCTCAGATCCTGCGCGCTAAGAAGATGCTTTAGCTTATACATTCCCTCTCCTTTTAAGCCAAATTTCAGCCGTAATTGTATAAAAAAATTTCTGATAAAATTTTAAAATTTAAGAGCGGGGCTCAAATTTAGACGCGAAATTTTGCTTGAAATTTCATTTGAGTTCGCATACGAAGCGCGAGCGGAATTTTGGGGTAAAATTTAAAAATTTCGGGGTTAAATTTAAGCTTCTTGAGCGAAAATTTTAAAAAATCAGCCGCGCCACTTACGTAAAATTTTAAAGCTTTACGCGCAGCTGGCGGCCATAAAAACAAAGAATTTAAAGCTTATTTAAATACTTTATATAATTTTTCGCGCTATTTTCTACGGCTTGCTCGCTTTTATCGTAAGTAAAGCCGTATGAGACGAAATTTGGTAGCGTAACTGCGCCGACAAAATTAAATGTAGCCTTAAATGGCGCTAGCACCTCATCCACGCTAAAGCCCACGATGCCGTTTTTAGAGTAGTTTGCCTCGGTCGCGCCAAGTGAGATCGCAAGCGCGAATTTTTTGCCCTTAAGTTTGCCGCCGCTCTCTCCGCCGTAAGCCCAGCCGCGCGTAAAAACATCCTCAAACCACTGCTTAAGAAGCGGCGTGCAGTTTGAAAAACGAAACGGAAACTGAAGCACGATTTTATCGTGGCTTTCGAGCAGTTTTTGCTCCTTTTCCACATCGATTTTAAAATCCGGATAAAGCGCATAAAGATCGTGAAGCTCGAACTTATCGGGTTGGGCCAGCACAGCATCCCTCCAGTGGCGGTTTACAAGCGAGTTTGCGATGTCTGGATGAGCCAAAATAATGAGAGTTTTCATTTCTATCCTTTAAATTTGAAATTGTGGGGCGCATTATAGCTCTACTTCGTAAAATTTTTCCTGTTTTATCGCAAGCAGCCTTAAATTCTAAAGCTTTACCGACCGCTGCCCGCTTATCTTTGCAGCAGCCTCAAAGAGCGCGAGCTTTGAATTCCAAACTTCATTCACTACTCGCGCTTTATTTAGAAATGCTCGCTCTTGGGGCACTCGTCGCGTTTTACAGAGGTTTACCACTTCTTTACAAATATTCATATTCCATTGCGGAGGCTCGCGCGAGTAAAATTTTAACGAAGCCGCCGCGCAGGGGAAATTTTAATAAAATTTAGCATCGTTTCTCTGCGAGCATTCGCCACAACAAATAAAATTTAGATGAAATCTAGCCGTGCTTTAAACTATAAAACCTTGCCATCGGTTCCGTCGTCTGGCTGCGGGTGCTCATCGCGCTCTTATGAGTGTCCGTCACGCTTTCGTGCAGGCTCGTCGCGCTCCTGCGAAGACTTGCCGCTTTCCTGCGGGTGGTAGTTGCAATAAAAAATTTTGAGTAAAATTTAGCGTAATTTAAATTCTAAAGCTTTGCCTACCAGCCGTCTCTTCAGGATCTGAATTATCATCGCGCTCCTGCGAGCGCCCGCCGCGCGGCTCCTGTCTAGGCTGCGCGCCAAAGCCCTCCAAGACCTTGCCTAGGCTCTCGTTCGCATCTTTTATAATTCCTTGCAGGCTCTGCCCCATTTGATCAAGGTTTTTGCCCGCCTCTCGCGCCGCCGCCTCGCCCTGCTTTAGCAGATCCTCGATCCTATCTGCGTTGCGAGCGGCGAAATCGCTCAGCGCTTCGGGCGCCTTTTTCTGCAAATTTTGCAGGGCCTCGCCCAAAACTTTAGCATCGTTTGCAAGCTCGTCTATCGTGGAGTTTAGATCGGATTTTTGCTTGCTCTCAAAGCCCTGCGGCATGGAGTTTTGAGCGGAATTTTGCCCTTGATTACCCGCGCTAAAATTCTGTTCCGAACGCGTGTTTTGCTCGCGATCTTGCGCGTCCGATCCGCCGTTGCAGCCGCCCAAAATGCACGCTGCGACTAGCGCTAAAGTAAAATTTCGCGCCGCGTTTATAAAGCTAAAATCGTTTATAAAACTAAAATTTCTAGCGCGACCCGCTGAGATAAAATTTAGTCCGCCCCGCGCTGAGATAAAATTTTGCCCGCTGCCGATATTGATAAAATTCTGCCCAACGTACGTCGAAGTAAAATTTCGCGCACCGCCTGTCGAATCGAAATTTTGCCATCGTTCAAAGCCCCTCTCGCCGCTAGCTCTGATAAAATTCTGCGCCAAATCCCGTCCGCACCCTTTCAAAATTCGTCTTTTCAAAATCCGCTCCTTTAAATTTCATCTCTCGCAGGCGCGCTCGGAAGCCGCCCGAAAAACAGATCGCTTCTAAGCTTCAAAAGCAAGCAGATAGCGATATCGGCGCTTTGTTCGCGGATGTAGTTTCGATCGCCTTTTAAATGAAATTCCCCGACGATCTGTTTGCCGCCCTGCTCCTTCGCGCCGATAAAGACCGTCCCTACGGGCTTTTGCGCGCTTCCGCCGCCGGGGCCCGCGATACCGCTTACTGCAAGAGCGAAGCTCGCCCCGCTGCTTTGCAGCGCACCCTCCAGCATCTCGCCCACGGTCTGCGCGCTTACCGCGCCGTAGCGAGCGAGCGTATCTTCGCCTACGTTTAGCCAGAGATTTTTTATCTCGTTGGCGTAGCTTACGAGCGAGCCGTCGAAAACGTCGCTCACGCCAGCAACCGCGCCGAATTTTGCGGCGATGAGCCCTGCGGTGCAGCTTTCGGCAAAGGTGATCTTGGCGCCTATTTCGCGCAGTCTATCCACCACAAAGCCCATAAAATCGCCGCCTTCGATGTAGCAGCTCTCATAATACTTGCCGACGCTTTGCAAAAACGCGTCCAGCGCTCCGAATTTCATCGCACTGGCGCGCACGAGCAGCAAAAAAGAGCTGGGCCTGCTGATCGTAAGCGAAATTTTATAACTGATCGCAAGGCTTTCTAGGCGCTGCTTTACGCTTTCGTATTCGCAATCAAATAGATAAAAGCTCTCACCCACATTCGGCGCGTCTTGGAGGATCGGTGGCAGGCTTTGCAAGCAAAGCGCCTTGATCACGTTTACCGAGCAGCCTCTGACGTTTAGCAGGAAGCTGTTTTTCGCCACCGCGCGTGCCATCGAGGGCGCTAAGGTTTCTCCGTTTTTCAGCTCGAGCGAATCGAAAGAGAGCGTGGATAAAATTTTTCCGACGACCGCGTAGGCGGAGTTTGCCGCAAAGATCGTGATAAAATCGTACGAATCGATCATCTTTTCAAGCGCGAAGGGCAAAACCTTATCGTTTTCGCTTAAGAATTTCAGATCGTCGATCCGCCCAAAAACTCGTTCGTAGCTGCGGTAAATATAGCTCATCAAAGCCGCGTCGTAGCGGATCTCCTCGCCGATTACAAGGATGATATTTTTCATAAAGACCCTCATTAAATTTTCGCACATTATAGCATAAACGCAGACTGCTCTTTCAGAGCTTTTTAATGGCGTTTTGGATAAACTTCACAAATTTTTTAAGACACGAAAAGGTACAAATATGGACTACAAAGATACTCTCTTTCTTCCTACTACGGATTTTGCGATGCGAGGCGCACTGCCGCAGAACGAGCCTGCGCGGTTTAAGGCATGGTACGACGAGCGTAAAATTTACGAAAAGATGAAGGCTAAACGCAAGGGCGCAAGCGTCAGCTTTAATATCCACGACGGCCCTCCGTATGCCAACGGACACCTCCACATCGGCCACGCGCTGAATAAAATTTTAAAAGACATCATCACCAAAACCCATTATTTCTTCGGCGAGGATATCCGCTACGTGCCGGGCTGGGACTGCCACGGCCTGCCGATCGAGCAGCAAGTAGAGATCAAACTAGGCGAGCGGAAAAAATCGCTTTCAAAAGTCCAGATCCGCGAGCTTTGCAGGCAGCATGCCAAAGAGTTTATCGACGTGCAGCGCAATGAATTTAAAGATATGGGGATTTTGGGCGACTGGGACGATCCGTATCTGACGCTAAAATTTGAGTTTGAGGCTGAAATTTACAAAGCGCTCTGCCAGATCGCGAAAAAAGGAATTCTGATCGAGCGAAGTAAGCCCGTGTTTTGGAGTTGGGCGGCAAAAAGCGCGCTTGCAGAAGCCGAGGTCGAGTACAAAGACAAAGAGGACTACTCGATCTTCGTGGCGTTTGATCTAAGCGGTGAAGCGAACGCCAAAATCGGCGCAAAAGGCGCCAAAGCGGTCATCTGGACGACCACGCCTTGGACGCTGCCTGCAAACGGCGCAATATCTTTGAACCCGAATGAAATTTACGCACTGACGAGCGAAAATTTGATCCTTGCAAAACCTCTGGTCGAAAGCCTCGTAAGCCTGGGCATCACCAAGGGCGAGATCGTAAAAGAATTTAGGGCCGCCGAGCTTGAGGGCTTAAACGCGATCAATCCGCTAAACGACAGAGCTTCGAAATTTATCCTCGGCGAGCACGTCCTGATGGACGGCGGCACCGGGCTCGTGCATACGGCTCCTGGGCACGGCGAGGACGATTATTTCGTAGGACTTAAATACGGCATCGAAGTGCTGATGCCCGTGGATGAGGGCGGCTGTTTCGATCAAACTCTTAAAACCAAAAAACTCTTCCGCGCAGACGTCGTAGATGAGCTCGTGGGGATGCATATTTTCAAAGCAAACGAGAGAATTTTACAGATCCTAGGCCCCGCGCTTATCAAATCCGGTAAATTCGTCCACTCCTATCCGCACTGCTGGCGCACGCACAAGCCGGTAATCTACCGCGCGACGAAGCAGTGGTTTATCGCGATGGACGAACCCAAGCTCAGCGGCAAGACGCTGCGCCAAGTGGCATTAGAAGAGATCGAAAAGGTTAAATTTTACCCGCAAAGCGGCATCAACCGCTTAAGCTCGATGATAGAAAACCGCCCCGATTGGTGTATCTCGCGCCAAAGGGATTGGGGCGTGCCGATCGCGTTTTTCCGCGATAAAAGCACCAAAGAGCCGATTTTTGATGAAAAAATTTTAAATAATATCTACGAGATTTTTAAATCCAAAGGCGCGGATGCTTGGTGGCAGATGGAAATTTCGGAGCTTTTGCCTCAGGATAGCGGCTATAAGCCTGAAAATTTAGAAAAGGTGATGGACATCTTAGACGTTTGGTTTGAAAGCGGCTCGACGTGGAAGGCGGTGCTGCAAAGCGGCGCCTACGATGCTGGCAAATTCCCTGCAGATATGTATCTTGAGGGCAGCGACCAGCACCGCGGCTGGTTTCAAAGCTCACTGCTTCTAAGCTGCGCGATCAACGAATGCGCGCCGTACAAAAGCATCCTCACGCACGGATTTACCGTCGATGAGAAGGGTCAGAAGATGAGTAAATCAGTCGGAAACGTCGTCTATCCGCAAGAGGTCGCAAAGAGCCACGGCGTGGAAATTTTACGCCTTTGGGTCGCGATGAGCGATTATTCGACCGATCTAAAGATCAGCGACAATATCCTAAAGCAGGTAAGCGAGCAGTACCGCAAAATCCGAAATACGATAAGATTTCTACTCGCAAGCACCAGTGATTTAAATGAGATCGAGATGAGTAATTTTACGCGGCTTGATCGCTGGATCCTAACGCGCGCGGCAAACGCCTTTGCAGGCGCGGAAGCGGCGTTTAGAAACTACGATTTTTCAAAGGGCTTCAATCAGCTACTAAACTTCTTAAGCGCCGATCTGAGCGGAATTTATCTTGACATCTGCAAAGATAGGCTCTACTGCGACGCACCCGATGAGCCGCGCCGTAGAAGCGCGCAAAGCGCGATCGCGCTGATTACGCGAGCGCTGCTGCCTCTGATCGCGCCTACGCTAACCTACACGATCGACGAAGTAATGCAGTTTGCGCCGCAAATCATTAAAGAGGGCAAGCAGGACGCTTTCGATCTGACCTATAAGCCGATAGAATTTGACGATTTTCTAGAATTTGACGAAATTTTAATCAAATCCAGGGAGAAATTTTTCGAGCTTATCGACGCGCTGAAAAAGGACAAGATCATCAAATCGACGCTTGAGCTAGTTTTGCAGACGAGCTCGAACGAAATTTTATCAAACGACATCCTAGGCGTGGCGGATTGGTTCATGGTAAGCGACGTGGACACTCTGCAAAGCGAGGAGGCTCTGGCGGAATTTAAGATAAACGACGAAATTTTCCGCCTCGTAAAATCCTCTAAACATAAATGCCCGAGATGCTGGAAATTTAACGCAAAAGAGCCTGATGAGCTCTGCCCGCGCTGCGCGAAGGTCATGCATGCTAAGTAATCCCATAAGTCTTGGCTTCGTATTTTTTACGATCGCGCTGATCTGCGTAGCAACGGGCGTGGGGATCTATTTCGTGAATAAATTTAAGGATGGCAGATGATAAGTTTGAAAGAGGCTCTAAAGCTGAATGCGGATGAAATTTCGGCGCTTAGAGCGGAGCTAAAGGATAAAATTTTAAAAACCAAAGAGCTCGGCGCCTACGTCGAGCAGCTCACGGGCGAGGCTCTTAACATCAGCGGCGAGGGCGTGCCGATCGCGATCAAAGATAACATTCAAGTAAAAGACTGGAGCGTCACTTCAGCGAGCAAAATTTTGCAAGGCTACGTTGCGCCATACGACGCGACGGTGATCAAAAAGCTACGCGAGCGCGGTTTGGCGCCGTTTGGGCGAACGAATATGGATGAGTTTGCGATGGGAAGCACGACCGAAAGCTCATTCTACGGCAAAACGCTCAATCCGACCGATCACTCGCGCGTACCAGGCGGCAGTAGCGGCGGAAGCGCGGCTGCCGTAGCGGCAAATATCGCCGTCGCCGCACTCGGAAGCGATACGGGCGGCTCGATCCGCCAGCCGGCGGCATTTTGCGGCTGCGTAGGCTTTAAGCCTAGCTACGGCAGGGTCAGTCGCTACGGGCTTGCGGCGTATTCGAGCAGCCTCGATCAGATAGGACCGATCACGCGCAGCGTCGAGGACGCGGCGATTTTATACGACATCATCTCAGGCCGCGACGAGATGGACAGCACAAGCTACGCGGGCGCTTACGAAAGCACCACAGATAAGCTAAACGCGGATCGCAAGCTTAAGATCGCCGTTATAAAAAACTACGTGGACGAAGCCTCGCAGCAGGTCAAAGAAGCTTTAAACTTAACTATAGAAAAGCTAAAATCATTCGGTCACGAGATCGTTTATCGCGATCTTTGCAGCTCCAAATACGACATCGCGACCTACTACATCATCGCCACCGCCGAGGCTAGCGCAAATTTAAGCCGCTACGACGGCGTGCGCTACGGAAACCGCGCGAAGGCTCTAAATTTAAAAGAGCTCTACGCCAACACTCGCGGCGAAGGATTTGGCGACGAGGTCAAGCGCCGCATGCTCCTAGGCACCTTCGTGCTAAGCAGCGGCTACTACGACGCGTATTACATCAAAGCGCAGAAGGCAAGAGCCTTCATCAAAAGCGAATATGAAGAAATTTTAAAAGACGCCGATTTGATCTTTATGCCGATCGCGCCGGGCGTAGCGTATAAATTCGGCGAGCTTAGCGATCCGCTTCGCGCGTATCTTAGCGACATCTACACGATCGGCGTAAATTTAGCGGGGCTTCCCGCAATCTCCGTGCCGGTAGCGAAAAGCAAAGAGGCTCTTAATATCAGCGCGCAGCTCATCGGGCGCGCCTACGACGAACAAACGGTGCTGGACGGCGGCTTGAGTTTAGAAAAAATCGTGAAAGGATAAGTATGAAGATCGTCAAAAAGGCTCTGACCTTCGAGGATGTTTTGTTGGTACCGCAATACTCTGAAATTTTACCCAAAGAGGTCGATATCAGCACGAGTTTTACGAAAAATATCACGCTAAATACCCCTCTTGTGAGTGCTGCGATGGATACGGTCACCGAGTACCGCACGGCGATAATGATGGCGCGCCTCGGCGGCATCGGCGTGATCCATAAAAATATGGACGAGGACTCCCAAGCCAAGATGGTTCGCCGCGTAAAAAAGAGCGAAAGCGGCGTCATTATAGACCCTATCTCGATCAAGGCGGACGCCACGATCAAAGACGCTCTCGATCTGATGAGCGAGTACCACATCAGCGGTATTCCCGTTATCGACGACAACGGCGTGCTGATTGGAATTTTGACCAATCGCGATCTGCGCTTTGAAACAGACACCGCCGCGCTTGTGGGCGAGAAGATGACCAAAGCTCCGCTAATTACCGCCCCGAAGGGCTGCACGCTTGATGATGCGGAGAAAATTTTTAGAAACAATAAGGTAGAAAAGCTTCCGATAATCGACGCAAACGGCCACTTAGAGGGGCTTATTACGATTAAAGACCTTAAAAAGCGTATCGAATATCCAAGCGCTAATAAAGACAAATTCGGCCGCCTTCGCGTCGCCGCGGCAATCAGCGTAGGCCATCTGCAAAGAGCCGAAGCTCTCGTCAAAGCGGGCGTAGATGCGCTTGTGATGGACTCTGCGCACGGACACTCCAAAGGCATTATCGACACGCTTAAGGAGCTGAAGCGAAATTTTGACGTCGACGTAGTAGTAGGAAACGTCGCAAATCCCGCCAGCATAAAAGATATCGCAAACGCAGGAGCGGACGCGATTAAAGTAGGTATCGGCCCGGGCTCGATCTGCACTACGCGTATCGTAGCGGGCGTGGGCGTGCCGCAGTTTACCGCGATCAACGATTGCGCGATCGAGGCGGCTAAATTTGGAATTCCGATCATCGCAGACGGCGGTATCAAATACTCGGGCGACATCGCCAAAGCTCTAGCCGCGGGCGCAAGCTCGGTGATGATGGGAAGCTTGCTTGCGGGCTGCTACGAAACCCCGGGCGAGCTCATTACGTTTCAGGGCCGCCAGTACAAAACCTACCGCGGCATGGGTTCCTTAGCGGCGATGCAGAAAGGAAGCTCGGATCGCTACTTTCAAGACGGCACCGCAAAAGAAAAGCTCGTGCCCGAGGGCGTCGAGGGACGCGTGCCTTACGCAGGTATGCTAAAAGACGTGGTCTTTCAGCTGCTAGGCGGCTTACGAAGCTCGATGGGATACTGCGGCAGCAAGGATATCGCGACCTTTCAGCAAAAGGCGGAATTCGTCGAGATCACGAGCGCAGGTCTTAAAGAAAGCCACGTCCACGACGTCATCATCACGCAGGAAGCGCCGAATTACCGAGTAAATCAGTGATCCTTCAGAGCAAAATTCAAAATTTCGACGAGCCGCTCTATCTGGAGAGCGGCCGCGTCTTTTCCAACTTCAAGCTCGCCTATGAAACCTACGGCGAGCTAAATCCAGACAAATCCAACGTCATCGTAATCTGCCACGCCCTAACGGGCTCCGCGCACGCCGCAGGGCTCTACGAGGGCGACGTTAAGCCCGGCTGGTGGGACGGGCTCATCGGCGATCATAAAGCGGTCGATACGACTAAATTTTTCGTCATCTGCATAAACATTTTAGCTTCGCCGTTCGGCTCTACCTGCCCGCTCGACGTCGATGAAAGCAGCGGCCGCGAGTACCGATTGCGCTTTCCGGTAGTGGTCGTCTCGGACGTCGTGCGCGCGCAGATGATGCTTTTAAAGCGCCTCGGCATCGCCCGCGTCCGCGCCGTTATCGGCGGCAGTCTGGGCGGCATGCAGGCGCTGTGCTATGCGATCGAATATCCCGAATTTGCGGATGAAATTTTCGTGCTCGCAAGCACATACGCTACGCAGCCTTGGGCGATCGCATTTAATAAGATCGCGACCGAGGCTATCTTGCGCGATCCGAATTTCAAAGGCGGCAACTACGATAAAAATCTGATCGCCGAGCACGGACTTGACGGCATGGCGGTGGGGCGCATGGCGGGGCATATAAGTTTTTTAAGCCCAAGCTCGATGCAGGATAAATTCGGGCGCAACTACGTTGAAACGGACGGTCTTTACGAAATCAACGGGCGCTTTCAGGTGGATCGCTACCTTGAATACAACGGCGAAAATTTCGCGCGCAGGTTTGATCCGCTGTGCTATCTCTACATCGCCAAGATGATGAATATATTTGATTGCACGCGCCACTACGGCAATCTCAAAAACGCCTGCGCGCAGATCAAATCGCGCCTGCACCTCATCTCTTTCAAAGGCGACGTGCTCTTTCCGCCGGGGCTAATGAAAGAAATTTACGATGCGATGAGCGATCTGGGCAAAAAGGATCGCACGAGCTACTCGCAGATCGACAGCGACTACGGACACGACGCGTTTTTGGTCGAGATAGAAAAATTTGATTACATCATAAAAAGGATTTTGGATGAGTTTTGAGGAAAAAATGGAAAAGATTAACGCGCTTTTAAAAAGCTTAAACGACAAGGATCTGAGCCTAGAAGAGAGCGTGAAGCTGTATAAACAGGGCGTCGCGCTGCTAAAGGAGGCGAAGGAAATTTTAGAAAACGCCAAACTCGAGGTCGCCGAAATAAGCGCACCCGAGCAGGCTTAGGAGGCGACGATGATAAACGTATGCGTTTTGCAGCTACCGACGCTTTCGATGAGCGAAAATCGGATCGATTACTATATGAAGGTCGCCAAAGACAACGGCGCGCGGATCGTTCTGCTGGGCGAATATGAGCTAAATTCCTTCTTTAGCGAGCTTAAAAAGATGCCTCGCTCCATCGCGTGCGAACAGAGCGAGCACAAGCAGGAGCTGATGGCGCGGCTGGCCGCTAAATACGACCTGCATATCGTAGCGCCGATAATCAGAGCCGCAAGCGGTGCGATTTTGAGGCAGGCGGGCATTTTCGGCGGCGCGGCTCAAAAAAGTGCGAGCTCTAGCGGCGAAAATTCTTTAAGCCTTAAAGGCGAGCAGGGTTGCAAAGGCGAGCCAAATTCCAAAAGCGATTTAAATTCCAACGATGGTTCAAATTCTAAAGGCGCTTTAAATTCCAAAAACGAGCAGAGTTCCAAAGGCGGCTTAAGCTCCTGCGGCGCGCACGCTTTAAATTTCAAAGCCGCAAATTTAAAAAGCGCCTCCGAAGCCCCAAACGCTCTAAATTCCGAAGAGAGCCAAAAAGACGCGAGCAAAGAGGAGATCTTTTGCGCGAGCGAAAACGAGCCTATCTGGGTGAAATCCTGCGCGAAATTTTCGCCCTCGGAGGTGAAATTTTACGATCAAAATATCCTGATGGACTATCCGCACTGGAACGAGGAGGGCTTTTTCGCCAACCGCAAAAGCCGCAAAATCGGTAAAATTTCGCCGATGATCTTTAGCGAGGGCGGCGTGAAATTCGGCGTCTGCTTCGGCTACGAGGCGCATTTTGACGTATTTTGGCGCTATTTTATGCAAAAAAACGTCGGCTGCGTGCTCGTGCCGTGCGCCTCGACCTTCGAAAGCGGCGGGCGCTGGCGCGAGCTTTTGAAGATGCGCGCGTTTACGAACTCGCTCTACGTCATCCGCGCCAACCGCATCGGCGAGGCGAAATTCGGCGAGAGCGAGTTTAAATTTTACGGCGAGAGCTTCGTCGTAACCCCCGGCGGCGAGATCGCAAACGAGCTAAAAAACGAAGAGGGCGTGCTGATGTGCGAAGTGGACGCAGACGAGATCGCTGCGACGCGCGGGCTGTGGAAATTCCGAAAAAATCTAGTCGGCAGGGGGCTTTTATGAACTACTTTCACAGGCAGATCCAGCTTTGGGGCGAGCAGACGCAGCGCGCGCTCGCGGATAAGCGCATCCTAATCATCGGCGCGGGCGGGCTTGGAAGCAGCCTTTCTTACGCTCTGGGCGCAAGCGGCATCGGGCGGATAAGCGTCGTGGATTTCGACACGGTGGCGCCTCACAACATCCACAGGCAAATTTTATTTACGCTCGCAGACGAGGGTAAATTTAAAGCGGACGTTTTTAAAAGCCGCACGGAGGCTCGCTACGACGGCGTGAGCGTGGAAGTGCACAAAAGCCGCGCGGATGAATTTTTCGCTAGCGCGATAGGCGCGGGCGAGAAATTTGATCTCATTTTGGATGCGACCGATAATCTCGCCACTCGCGCGCAGATCGATGCGTTTGCTAAGCAAATAGGCGTGCCGTGGGTGTTTGCGTCGGTGGACAGCTGGCAGTGCCAAGTCTGCTTCGTGCAGAATGCGGATTTTAAATTTTTCCCGAGCCTAAACGCGACGCCTGCGGGCATAACGGCTGCGATCGTGATGTTTGCGGCAAGCTTTGAGGCGAACCTCGCTCTGCGCTACCTAGCGGGGCTCGAGGTCGAAAAAGACCTGCTTTACTACGCGAACTTTTTTGGCGGCGAGCTGGAAGTTAGGAAGATAAAATTGTAAATTTTAAATTTGGGCTTTGGCATTTATAACCGTCAAAGCCCGAATTTTTTAAAATTTAATTTCATCGGTATCAATAAAATCAAAGTACTCGAAGAATATATTTGCTATTTTGGAATTTATAAGCCCATTTTTGACGATTTCCGAAATAAGAATTTCGCTAGAAATATCATCCTTAATACCTTTTTCGGAACAAAGTATTTTATCAGGCGATAGCATATCACAAGGAAGCATCATAGAATACGCAAGAGCTTTAAAACAAGAATCTCTATTACCGATGCTTTTTACATAATCTTTATTTATTTTGATCTTACCACTCATAATATCGAACCATTTTATAAGCGACCTACAATCTTCAAGCTCTTTTTTAAAGACATCTGAAAGATAAAACAATGCCCCTTTGTCATCAAGCTCGGAAGTTTTATTAATAAGCTCTAAACTTAAATTACTAAATTCTTTTGCAGAAAATTTCATCGGCGAATTTGCAGAATAATATCCGATATATGCCCTTGCTTTTAAAACATCTCTTTTTACCCCTAGTCCAAAAGCATAATGAATTCCCAGATCTCCGCACGCCTCTGGAAGCCCTTCTTCACAATATAATTTATCGAAAGCGGCCGCTTTGTCAAACTTATGTGCTTCAAAATCTTGCAGAAATTCTTCCTTGGAATTGAGGTATTTTTTCAAAACCTGCTCAAACTCCTCTCCCTTTAGTGGCTCCGGTAGATCCAGTGCAGATAGCTTTCCCGGTAATAACACGCATATTACCGATACTCCGATCAATTTTAAGATAAAATTTCTCATCTTTATCTCCTTAATGCTTATTACATTAAAATTTTAAATTTACTTTATACCGCAGTCAAAAACCTGCGCATTTATCCTATATGATTGGACGTAACCGATGACATTTCCCGAGCAATCAACCCGCTGTCCGTTTAACAAACAAACCGCCTTTTCACTTACTATGTTTATCATCGCGCGTTTTCCCTCTCCGATAACGTATGCAGCATTATTTTTAGCGTCATTGACCGCACTATCGCGCATTAGCTGCAAATTTGCACCATAGCCGTTATTTTCGCTTCTGCCCTCGACCTCGCCCAAGACAGTGCAATTATAAGGCGTGCTTCTTGCCACCGTGATACCGCGTGCGTTTTCTTGTAATTGAACTACCTGAAACGGCGGCGTTACGTCGCATCCGTTAAAGAATATCGCCGCAAAAGCGCCGAAAACTAAAATTTTGAAATTTTTCATATTGGATCCTCCCAAAAAATATTCTCGCATTATATTGCAAGGTAGTTAAAGAAAAATTGAAATATTATATGAAAAATACTAAAAACATAAAAATATTCAAGTGTTAGTTTATCAGAATAAAAGCTATACAATTTTATTGATTTCAAATTTAAGGAAAATTTTGAAGCTGACTAAACGCGATATGGCATATCATCTAGGCATTGATGTCGCAACGCTGTATAATTGGCGCAAAAACAAGCCGAATTTATACCGTATCGTCATGCTCGGTTTTAAATTTGACGACGCCATACGAAAAAGCAAAGAAAATTACGAAAACCTTCTACAAGCCGATGAATCGATAAAATCCGAGATGGGCGGTAAAAAGTCCACTTAAAGCCACGCTATACAAATCTCATTCTAAATCCCGCAGCAAATCCGCCAAGCTCACGCTTGATAGGGATTTTTTAAAATCATTCTGAATGCGAGCAAAGCGCGGCGCGAGTACCGCCTCGATCTTGCCGCCCACGGGGCAGGCGCTAGGCGAGCCTTTGTGCAGGCGAAACATCGCGTCCTCCTCGCTCACCGCCTCGTAAATGTCTAAAAGCGTGATGAGCTGCGCGTCGCGAGCCAGCGTGATGCCGCCCACGCCCGCGGTCGTGAGCACCAAGGCTGCGTTTTTTAGCTGCGAGATCAGCTTGCGCGCGATGGCGGGGTTTATCCCCGAGCTTGCGGCGACGAAATCGCCCGTGACCTTCTTCTCGCGAAAATACGCGACGCAAAGCATGATGTGAACGGCGAGTGAAAATTTGATACCTACTTGCATTTCGCTCCTTGATTTGGATCTGAGTTTTAGAATTTAAGCGAAATTTTCCTTAAACTCGGCCGCTAAATTTTAGATCGCACTAAAATTTTATCCGCTAGGCGATTTTCTTAAAATTCTAATCTTAAATTTAATCGTGCCTAAATTTATCAGCCAAACGATCTTTCTAAAATTCGGATATTAAATTTTAATCGTTCCGAAATTTCATCTGTTAGGCGATTTTTCTAAAATTTAGATATTAATTTAATCACGCCTAAATTTCATCCGCGACATAGCGAACCGCGCGTTGCCTATACCGATAGTGCGACTATCCCCGTCTGCCGCTACTACCGCTATCGTCGCTATTACTACATTATCTTTGCCGCCATTGTCGTCGTCGCTGCTACCATTCATTATATTTACAGCAGATCGCTATTGCCGTTTGCCGCTACGCTACCGCCACTCATTATCTTAACGGCTATTGTTTGCAATCGCCGCGGCGCCGTTCATTATATTCTCGCTGCCGCCCGCTGCGATACGGCTGCCGTTAATACCGCCGCCCGTGCCGCTGTCGCCTACCGCCGTTGCAGCCGCTGTCACTGCTCATTACCACTGCTGCCGTTGTCGCAAATACAATCGCTGCTATCGCCACCGCCGCTATTATTCGAATACAATCGCTACCGATTTTTTGCAACGCAATCGCCGCTACCGTCGCCGTTAAATTTTAAATTTTAGCTCGAGTTCGGCCCCGCCGCTAAATTTAATTTCAAGCCGTAGCTCGCTCTAAATTTTAATTCAAATATAGGCTCTTGTCCTGGCGCTAAATTTTGATTAAAGCCCGAGCTTGCTTTGCTACTAAATTTTAAATTTACGTTCGAATTTTACTGCGCCGCACGATTTAAAATTTACGTTAGAATTTCGCCGTGCCGCGCGGTTTAAAATTTACGCGCGGCAACGCCGCATTATTCGCCGACCGCCGTAAACGGCTTGCCGATAAATTTTTGCGCCCCAATCTCATCTATTACGGCGAGTGCGAGGTCCGCGTAGCCGATATAGCTTTTGCCTTTACCGTTTAGGATCAGCTCGTCGCCGCCTAGGACGTATGAGCCTGTGCGAGCGGCGTTTGCGTCGTATTCCGCGGCAGGGATCACGTAGGTCCAGATCAAATTTTTGCTCGCTTTTAGCACCTCGTAGCTCGCCGCAGTCGCCTCGGCTACGCCCATATACTCAGCCGGGAAGCTCGGAGTATCCATCAGGCGCGTCTTGCGCGAAGCGTCTGTGTATAACACGCCCGCACCGCCGATGACGAAAAGTCTCGTTTGCGTGCCGCTTAGCAGCTCCGCGATGTGCTGCGTCATTTTCGCGTGAAGCGGGAAGGTCTGCGGCGTCCATACAGCGATCGCGCTGATGACGACGTCAAAACCCGCCAGATCGGCCTTGCTAAGCTCAAAAACGTCCTTGTGCACGAGCTTGATAGCGCCGTTTTTATACTCTTTGTTTCGCGCGAAGCCCGTTACGTCGTAGCCCTGCTTTAGCGCCTCCGCGACTAGCGCGCTACCTGATTTTCCGTTTGCTCCGATGATTGCTACTTTTTTCATTTTCTATCCTTTAAATTTAGATTTTGTTTGCTGACGCAGCCACTTATCGCTGCTGCAAGCTAATTCACTTCCGTCGCGGCTAATACATTTTCTCATGCGACTGTCTATCGCTGTGGCGGCCGATGCGCCCGCCACGTAGGGCGTCGTTTTGCCGCGCTGCGCAGTTTAAAATTTACACCCGCGCTTTACCGCATGCTTGTCTTGCGAAATTTTACAGCCAGCTAGGCTTTACATCGTCGTTTATCACGCCGTCGCCGTTAGTGTACTGCTCCAGGCTGCCGCGTTTAGTTTGGATACAGATAAACTTCATCCCCTGCGCACCCGCCTTGAAACATCTCTTGCCAGTCGGATCGATGCGGATCGCGTCGCCCTCACCCACCGCCTTCTCCTCGCCGTCGATAAAGAGCGTGCCGCCGCCTTTTAGCACCAAATAAAGCTCCTCGTTTTGCTTGTGCGAATGCACGAAAGGCACGCTCGCGTTTGCAGGAAGCTCGTTGATAGAAAGCTCACAGCCGCTTAAGCCTAGAGCTTCTTTTAGCTCGACTCTAGGTTCGCTTTTCGTTGAAACGATCTTGTAGTTTGACATCTTTGTCTCCTTAGATTTTTGTTGTAATGTTATAACTTACAACTGATGAGCGAAGTATAGTCAAATTTTGTTGTAATGTCAAGAGTTACAGCAAAAATTTCAAAAAATTTGACGCAAATTTTAAAATCAGCTAAAATCCGCGCGATTTTAACCGAAGGATTTTTATGCAAAATAGCGCATTTAAGATCTTTGCGATCAGTCTTGACGACGCGCCGAGACTGATAGAGGAGTTTAGCAAACTAAAAGACATCGGCAAGCGCGTAGATGCCGGACTAGAAGGCGATATAGATAAAATTTAAGCGCTTTTTTTGGGGTATAATGTACCTAAAATTTGCCGAAAAACGAGGTCAAAATGCACGAAAATCACGCCCAATGTGTGCATTCGCACACGTCAAATAAAATTGTTTTGAGAAATTCCTTCCTTATAATATCCGCTTTTATGCTGATCGAGGTTGCGGGCGGTTTCGCGACGAACTCGCTCGCCCTGCTCTCAGACGCCGGACACATGTTATCAGACGCCGCAGCGCTCGGACTTTCGCTGTTTGCGTTTAAATTCGGCGAACGTAAAGGCAATCTGCAAAAAACCTTCGGCTACAGGCGGATCGAAATTTTAGCCGCGACGATAAACGCCGTCACGCTCATCGTCATCGCCATTTTTATCGTCATCGAGGCGGCGCGGCGCCTGCAAAATCCGCCAGAAGTAGCCACCGCTGGCATGCTCGCCATCAGCACGCTGGGACTTGCCGTAAACATCGTCGTGGCGCTATATATGCTGCGCGGCGGTGACGTGAGAGAAAACGTCAATATGCGCGGCGCCTACCTGCACGTACTTGGCGATGCTGCGGGCTCGGTGGGCGCGATTACGGCGGCACTGCTGATGATGTGCTTTGGCTGGGGCTGGGCGGACGCGGCGGCTAGCCTGCTCGTGGCCACGCTCATCGTAAAAAGCGGCTGGGGCGTGCTAAAAGAGAGCCTAAACATCCTGATGGAGGGCTCGCCAAAGGGTGTGTGCCTGGACGCGCTCGTCGCGCAGATCAGGGGCGTGGACGGCGTGCTTTCGGTGCACGACCTGCACGTCTGGAGCATCACGAGCGGCGCAAACGCGCTCACGGCTCACATCGTGGTTAGCGGCGAGCTGCGCGTGCGCGAGGCGGAGCGGATCATAGCCGAAATATCGCACGAAATGGAGCATCTAGGCATCGCGCACACGACCTTGCAACTTGAAAGCAGCGAGAACGAATGCGCTGACGAGCTAATCTGCGAAGTAAGATCAAACGATGCGGGCGGGCATTTGGGGCATCATCATTAAAATTCAGATTTAAAATTTGGCTCGGTTTAGAATTCCGCTCAATTTAAAATTTAAAATTTGGCTTGAGTTTTAAATTTTAAATTTATCCGCGCCGCGAGATTTTGGAATTTTAGAATTTTGAGGTTTCAAATTTTAAAATTTGCGCTCGTTATGAAATTTTAAATCCCTACGCGTGGTGGAATTTTAGAATTTCGCTCTGCGGACGCCATTTCAAAATCAGGCGGCGCGTACGCAAAATTACAAATTTTACGCAACGAATCGCCGTACCATTCAAAACGGTACCTATGCGCGTTTGTAGAATTTTAATTTGACGAGAGCCGCAGACTAGCAATCATGGCGAAATTTATCGGACGCACAGAGTGGTTTTAAATTTAGCTAAGCGCTTTCTGTTTTAATAGCACGGAGATGACACAGCGCGCGCTACATTTTTTAATTTAGCCAGCATATCGCGCCGCTAAATTTTAAAATTCCGCGCCGTAAATTGAGCTGCAAATCGAGCCGCAAATTTAAACTACGCTCAAAATTTTGGCTAAATTTAACTCATTAAATTTTCCTGCCGATTTGAGCCGATTAAAAGCAAATTTGACGTATAATCTCGCGAAATTTCAGGGAGCCAAGGTGCGCAAAAACATAAAATACCTAATTTACAAGTTCTTTTTGGGCAACGTCTTTTTGGCCATTTTTGTGATTTCATTTTACGTTGTTTCGTGGCATATTGAAAATATTTCAAATATCGATCTTATGAGCCTTTTGAAAGGATATTTTTTATTCCCGGGCGATATTCGTCTGCCTTTTACGACGGCGATTCTTGAGCTATTCGCATTTTATATCAGCAGCAGTTTGAGCGATTTTTACGTCAAAGGCATCGATCGCAAGCTAAATTTTATATTTTTCATCGCCTTTGCGACAGTAGGAATTTTGGCGCTTACCGCCGTTACTTATATCATAGTATTCGGTTTTATGCTATTCGGTCTGGATTTGGATAAAAAATTAGTAGCGATATTATCCGCCGTGATATTATTCATAGGCACCTATTCCACGGCATTTTCATTTCGCAAAAGCGATTACGAGCTAGGTAAATTTTTACAAATCGTTAGTCTAAAAAGGCGCTGGAATGCCAACGAAACACTATCGTCTATTTTATTGCTTATAGGCGTAATAATATGGCTAAACTTTATCGTTTTTGAATCTAAATAAAGCTAGCGCCCCGTTTAAATTTCGTCCGTCTGCGCTAAATTTAATAGGCGTAGATCACCCGCACGGCGCGACAAAATTTTAAGCACGAAATATTTTTTATCAAAATTTAAACCTACGCATTATAATTGCAAGAATTAAAAAGGACGACAATCGGTTATGAAAAAACATATATTAATCGCGATTTTAGGCTTACTTTGCGCCTTTATAGATATTAATTACATAGGTTTTCTTATCGCATTAAATTTAATAGTCTTAGTTTGCGCCGCTTTTCCTTTTATGAAAAAGAACTATATATTTTTTCTACTGCTTGTCGTAAATTTAGCTTTGTATTTTAACGCTATCGACACTCCTTTTGAAAAGCCCGAGCTTTGGACTTATAGCATACCTGCGCTGGCAAATGCTACATATGTGCTAGTCGCTTTAGTTTATGCTTCGGGATTTGTCGCTTTTGTCCCGCTTGCAGCATATATCTATTTTTTATATTCGCTCTGCGTCGTTGCCTGCAGCATACGTGAAAAATTTCAAAGCTTACGCTAAATTTGCAATCAAAATTTTAAGCCGCTATTGCGTATAATTTCGCAGAATTTTAAGGATTGCATATGAAAATATATTTCTACAAATTACTTTTAGGCATCGTACTGACGGGCATATTCTCGTTCTCGCTCGGCTTTACTTTATTACGCGTAGGTATGATTTTTGACGCACCTTTTTTGCATTATGCTTCCTTAGACGTTCAGATCGCAGAAGCTATCCTAACGATAATTTTAGCATTTTATATTGCCGATAAAATTATTGATTTTCGCATTTTAGACATCGATTGCGAGCTAAATTTCATATTTTTCGTTGCTTTTGCGACTATAGGTATATTTATCGTAAGCATACTATCGTTTTTTATGATCTTCGGTATATTCGTATGGCAAAAGTCAAATGCGGCATTTTCAGCAATGTGTCTATTTTTAGGGATAATTTGGACAGCTAGGCTATTTAGGAATAGCGAATACGAACTTGGGAAATTTTTGCAAAATTGCAGTATCAAAAAATACTCTAAAATTGACAAAGCACTATTGATCGTACTGCTTATAATCGCGTTCTTTGTGATTATACCGATACTATGTTTAGATATTTAAAGTCGCTATTGCTTTTTTTACCAGGTAAACACAAGATTTTGATTAAAATACTATTTCTGCAGCTACAGTACTGTTTTGCTCTACTTTAAAATTTTAAACCAGCCGTAGAATTCGTTCGCTTCCAGGTGCGGATCGCCCGCATGGGAGATGAAAAGCGGCCGTAGCGCGGCATTTGCTCTAAAATTTCCCACGTCCCTCATCTGCGCGCTGTAAAAAATAAGCGCGTGGCTCGCAAACTGCGCAAACTCGTCAAACGAGCTCGCCCCTGCCTCTATCATCGTGATTTTCGCGCCTGCGGGCAGCGAGTGCGAGACCTCCACCTTGCGCCCTTCGACGCCGAAAAGCGGAATGCTCGCATCAAAATCCGAAAGGCTGCGGTGCGAGCGGATCCACACATTGGGCGCGCGTAGCTTTAGATTTTGCGGCGC
>CAUPXM010000026.1:0-25105 GCA_963515585.1 uncultured Campylobacter sp.
TTTTTCGTAGTGGCTACCGCCGTGATGAGTAGGGAGTTTGGCTCGATGTATCGCGCAGAGATCGCATCTCGCGGCGGCAAGAGCGGAGCTACGGAGTTTAAAATTAAAAATTTAGAGGATCAAATTTTCGTACCCAAAGAGGGCGTAGTACTTCGCAAGCTAAACGCGCTAATACCGCTAGGAGCGATGATCGTCCTTTCCGTCGTCGGATTTTATTTCAACGGACTTAGCTCGCTGGAGGGCGAGACTTTGGAGGCGGTCAAGGCAGCCCCTCTTAGCTTTACCTCGATCCGTACTGCATTTAGCGCGGCGGATGCCTCGGTAGTGCTGTTTCAATCCGCGCTCTTTTCATCGATCATCGCCGTCGTTTTGGGCATCGCGCAAAAAATTTACGGCGTCAAAGAGGCGATCGAGGTCTGGGTGGGCGGCTGGAAAAGTATGCTAAATACCGTCATAATTCTACTTTTTGCGTGGTCGCTAAGCTCGGTTATCAAAGAGCTTGGCACTTCGCGCTACCTAGTCGAGCTTCTAAGCGACGCTACGCCGCGCTTTGCTCTTGCGATCGTGATCTTCGTGCTTAGCTCGTTTATCTCATTTTCCACCGGCACGAGCTTCGGTACTATGGGCATCGTCACCCCTCTGGCCGTGCCGTTAGCGCACGCCGTGGGGCAAAAATACGGACTTAGCGGCGAGGAATTTCACGTTTTCATGTGCGTAAACATCAGCGCGGTGCTTACGGGGGCGATCTTCGGCGATCACTGCTCGCCGATTTCGGATACGACGATCCTCTCTTCGATGGGCGCAGGCTGTGATCACATCGAGCACGTAAGCACGCAGATGACCTATGCGCTGGTCGTTTGCGGCATCAGTATCATTTGCGGCTACCTGCCTGCGGGCTTTGGGCTTAGCGTGTGGGCCTGCCTGATCTTGGGTATCGCGGCTATCATTCTTTTATTGCGCGTAGTGGGTAAAAGAGTGGATGTATGAATTGCGAAAGCTTCGGTAGCTGCGGCAGCTGTACGCTCGGTGAGCCCTATGAGGATCAAATTTTATATAAAAAGCGTCTGATCGCCGATAAATTTAGAGATTTTTTTAACGGCGAGTTTGAGTTTTTTGCCTCGCAGCCGCAAAATTACCGCATCAGGGCGGAATTTGGCATCTGGCACGATATTTGGCATAGCGCATCTGATCTTGCCTACACGATGGGCGGCTCACAGAGTAAGAAAATTTTAATTAACGAATGCCCCAAGGTAGCGCTTCCTATCGCAAATTTAATGCCGCAACTGCTGGAAGCGCTTAGGCGGAACGAAGCTTTAAAAGAGAGGCTCTTCGGCGTCGAGTTCATCTCGTGCGCCAGCGGGATTTTGGCGACGCTGCTTTATCACAAGCGCCTGGGCGAGCGCGAGCAGGAGGCAATTTGCGAGCTGGCGGACAAGCTTGGCATCGGGGTCATGGCTTGCGCGCGCGGACAGAAGCTGCTAAGCGGCGAGCTAAGCCTCACAGACGAGCTTTGCGTGGACGGGCGAGTTTATAAATTTCGCTTCGGCGAAAACGCCTTCATCCAGCCCAACCGCGGCGTGAACGAAAAGATGATCGCCTGGGCGAGAAGCTGCGTGGACTTCGGCAAAGAGGGCGCAAGCGAGGTGTGCGCCGCGCAGAATTTCGCCGCAAAGAATTTCATAGCGGAGAATTTTGGCGCGCAAAATTTGGGCTGTGAGCAGTCCGCTGCGCAAAATTCTACGGATCGAAATTTTGCTTCTGAAAATTCCGCCGAATTTAACGCCGCTTTCCGGAATTCCGTTAAAGCAAATTCTGCTCGCGCGGAGTTTAACGGCGAAAATTCCGTGAAATTTAACTGTGCGTACGCATACGAAAGCTCTGCGGATAATAATTCCGCTCGTAAGGATTCGGATACGCAAAATTCTGCCTCTCAAAATTTCATCGAACAGAATTTGACCGGGCAAAATTTGGATTGTGAAAAGAAAAGCGCGCAAAATTCAGCCTGCAAAAATTCAACCGAGCAAAATTCGAGCTGCGAAAAACATGCCGTGCGCTCAGAAAGCTACGCCGCGCGTGATCTGCTGGAGCTTTACTGCGGGCACGGCAACTTTACCATCCCGCTTGCGGCTAAATTTAACCGTGTGCTGGCGAGCGAAATTTCAAAAAGCTCGATCGCGAATGCCCGCATAAACTGCGAGCTCAACGGCGTTTGCAACGCGCAATTCATCCGCCTTAGCGCGGATGAGCTGATGAGCGCGTTTGCGCGCAGGCGCGAGTTTGAGCGGCTAAAGGGGATCGATATTTTCGGCTACGATTTTTCACACGTCTTGATCGATCCGCCGCGCGCGGGGCTGGAGCCTAGCGTGATTGATTTCATAAAAAATTTTCAAAATTTGATCTACATCTCCTGTAACCCGCAGACGCTTTTTGAAAATTTACGCTCGCTTTGCGTTACGCATGAGGTGCGCAGGTTTGCGATCTTCGATCAGTTCGCGCATACGGCGCATATCGAATGCGGCGTGCTATTGCGGCGCAGGAGTTAAGCGGAGCTAAAACCGAAGCTGCGGATTTAGGCTGCGCGCGGGATAAAATTCCGCCTAAAATATGTATAATAACAAAATTTAAAATTACGAAAGGAAGTAGATGGTTGATCTAAACAAAATCATCCAAGCAAAGCGCACGATAAACGATTTCGTCTATAAAACGCCCTTTGCTCTGGCGCCGAAGCTCAGCAAGCTTTACGGCGCGGAAGTGTATCTCAAAAGCGAGAACTTGCAGCGCACCGGCGCATATAAGATTCGCGGCGCTTATAATAAAATCGCGCACCTAACGGATGAGGAGCGGGCACATGGAGTAATAGCCGCAAGCGCGGGCAACCACGCCCAAGGCGTAGCGATGAGCGCGCAAAAATTCGGCGTGCATGCCGTGATCGTAATGCCTGAAGCCACGCCGCTACTTAAGGTAAGCGGCACGAAGGCTCTGGGCGCGGAGATCATCCTAAAGGGCGATAATTTCGACGAGGCGTACGCGTTTGCGCTGGAATATGCCAAGGAGCACAATCTAACGTTCGTCCATCCCTTCAACGACGAGTTCGTACAAGCGGGCCAAGGCACGATCGCGCTTGAGATGATCGAAGAGGTCGCAGATCTTGAATACATCGTCGTTCCGGTTGGCGGCGGCGGGCTTGCGACGGGGGTTTGCAGCTGCGCTAAACAGATCAATCCGGACATCAAAATCATCGCCGTAGCCGCCAAGGGCGCGCCCGCGATGCACGATAGCTTCGTCGCGAAAAAGCCGCTAAATTCCGAATCGGTCCGCACCATCGCCGACGGCATCGCGGTGCGGGATACGAGCGAGATCACGCTCTCTACGATCATCGAGTGCGTCGATGAGTTTGTGCAGGTCGATGACGAGGAGATTGCAAGCGCGATACTCTATCTGCTCGAGCAGCAAAAAATCATCGTCGAGGGCGCGGGCGCGGCGGGAGTAGCAGCGCTGATGAACGCAAAATTTGCATTCCCCGCGGGCGCAAAGATCGGCATCATCCTAAGCGGCGGCAACATCGACGTGCAGATGCTAAACATCATCATCGAAAAGGGTCTCATAAAATCGCACCGCAAGATGACGATCAACGTCACGCTCGTCGATAAGCCGGGCGCGCTTACGGGACTTACCGAAATTTTGCGCCGCGCCAACGCAAACATCGTCAAGATTGACTACGACCGCTTCTCGACCAATATCGAGTACGGCGACGCGCAGATCACGATCACGCTTGAGACCAAAGGCAAGGCTCATCAAGAGGACATCGCCTGGGCGCTCAAAAACGCAGGGTATGATTTTAGGGAGATTTTGTAAAATTTCGCGGGAGCTTTTGGTTTTGGTCTCGGCTTATGGTGGTTAAATTTTAAATTTGCGTCAGCCTTATACTATCCGCGCCGAAATACTTTGCGTGGGTATTTTAATCTTTAGTGTATTTCTCTTGGGGCGGGAAGGGGGCTTGAATTGCGAGGTCGCTCCCCTTCCCGCCCCAAGCCCCACCCATCCCCCGACGACGCTTTAAGCGGTGCAGGCTACGCCTGAGTTTAATTTTAATGAAACAAATAAGCATAAAATCTGCGTGCCGTAATTTAAAACGTAAAATTAGCGCGAGCGTAGCTCGCCCTTCTAGCGTCGCGCGGGTGGGGATTGGTAAGGGGGCGGGTGCGCCTCGCAACTCTGAGCGCCGCCCCCTTACGTATTATACATAATACGTACACTTGCTTAAAATTTATATCGATAAAATTTCAAAAGACTTAAGCCTTAGTAAGCTAAATTTGTAGAGCAAATTTATAGAAATTTCGCCACGTTAAATTTTTTGAGTATTTTTAGCTCTTGGTATATTTCTCTTGGGGCGGGAAGGGGGCCCCAATTGCGAGGTCACACTTCTCGCGGAGGCGGCGCTGCCCCGCAGCACCGCATTGCTTCGCTCGCCCACAAACCCCACCTAACCCCCGACGACGCTAGCGGTGCGGACTGCGTCCGCGCATTTCTATTTTGCGGCTTCGCCGCACGCTTTGATTTTAAAATTTCTTGCCGTAAAAATCGTAAAATTTCAATTGCACTACAAATCGGCGCCGTATTTTGCTAAAATACCGATAAAATTTTAAAGGATGAAATTTGGAAAATTTTGCTTTTCTTCTAAATTTAGTGATATTTTGCATCTTGGTTTTTATGTTTTTTAAGATGCGCAAAAGCGGCGAGCAGGCGAGCAAGCCGCAGATCGCCACCGACATCACGCGGCTTAAAAGCATCGGCGAGCTGAGCGTTTTTAAAATTTACTCCAAAGAGATCGTCACGCGCAAGCAAAACGTAGGCAGCGGGCTGCTAGGCTCGCTCGTCTCGCCGCTGATGACGAAAAAGCAGATCGCCATCATCTTCGAGTTTGAGATCGAGTTTGTTTACGACCTGCTAAGCCCAGAGTTTGCGATACTGCCGCAGGGCGAGGATCGCTACGAGATTAAGATGCCGCCATGCAAATACAAATACTCGATCAAAGATATGAAAATTTACGACGAGAAAAACGCCAAGCTGCTGCCGTTTTTGCTGCCCGATTCGCTAAACGGGCTATTCGGCGCGAGCTTTGATGAAAGCGATAAAAACCGCCTGATCGACGACGCCAAGGACGAGGTCAAGCAGCTCTCGCTAAAAATCATCAACGATCTGGGCGGCAAGATCCACAAATCCGCGACCGACACGCTGGAGGCGATCGCCAAGAGCTTCGGCGCGAAAGAGGTTGGATTTATCTTCCAGGACAAGGCGCTTCAGACGATCGACATAAACTCAAACGAGATCGCAATCGACAAGTCGCTAAAATCGCAGATCGAGAAGTAGATGGAGCTTTTTAAGGCGCTTTTTAAAATTTACTTCGCCCGCATGCTCGCGTTTATGGATGCCTGCGCGAGGGCTTGGCAGCGATTTTATGAGCCGATCAGGCTGCGCAAAGAGAAAAAGCGCCTGCGCGCGAAGGGCTATTTTACCGAGGATGCGACGTGGGCGGAGTTTTTCGCGGATTTTAAATTTTGCAAATGCTTTATCATCAAAAAAATCCTCTATCCGAACTTCTACGCGATCAAAAACTCCTCCAAATGGGAGGCGGGCTCAAAGCGGGCTAGCTTTACGGTAGGCTCGTTTGCATACGACGAGATCGCGTGGGTGTGGGTGCCGCGAGCCTTCGACGGCGGGCGGAAAAACGATCTGGAAAAGCTAAAAAATCTACTGCAAAAAATCCCCGCGCTGCACTACGAGCAGAGCGATACGGGGATTAAAATTTTCGGCTACGAGTAAGGTAATTCGGCCGGCGAAAATTTGGTGATGAAATTTGGTGATGCGCTCGCGCCGAGAAATTTCACGCATTCGCTGCGAAATTTCGATACGTTAGCGCCTCGTACATGCACGTTTGCTCGGCGTGAAATTTGCACGCTCTGGGCTGCTGCGAAATTTCGCGCAAATACCCGCTGCATAAATTTGATGCAAAAAGCGGGCTTGCATTTTGCGCGTAAATTCTGCGCGAGCGTGCGTCTGTGCGTGGGATTTGCGCGCGGCAGTTGTTTTTGGTGCGGCGTCTTGCGGATTTAAATTTATGCGCTCAATCGCGTCGTATTTTTGATACGCGGCACGGCACGGAATTTTGCCGTTTAGGAAGCGCGCCGTGCGGCAAATTTCGCAACAGAAAATGTCGCATCAATTTCGCCGCATTCAAATTTCGGCAGGTAAAATTTGCCTTGCGGCATCGTGTCGCGCAAAAATTCGCCGATCGCGGCGCAAAAACAGACGCGCTCAATTTCGCGGTAGAGATTTCGGCGCGGCACAATTTGTAAGCGTAAAATTTACCGCCTGTTTTCATTGCGTTGGCGTGAGCCGACTTGAAGCGCGGCACAATTTGTGGATGCGAGACTGCGCCGCAGCGGTTCCGGCGATGCGGCAGATGTAAATTTAAAAATAAAGAGCAAAAATGGTTCAACTACTACTTGATAAAGCGAGGGCTCTGCTTGCGCCCGCGCCGAAATTTTATTTCGGCCTATGCGGCACGGTGGGTGTATTTTGGCTCGTCGTCGCGCTTAATTTGATCGTTTGCGCGGCGCGGGCGTATTACTTTTACGGCGTGGAAGATCGCATATTTTCGCGGATCTTTGAGGATTTTTGCTGCATTTTGATCATAAATTTGCTCATCTTTCATCTATGCTTCGTCGTTTTTAGAAGATTTTTCGGGCTTGCCGCTCTGTTTGTGCTAGCGATCAATACGCTTTGTGCGGCTATCTCGCTCTTTTTGGTCGTTTTTTTCGACTCCGCTTTTAACGTCGTCGCGCTCGATGCGATAATCCACACCGACGCGAACGAAAGTAAGGAATTCGCCGCGCAATTTCTCAGCGCGGGCGTGATCTGCTCTTTGCTCGCATTCGCGACCGCGACGTTTGTCGCGCTGAAGTTTAAAAAAAGCTCGTGCAGCGCGAGGCTGCGAGCCGCATTTAGCGTGATCTATCCGATTTGTGTGGTCATTTTTTGCATTTTTACGGCGACCAAAATCGCAAGCGGTGGCGAGCGTTATCGCGCGACGCTCGGCACATACGCTCCGCTTGAGTTCGCGTTCGTCGTAAAAGATTATCTCGGCGATGCAAATTTCCTTGCCGATCTGCAAAGCATCGAGCGTGGCTACGACGAGGCGAAGCGGGCGAATTCCGCGCTTGATTTTAACGCAACGCAGATTAAAAACGTCGTGCTGATTATCGGCGAGAGCCTGCAGCGCGGCCATATGTCGCTTTACGGATACGGCAAAGATACGACGCCTTTGCTAAACGATCTGCAGCGGCGGGGGCTGCTTATTAAATTTAGCGATACTGTTTCGTGCTACGGCGCGACCAATCCCGCGCTGATGCGGATACTTAATTTCAGCGACTACGAAAGCGAGCGCGAAAGGCCGTGGTTGAGAGCCTTAGCATTATCGATATGTTCGCGCTGAGCGGCTTTCGCACGATGTGGATCAGCAATCAAGAAGCCTTCGGCAAATTTGCCCTTAGCGCAAAAAGTGCCGCCGATCGCGCCGAAAAAAAGCATCTTTCTTTCCACAAGCGATAAGCTCGATAGCATGCGAGTCGCGCACGACGGCGCGCTGCTGCCGATCATCAAAGAGGCGAAAAAATCGCAGCGCGAGCGAAATTTCTACGTCGTGCATCTCATGGGAAATCATATGGACTATAAAAAACGCTATCCCTAGGAATTTGATAAATTTAAAAGCGACGATATCGCCTTACCGTTTACGCAAAAGCAAAAGGTCGCCCTCGCGTGCTGCGATAACAGCGTGCTGTATAACGACTACGTGGTGAATGAAATTCATCGGATGAGGACAGCCTCATCGTCTATCTCAGCGATCACGGAGAGAATATCTATGAACAAAACGGCCTCATCGGGCACAACATCAATACCCGATTCACCTACGAAATTCCGCTGCTTTTCATCGCTTCAAAAAGCTTTATCGCCGATCATGCGGAGCTTTGGCGGCGCATAGGCGCGGCGAAGGACGAGCCTTTTATGAGCGACGATCTGGCTCACGTGCTAGCCGATATTTTAGGCATAGAGCCGCTGCAGTTTAACGTGCGCAAAAGCCCGCTGCGCGATGAATTTGACGCTTCGCGCAGGCGAATGACGAACGGGGTGGATTACGACGAAAATTTAAAAGGTAGGGGAGGATACGGGCGGTAAACGGCTCCGCGCCGAAATTTAAGGCTTTACGCGCCGTATTGCTTCCGATGCCGTCTACGATCGGGCCGGCTCGAAGCTGCACTTGATTTTGCCGCGAGCGTCAAATTTAACGCCCGTATTTTCGGCGCGAAGCGACCGTCTAACGCAATCGCACTCGGAAATTTACCAATATCGCGGAGCATTTGCTACGAGCCCGCAGCATCAATTCGGCGTTACCGTTGCGCTGCAAATTTATGCGCCGGCGTGATGCTAAATTCGTTTCTTGAGGATGGGCGATTTTTGCGATTTCACAATGTAAATTGAGCGAAATTTATTGCGTTTGTGCTTTAAATTTACGCCGCAAAACGAATATTTTTTAATGCTACTTTAAAAATTTAATAGTTAATAATTCTTTAATATTGATAGGAGTATAATACATTTCAAATTTTAGCGTGCAAAAGCGTCGCTAAATTGAGTTCGCTTGCCGCTATTTCATCTCGCATTTATGGAGGAGTTCAAAATGCACAGTAAAACTATCGGCGCGAGTTTATCTTTGGCGCTCGCCGGTCAACTTTACGCCATACCCGTTGCGAATCCGCTTACGATCGATAAAACCACGGATTTAAATAATTACGATGTCTATGAAAAAGACGTCGACGACGGAACCCTAACGGTAAAAAATCCGACCGTCGCGCAGATAATTACGCTCGATAGCCAACCGAGCGATAATTCCCCGTTGAATAATATCATCGTAAATAGCGCCACGGCAGCCGATCAGACGCTTAAGGGCAATGCTTTGACGATGAACGGCGGTACGCTCAATAGTATAAACGTAGCTTCCTCGCAGCAGGACGGTACCGTATTTAGCGAAAATACGCTGAATCTAAACGGCGGTGAGCTCAGGAAAACGCATCTCGTTGAATCAAACGGTAGAGCTACGGCTACGAAAAATGTCTTAAATTTAAACGGCACTATGATTTATCACGGTCTTTCGGTTGTAGATATCAATGGGGGTGCGGCGAATGAAAATACGCTTAATATCAACGGTACCAAAGGCGAACGTTTAACGACTACCTTTACCGCTGCGTATCTCGGCAATAGCGGTACCGCCGATGGTAACGTTTTAAATATCAACGGCGGCACGATCGGCGATTCGTTGAGCGCTATGCGGGCCGCATTTGCATGGGGAAATAGTAAGCTTACGAACAACGTCGTAAATCTCAAAGATGCGGACGATCTTCGCGGTAGGATAGACGTTGCAAATATAATGTGGGCGCACGACGGTGCGGAAGCGAGAGATAACGTGCTTAACGTATATGTCCGCGATAAAGATTGGAGCCGATTGGATCTCTGCGTCGCATTCGGTCGGGAAAACCAAAAATTAAGCGGCAACACTTTCAACGTCTACGGCAAAAACGATACGTTTAAATCGATCGCGGGCTTTGAAAAACTCAATTTCTATCTAGCCGCGGATACCGCAAACGACGAGACGATTTTAAATTTAGTAAGCGGCGAGCTAACCGATATAAGCAAAGCGACTATCGGCGTGGGTATAGCAAACGGAGCGGATAAGCTCAAATCGGGCGATCGCGTAAATCTCATAAAAACCGCAAGCGGGATAAAATTCGGCGATATGGCTAACCGCTCCGAACAGTTAGTTCAAAGCGGGCTTTCGACTGCCTATACATTCGCCTTGCGTAGCGCTAACGACGATAAAGACCTGATCGCCGACGTAACCAAAATCACGATAAATCCCGATCCGCAGCCTCTGCCGAATTCTGATCGAATCGGAGCGAAGCTAATGGCGCAAAATAAAAATACGCTGGAAACCGGCGCCGCGGTGCTAGGCGCGATAAATCAAAGCGACGATATCCTTTCGGGAATAACGGATACCGCAGACGGAACGTTTGCGTATGCGGGAGGTTTTAATATGCGCTACAATTCCGGCTCCTATGTAGAAAACAAAGGTATCTCCGTGCTCGCAGGAGCGATGGGCCGTATTGGGGACGGCGCGAGCCTGGGAGGATACGTAGAAACGGGCGGCGGTAAATATGAGAGCTTCAATGATTTCGCCGTCAAAGGCAGCGGCGATCTCAAATACGCGGGGGCGGGCATTGTGAGCGAATTCGACTTGGCGGAAAATTTCTATGCCAAATCGGGAGCCAAAATCGGTCGCATCAAATCGGACTACGAGGCTTCTCTGGCCTCGGGAAGGGCCGAATACGACGTAACGAGAACCTACTACGGGGCAAATTTAGCCCTCGGTAAGATTTTCGAGCTGAGCGCTAATCTCAATGCGGACGTTTATGTCAAGGGCTTTTATACGCATATCGATTCTAAGAAAACGGAGGTCTTGGGCGAGGGCATCAAGCTGGAGGGTATCGATTCTGTAAGAAGCAGGGCAGGCGCTCGATTTAATTTCGACGTAAGCGATAACGTGGAGCTTTTCGCGGGAGCCGCTTTCGAGCGAGAATTTAAAGGCAAGATCGGCGGCTATAATAGTACCCACGCTATGGATATTGATGCCGCGAGCGTCAAGGGCAATACCGCTATCGGCGAGATCGGCGCGAAGTATTCGAGCGGCAAGCTGGATACTTCCTTGAAACTAGAGGGTTTAAGCGGCAAGAAAGAAGGGATCAACGCGGGATTGCGCTTCGTTTATAAATTTTAAGCGGCTAAAGTATGCTCTAGCCTGCGTCGGTGCAATCAAAGGGCGGGATTGAAATTGAAATCGGAGCTTTTAAATTTAGGTATAAAATCAAATTTTTTAGCTGCATACTATTGAAAAAGATTGGGCTTGCCGAGCGCATCGTCTCGGGAGCGCAAACGACGGATAAAATTTCGTTTGGATACGAGCCGATATGCCTGCAAAAGGCGTATGCATTGAATTTGAAACGCCCGCTTTCATTATGCGCGATGAAGATATTTTAAACTCAAGGCATCGTAACGTCGCGATGTAAATCTCAATAGTCGCATCGTAGCAAAGTTTGCAAACCTTTCGCGGCGCATTTTTCGCTACAATTTACAAAACGGCGTCAAAAAAAAGCGAGCGTCTTTGGCGCAGACGCTTGCTAGGTCCCTGCTACGCCGCGTTTGCAAACGCCGTCGCCGATACGCTCGGGCTGAGCGGCGCGCAACGAGGATTTAAAATTCCAAACTCCGCCTTTGCAAGATGAAATTCCGCGCTTATTTCGTCGCACCGTAAATTTTAAAATGTGCGAAATTGTACCGCTTAGGCGATCGAAAAACAATCGCAATGCGGCGATTCAAATTTAAACCTCTCGCGTAAAATCGTCGCCCTGCGCGCCTAATGCCACAGATCCTGCGAGCTCGCGGAGCTTTTCATACTAGGCCAGGCAAGGAGCAGCACCGCAGGCGCCAAGGGCTCGAATAACAAATTCGCTAGCGCCATGTATTTTACGACGCTTGGGGTGATGAGGGGCGGCGCGAGTACTTGCAGCATGCCGTAGACGATGTCTGCGGCGACATCAACGATTAGCAGTGCGGCGTATACGGTAAAAAGCTTGCATCCGGTAGCGGCGCGCAACTTAAAATTTATAAGCTTTAGCAGAATTTTAGTCAAATTTTTTGACTGTTTATCGTAAAAACTCTCACTACTTCCATCACTCATCAATACAAAGCCTTCTATTTGATCAATTTTTCCTTTTATAATTTTTGCATTTTGTAAAGCATCATCAGAGGTAGCAAAAACAGTAACATTTGCAAATTCGCCATTTGTAGGCAATGAAGCTACTTTGATTTGTCCGTTTTTTACACAGCCGATAATCCCGTCACCTATATGAAATAGTATAAAATTTTTATCTTTTATCGCCACAAAAAGCAAGGTATGCGCCAGGTCTGAAATTTCACAATCGTGCTCGTTGCTTAGATCAATCATCCTAGATCTTACTTTTGAAAGAATTGCTGATTTTACAACATTTCCATCTTGCTGATTAAAATATCCATCAAAATTTTTACTAAATTCTTCACAAACAAATTTTACGGATTTCTCAGCTCCAAAATGTGAGTATTTCGCAGAACCTGCCCCATCGCTCAATGCTATTATATTTAAATTACCACTTTGAAAATATGCTATTTTATCTTGGCAGGGCATATTATGTTTTATATGCCCTCTACCTCGCAATGCAATCCCGCAGATTTTATACATCAAAGCTCTCCCCAACCTTTTATTCCATCTACATCCAGCTTTACACTTTCACCAGGAGTTGATTGCGAAGTCCTAGAGACACTTTGACTAAGCCAAGCAAAAAATTCTTTGAATTTTAAGCCTTGCAATCTCAGTGGCGGTCTTTTAGGTGAAAATCTAGCCAATACGTTCATATCTGCGCTCTCTCCTATTCCTATAGGAAAAATAGTAAGCTTTTTATTATTAATAAGCTCGCAAGTTTTAGCAACTGGGGTCTCCAAAGCTGCCATACTATCAGGCATTCCGTCAGTCATTAAAATAAGCCAAGGCTGATAATAATCTACCCCTTTCGAGCGATATTCACTCTTTCTTTTCTCTAAAATTTCTAAAGCTAAATTTACGGCTTCCCCCATAGGAGTACCGCCATTCGCACTTAGATTCGGTAAACTATCGTCGATTGAAAGTCCCGTAAAATCTCGCACGATTTGCACTCCACCGTTACCAAATGTGACTATGGCTATGTCTGCTGAATATAACGCCACCTCATCATCTTTTATGGCATCATAAAAAAGCTTTATGCCTTCATTGAGTTCATTTATTGGACTTCCCATCATTGATCCACTAGTATCTAGGCATAGGCATACCGGTACTCTCGGTGTAGGATTTGACGCCAAATCATCCAAACCCATAATATCTTTACTCATATTCTCTCCTTTTAAAAATTTTTAAATTTAGTTTTATCTACTTTTTTTGCTCTTGTAGGCCAAATTTCTAAGGACATCTCATCTTGCTTTTGCAACTCCCCTCTATTAAACATCTTTAGATAATTTTTAAAAATTTCCAACCATTCGCTAGATCTTAATCTTTTGTTTGGCTTTGAGCATTTTCCATTGCTACTAAATGTATTATAGAATGCCTCTTTAACTATATATGGTAAATGGGACCACATATATTTCCATAAACCATCAGGGACCTCATCCGTTACATTCATGCCAAAACGATATGGAAAATGCATTTTTATAATATTACCGGCAGGATCAGTTCCACCCTGATGTGAATACGGAGTCTTACCCGTCATCATAATCATAAAGCAAAGCGTAGCAACTGCAAAATTTTCATTCTCCATAGTCCTTAAGAAATCTCTAAAATGCCGCCCTTGTATCTCAGGCGCAGTAAAATTTATAGTTCCTACGGGGCATGGAAATGGTCCTATCTGATAGCTATCGGTATCTACAAAATATACTTCCATAGGAGATATAAAGAGAATATTAGCTGGATTTATATCGCCTATTATGAGATTCTTTGAATGCAAATAGACTATCTTATGTAAAATAGTTACTAATAACTGAACCAAATCTTTTCTAGACCAACTACCATATTTTTTCTCGAATACCTTTGGCTGAAATATGCTCTTTTGAAGCTCTATCCCTTTAGCTTTAGGCATTAAATATCCTACAAATTCGCTATGTTCTGCACTATTGTATAGCAAGCTAACTGGGTAACAAACTCCTTCGCAATCAAAGGAAGTGCTTACCATTAGTTTTAATTTTGCAAATTTATGTTCGGTATTATTTTGCTTTTTATATATTTTTGCTACGTATTGCGTATCCGTAGTATATATCAGCCCTTCGCCACCAGCTGAAATTTTTTCTACTAGTTTCACTGCTCTACCATTGTCATCATAAACAAAATCGTTCTCTTGTGGGATTTTTCTGATAGAATTTTCTCTATCATCATTGCTAATCATTATATTAGCTTTCATAAAAGCTGGTTTTGAAAGTCTCAAAATTCTAGGATCTATTTTTGATATATCGTCCGGATGAAATTTGCTAGTATCACTACTCTTGTTAATACGTCTTATTTCAACTCCTTTCGCTACAATGTTTTTATAAATGTCATAATCTTGTGTTATCAATAATATCTTATCATCAGACTTGAGGGAAATAAAAAAATCATTAAAATAGTTAAGGCGGGACCTATCAATATCACACTCATCAAATTTAATTAAATTTTCATCATGTATATTCTTTAAAAATTTTACTATTTTACTGGTTGTAGAAGCCATATCTAAATCTGTATTATTTATATTTAAATTTAATTCATCCAATACCTTAGGCAACAATCTTAAGGAATTATTATACTTTTTTAAAAAAGGTTTAATTCTATCAAACCAATGTTCAAATGCTTTATTTAAGAGGCTGCTAGTATCTATATAAATTTTAAAATTTTTAGCCAAATTCTCAAATGCTATTTGCCTTTTATTGTCATACATCTCTAACTCCTAAATTTCAAATTTTTTCTAATAGACTTCGGTCCATAAGAATAAAAATTATCTTTTATAACAACATCATTACCTTGGCATATGAGATTTGCCATTTCGAAGTCATATTCATATATATGCGCCGAAGCAATATATCCAGCAATAAAACCAACTTTTACCAAGAGTCTGCCTGCTAAGTCTGCTTGTAATTTTGCAATGGCAAGTAAATTCGCATATTGTCTTCCGAATACATTTTGGCTTCTAAAAAAGAATTGCAAATTTAGTCGTCCATCTCTTATTTTGGCGTCAATAGTAGTCAAGCATGGTAAATTATTGTCTATTGCTCCTTCTTTTAAAAGACATATAGTAGCCGACTTTGTTTCTTTCTTTTTATTCAATCTATCAACTAGCCATTTAAATTGATCAACCCCATTTTTATTATAAATTAAATCACCGTATGTAAAAGGTCTATTTTCCATAACTATACCTTTTGAAAATTTCTTTAGAGTATGCAATATAACTTCTTGATCTCCAAACTTAGAGATAATTTCATCGCTAGTATTTGGACTAGATATTTTTATTTGTAATCCCAAAATTTCTTTAATTTTTACATCCTCATCATAAAAAATGCTGCCCTTTTTTATAACAGTATCTATACATTTTAACCAGCACTCTCCCAAAGTATTGGCATCAATAGTATTACTCACAGCTATTGCCCCTTACAATGTAATCCATATCTCTTGAAAAACTATCAAAATACCTCATCCCACTAATTTTAAACCTATCATTTTCTATTCGCTTTAATATATGATGTGTACCATTTGATTGAAGTAGCACCTTATTTTCATCTATAAATTCACCTATTATAGCTGCATGAACTTTACACCTATGCGTCATATCCATAAACAAATCTAAGTTATTTTTAGAAACCGAGTATATAAATTGCCAATCTCCACTTGCTAAAGCAAACTGAAATTCATCTACTTCCAATACCCTCGCCACATTTCTGCTTGCAGGCATTATAGGAATTTTATCTTTATATAAAATAGCTCCTAGGCCGCTACTTTCACACAAAGAGTATATACTACTAGATAAACCGTCGCTATTATCTATACAAGCATTTGCAATTTTAGCTTTTGAAATTTTATGGGCTATTTTATGAGGCGGATTTTGATAAACTAAAGAATTTATAAATATCCGTATTGATTCTTTAGACATATCTAGATGGTTTTTAAAAGCCAACATAGCACTGACCATGGTTCCAAAATATCCTGTAGCTATTATAAAATCACCCATCCTAGCATTACTTCTAGTAAGAATTTCATCTTTTTTACATTTTCCAATAGCCGTAACAACCATAGCAAATTTATCACTCTTCTTCGTATCTCCGCATGCTATAAATGCTCCATACCTTTTTGCCGCCATATCTGCTCCGCTCATTACCTCTTTAATAAAATTCAAATTAGTATCTGCTGGTAATAAAAGAGCAATACTCACACAAATAGGCGCGCCACCGGAAGCGAAAATATCACTTACAGCGTGAGATACACCAAAATCTCCAACACAATTACCATTATCTAATCCCATCGTATAAGCTAAATTTAAACCGCTCCTATCTGTATTGATAAGCAGCACTTCATCTTTACTAATATTTATATCTAAAAAAGCGCTGTCATGTCCGAAACCGCCCATTAGTTGGTCATCAGCATGAAGCATTTTTATAATTTCTGAAACTAGATGTTTTTCGCCTATTTCATATAACTTATAATTTTTCATATAATTTCTAAAATCCCAATATAATCAAAACTTCATTGATAATTTAATATCCCCTATTATAGTTATAGAATTGCTGATTTCTCATCTGCTGTTCTTGTAGCATTCTCTGATACTCCATCTGTTGTCTTTGCTGCTCCATCTGCTGTTGCATTATCTGCTGTTGCCTTTGCATCTCAGCTTGCATTCTAAGTTGGTCTGCTTGATTCATTAGCCGTTGCTGTCTCATTTTATGCTCATTATCTAAGTTTTGCCAAAACATCTTACTTTCTAACTCTTTCTGTTGGCAAGCATAATCACCATCAGCACAAGTAGCTAATAGACTACTAGCTACTAGAGTCATTAAAATTAGACTTTTCATCTCTATCTCCTTTTATTACATTTAATACCTGCTTTTCTAAGCAGTCTAACTCCAGCTTTATTATCATTAAGCAACTCTTTATAATTAGATATTAGTTAATTATACCCCCCCCCCCCCCCTGAATTTAAAATTAAATTTTCATTTATCTATACTTAAATAGCTATGTATAATTCATTTAAAAATAGCTTTACAAATTAATAAATTTAATTAATAAAACATTGCTTGAGTGTTAAAAAATGAAAAATTATCTTGAGATGAAAAATTGAAAATTAAGAAATATAAAAATTTAAGCGGGAAGGTCCCGCTTAAATTTTATTTGCCGCAGCCGCATTTGCCCTGAGCGGCAAGCTTGCGGCGGACATAGGCGATTTTGCTTTGAAGCGGAAGATGCTTAGGGCAGTGGTCTTCGCAGCCTAGCAGCGTCATACAGCCGAATACTCCGTCATCATCGCCGATTAGCTCGTAAAAATCCTCGTCGCTGCGTTTATCCAGCGCATCGATCTGAAAGCGCGCTATGCGGTTGATGCCGACGGCGCCGATGTAGTCTTTTCGCATTATCGCTACGCCGCATGCAGCTACGCAGATACCGCACTCGATGCAGCGATCCAGCTCGAAAACCTCCTGCGCGACCTCCGGCTCGACCTTCTCCTCAAGTTTGGAGATATCGGTTTCGTGATCGGTGTGGATCCAGCTCTCTACGCGTTTGCTCATCGCGTTCATCCAGTTGCCCGTATCAACGCTGAGGTCTTTTAGCAACTTAAAAAATGGAAGTGGCATAAGCTCGATCACGCCGTCCGGATAATCCTTAGTAAGCGTGCGGCACGCAAGCTGCGGCTTACCGTTTACGAGCATTCCGCAGCTACCGCAGATACCAGCGCGGCAAACGAAGTCGAAGCTTAGCTCGGGATCAAATTTCTCACGAATCACGTTAAGCGCGATAAACAGCGTCATTCCGTCAGTCTCTTCAAGCTCGTAAGTAGCGAAGTGCGGCTTTGAAATTTTGCTTAACGGATTATACTTAAATGCCTTTATTGTTATTTTTCTACTCATATCCTATACCTGCTCTTTCGTTAGGTGCTTTATATTTTGGCTGCAATTCATAATGCATCAATGCCTCTTGAATTTCATATCTGCCTTTGCCCTCGGCTTGCATTTTCTCGCGAATTTCATCGACCTCTTTTTGGCGCACGGCGCTGTCCGGATGCTCGATGATATTGCCTTTGGCGCCGTATCCACGGAACGCAGGCGGCATCTCCATCTTCATAATATCAAGCGGCTCGTAGCTTAGAGTAGGCATAGTATCGCCCTCCTTCCAGCTTGCAAGCGTTCGTTTTAGCCAGTTTAGATCGTCGCGTTTCGGATAATCCTCACGGAAGTGTGCGCCGCGGCTTTCGGTGCGATCAAGCGCGCCCTTAGCGATACAAAGCGCGAGCTTTAGCATCTTCGGTACGCGGTAAGCCTCCTCAAGCTCAGGATTTCCGAAAAGCTCTTTATTGCTTACTTTGACGTCCAAGGACTGCTTGTAAAGCTCCTCGAGCTCTTTTACGGCTTTGGCTAATCCCTCGCCGGTGCGGAAGATTGCGCAGTGCTCCCACATAACGTCTTTCATCCTGTTTTTGATCTCGAATACGTTAAATTTACCCTCTTTTTCAAGTAGGCTTTTCATGTAGTTTTGCTCTTTATCTACGAATTTTTGTATATCGTGCGTATTGATATCGACGTCGTGTCCTTGACAATATTCCGCAAAATACTCGCCCACGATCATTCCCGCGACGACGGTTTCGGCGACGGAATTTCCGCCCAAGCGGTTAAAGCCGTGCATATCCCAGCACGCAGCCTCGCCGGCGCTGAAAAGTCCAGCTAACGTTGGACTCTCGCCCGTAGCTTTTGTTTTGATACCGCCCATAGAGTAGTGCTGCATAGGAAGGATCGGAGCCCAGCCCTTGCCGCGCTTCCTGCCCTGCTCGTCGGTTATTACCTCGGTGTCGGCAGGATCGATGCCGTTGAAAATTTCGCAAATTTCTTGTACGTCGCGTAAATTTTTCTCGATATGCTCGCGTCCGAGGATCGATATATCAAGCCAAACGTGCTCGCCGTAAGGGCTCTTTACCCCCTTACCTGCGCGGATGTGCTCCATTATGCGGCGGCTTACGACGTCGCGGCTAGCAAGCTCCTTTTTCTCAGGCTCATAATCCGGCATAAAGCGGTAGCCATCCACATCGCGTAAAATTCCGCCGTCGCCGCGGCAACCCTCAGTAAGTAAAATTCCGCTCGGAACGATAGGGGTTGGGTGAAACTGCACCGCTTCCATATTTCCAAGCTGCGCTACGCCCGTCTCAAGCGCAATAGCCGCGCCGATACCCTCGCAAACGACGGCATTTGTAGTGTGTTTATATACTCTTCCATAGCCGCCGGTAGCGATCAACGTGCCCTTTGAGACGTATGCGATGAGCTCACCGGTAACCAAATCGCGCACGATTGCGCCATAGCAGCGGTTATTTGCATGAATTAGCGCAATCGCTTCTTTTCTATCATGAATATCGACGTTATGCTTTAGCGCTTCGTTCGCAACGGCAAAAAGCATCGTATGTCCCGTAGCATCGGCGGTATAGCAGGTTCGCCATTTTTTTGTGCCGCCGAAGTCGCGGCTGTGGATAAGTCCGTGAACCTCATCTTTTTCGGTGATCGTGGTTTTTTGAGCGTTGATAATAGCGCTTCGCTCGCCTCTAGTAATCCTGGTCCAAGGAACGCCCCAGCCCGCAAGCTCGCGGATCGCCTTAGGCGCCGTTTGCGCAAACATCCTAGCGACATCCTGATCGCAGCCCCAGTCGCTTCCTTTTACCGTATCGGCAAAGTGCACGTCCTCATTATCGCCCTCGCTCATTTTGGAATTTCCCAGAGACGCCTGCATGCCGCCTTGAGCTGCTGCAGAGTGCGAGCGCTTAACGGGGATCAGGCTCAAAACGATGGTGCTAAGCCCCTTCTCGCCGGTAGCGATCGCAGCTCTTAAGCCCGCCAAACCGCCGCCAATAACTAAAGAATCGCAATATATTACATTCATCCTAAGCTCCCTATTCTAAACTTAACCATTTGAAATCGGCGATTATCGAAAGCAAGAAAAATGCGCCCCAAACGATAAAAACCGTCTTTTTGATGAGGGCTCTTTTCCTTTGAATTTCCGCCTTCGTGCCGTCTATGCTGATCCATTTCATATATAATCTATAAATTCCGATGCTAGCGTGAGTTACTACGAAAATCAATAAAACAAAATAAAATAGATGAAGCTGTCCGAAGCGAGCGATAGCAAGATCTGCAGTAATTTTCGGACCGAATACGATCATTAAAATATGAGCCGCCGCAAAGAAAAATAGGAAAAATCCCGTCCAAAACTGAAACCACCAAAGCGTCGTGTCGCAATGCTTCATTCGCATTTTGTGCGCTTTAAACGCTCTGTAAGCGGCGTAGTTAGCCGGAAATTTTCTCATCGCCAAAAATGCGTGAATCACGAAAATCACGAAAATTACAAAAGCGACGATGTTTGTGACGAAATAAATTCCGCCCGGTTCGGCGAAATGTACGACGCCCTCAAACGCGCCCTTACCGATCAGAATCGTGCCGGTAAATATCATATGACACAGCATAAAACAGGCCAAAATCAGCCCGCTGATGCTTTGCGCCACATCTTGCAAAGCCATAATGCGGCTTTTTTTGCCGTCTATGGATCTGCCCGTAAAGCCTTCAATGCGACCTAGCATAGGTTCTCCTTAAAAAAGATGATTATAAATCCCCGCTAAACGAAAATTTACATTTTTGTAAAGAGATTATATTACTTTTTAACTTTAGATTAATTTAATTTCTGCAAATTAGTTTTTTCTTCAAAGACTTCTTTAAGAAAACTGCTATCAAAAACATCACCAAAGATAAAATTTGCCCCATCGATAAATTTAAAAATATAAACCCAAGCCCGTCGTCCGGCTGCCTAAAAAATTCTACGAAAAATCTAAACGCCGTGTATAGCATCGCATACAGACATATCAACTCGCCGTTAAATTTCTTAAATTTACGGTAGAAAAATAAAATCACAAAAATTACCAGTCCTTCCAAAACCGCCTCGTAAAGCTGGCTTGGATGGCGCAGCGTGCCGCCCACTAAGATCCCCCATGGCTCGCTCGTCTCGCGCCCAAAAAGCTCCTGATTTAAAAAATTTCCCACGCGTCCGAAAAAATACCCAAGCGGCACGCTAAGTGCCACGAGATCGAGCAGCGCCCACATATCGGTTTTAAATTTTTTGCAAAACCAAACCGTCGCGATCACGAATCCGACGACCGCGCCGTGATAGCTCATACCACGAATGCCCACGAACTCGCCGTTATGAAAGGGGTTGAAAATTTGCCACGGATGGCTGAAATACCACGCTGCCTCGCCCGAATAGATCGCGATGTATCCCAATCGCGCGCCCAAAATGACGCCAACCTCGACCCAGATAAAGTAGCGATCGAGCATCTTATCGCTAAAGCCAAGGCCGTCTTTTTTTACAAAATACTTTGCCATAAATAGCGCCGTAAGTAGCGCCAAAACATACATAATGCCGTACCAGTGCACGTTTATACCAAACGCGCTGAACGCCACGGGATCAAAGTGGGCGTAAATTTCGTTCCAGTAATTCAAATTTTTCCTTTAAAATTTCATCTCAAATTTCGCGGACTACGAAATTTTAAAATTTTGTAAAATTCCATGCCGCTAAAATTCCGCGCAGGCAAAATTCTAAAATTCCATAGAATGCTGCGCCGCCAAAATCGTTTAGAATTTTAAAATTTCGCACCGCAAAGCTTCAAAATTCCGCTTCTTTAAACCCTGAGTCCTAGCGTCTCTTTCACCACGCGGCAAAAATCCGCCAAAAACCACCCGAGCGCCTTGTAGTAGCTGCTTTTGGCGTTTATCTGCACGTGCGTAGCAAGCGCGGAAAAGCTCGGAATGATAAATTGCGCCAGATATAGCGTCAAAATTTTATGCGATTTCGCGTCCGTGTTTTGCTTAAAGATCATAGCAAGCAGCGCTAGCATATTGGCTGCGTGAGCGCTTTTAAGCTCTGCAAAAGGCTTTTTGAAGCGGCATTTTTCATAAAACAGCTCCACTTCGCTTTCGCTAATGAGCTTGAAAAAATCCATCTCAAACGCCTCTTTTAGCGCCTCAAAATCGCGCCCTATCGCCGCATAGTCCTCACTCTGCACCTTTTGCCAAAGCTCGTGGCCGTTTTTGTTCTCGATATTTTTATTTACGATGATCCAGTTTTTGCCCAAGCCGCGCAACTTCTGCTCATCTATCACGCCCCTGAAATTCGTCGCAAAGATTATGCAGATCACCGAGTATAGCTCGCCTAATTTCATCTTTTTCCTTTAAATTTAATCAAATTTCGCTCGCTTTTTTTAGCTTTTCGATGCCGAATTTTTCCCAAATCCTGCTTAAAGATCGATCCAAGCTCTGCTGCTTCTTATCGATCTCGCCAAAGAGCAGCGAGCCGCCCGATCTGCCGCCGAAATTTGAAAGATTTAGCGCTACGTGGATTATCTGCGCGCCTTTTTTCACGTCGCAGAGCTTAAACAGCTCAAGCGCGGTCTCGCTCAGCAAATTTAAGCTAAACGCCCTATCCCGGCTGATCTGGTGCGAAAACTCCTCGCGCGATTTGTAGCGGATCTTTAGGTCATACGTCGCGGGCTTTAGGCCTCTGGCGAGCACTTCGCCCGCCAAATGGCGCGCCAAAATTAAAATTTTACGCCGCAGCTCGTCTCGATCGGCGCATGGAGCAAAACTGCGCCCAAAGCCGATGCTTTTGCGCTCGCGCTTTGAGACGACCTCGCCCTCATCCTCGCCGCTAAGGGCTGCAAAAATTTTCCTGCCGTTTGCGCCCATCTTTTCAAAAATTTCTTTGTGCCCTAACGCGTCGCCGAAGCTTACGATGCCGTATTTGCCGAGCATTTTTTGCGCCGCTTTGCCGATGCCGGGGAATTTCGCTACCGGCACGGTAGATAGCTCGCGCGCGATTTGCGATTTTAAAATTTGCCGCACGCCGAAGGGCTTGGCAAGGCTCGTAGCGAGCTTTGCAATCAGTTTTGCTTCGCTAAGCCCTACGCTGCACGGAAGGCTAAAGCGGCGCATAATCTCGCTTTGCAAAAACGCGGCAAAGCCCAGCGCGTCCGCGTCGTATGCCGTACCGCGTAAATTTAGAAAAAACTCGTCGATGCTAAATTTTTCGATCTCGGGCGTAAAGTTTAGTAAAAACTCATAAATTTCGCGTGAAATTTTTCGGTATTCGCCGTGCTGCGAGCGCACCAAAATCAGCTGCGGGCAGAGTCCGAGCGCGATTTTAACGGGCTGCGCCGAGTGCACGCCGTCCGCTCTGGCCTCGTAGCTCGCGCTTAAAATCACGCTACCAAGCTCGCTCTTGCCGCCGAAAATCTCCTCGTCGCCGCCTCCGACGACCGCAATCTTTTTACCCGCAAGCGCGGGATCGGCAAGTCTCGCGACCGAGACGAAGAAGCTGTCCAAATCGATATGAGCTATCAAACTATGTCGATCCCGAATCCGCTAAGCCCCGCGTAGTCTTTCGGCTCGCTCTTGCTTAAAATTTTGATTTTTCTCACGCCCAGATGCGCTAAAATTTGCGCTCCGATACCGAAACTCTTAAAATCAGCGCGATTTTGCGCGGATTTTAGCATCAAAAGCACGCCGCCCTCTTTGCGCAAAATCTCCAGATCGCGCATGAAATCATTAAATTTCGCATCGCTTAAAAACTCCAGATCGCTTGAAATTTTATGAAATTTCACGTTCGTCTGCGCGCTCTTTCCCAGCTCGCCGAAAATATATGCGCGGTGCTCGTTGCCCTCGTGATCGCTCACGTCGTAAAATTTCGCCGCCTCGCCGCACAGCAGAGCGCTTTTTGGCTCGCTAAATTTAACGAGAGTTTCGTGCTTTAGGCGGTACTGCACGATCTGCGCGACCGAGATCATATTGATGCCGTGCTGCGCGCAGAATTTTTCCAGATCGTCCCTGCGCGCCATATCGCCGTCGTCTTTGACGATCTCGCAGATCACGGCGCTTTGCGAAAGCCCCGCCAAGCGGCATAGATCCGTAGAGCCCTCAGTGTGCCCCGTGCGAGCGAGCACGCCGCCGCTTTTGGCGATGAGCGGGAAGATATGCCCAGGGCGGACGAAATCATCCGCGCGAGCGCCCACGCGCGACATCAGCTCGATCGTCATATTGCGCTCATACGCGCTCACGCCCGTCTTGGCGTCCTTTGCGTCGATCGTGACGGTAAAGGCTGTCTCGTGGCTTGAAGTGTTTTTATCGACCATCAGGCTTAAACCCAGCTGCTGCGCTATCTGCGGGCTAAGCGCCACGCACAGCACTCCGCGAGCGTGCGTGATAGCAAAATTTACCTTTTCTGCGCTGCTAAATGTGCTCGCAAACACCAAATCGCCCTCATTCTCGCGATCGACGTCATCGACCATAACGAGCATCTTGCCGTTTTTCAGATCCTCGATCGCCTGCTCTACGCTAATCATTATCTCTCCTTTAAATTTACGATATTATTTTGCCGTTTCTATCTACGATAGTTTCGCGACCGTCTAGTATGATTTTGACGTAGTCGTCGCTTAAAACTTTCACGAGTTCTACTTCGTCGTAAAACATAGGCTTTAAAATTTCATTATCCTCATAGTCTAGTAAACCCCACTTGCCGTCTTTTTTGACCTTAACATATCCTTTATAATATATGAATTGATCGTATATATCAGATATGGTATCGCCTAAGACCAATATATCATCATAAATACAAGAAACGATCTCTTTGCCAGTTTTGTCTATTAGACCTAATTTTTCATCTTTTTTGATCCAAGACAAACCTTTGCAAAAGTATGAAGCGCCATCATAAATACAAGGAATAACTTCTTTTCCTGTTTTGTCTATATAGCCCCATCCTTCATCTCTTTTAACTAGAGCTAAGCCTTCTTGAAAATCTGAGATGCCATAACAAGCACAAAAAATAACTTCTTTCCCTGTTTTGTCTATGAAGCCAATTTTATTATCTTTTCCGACAATGGCTAAGCCTTCTTTAAAATCCCCGGCTCCATCATAAATACAAGGAATAACTTCTTTTCCTGTTTTGTCTATGAAGCCAGATTTCTCATCTTTTTCGACCCTAGCTAAGCCTTCTTCAAAATCCCGGAATCCATCATAGATATAAGGAATGACTTCTTTTCCTGTTTTGTCTATTAGACCTAATTTTTCATCTTTTTTGACACAAGCTAAGCCTTCTTTAAAATCACAAGCTACATCATAAATACAAGGAATA
>CAUPXM010000027.1:0-23375 GCA_963515585.1 uncultured Campylobacter sp.
GAATTTTAGAATTTTAGAATTTTAGAATTTTAGAATTTTAGAATTTTAGAATTTTTAAGGCGCGGAATTCTCGCGCCTTTACTTTAATTGTTTGAGAGTTGTTGTTTATTTGTTATTATATTATTTTTAATGTAGCCCAAGATAAATAAAATCGCATTTTATAAAATCTTTCTTTTAGGAAATCTTTAAAATTTATTTATATTTGTTCCATATCCATATAAAATTTAAGCAAAAAAAATGTAAAATAGTAGCTAAAAATTATGTTATTGACCGGAGGGTAGTATCATGAAAGTTAAGAGTTTTAGGTTGGTGCCGATTTTGGCGCTGTTCGTTTGTTGTTTGACAAACGCGTTTGCAGATGATAGCAGGTCGAACGTGAAGATAAATTCTGCTACCCCAATAAGCAACGAGTATCGTGACGATGGCGTGCTGGACGGAAGGAGAGGTGGTTGGACTTGGAACGGAGATCAGGGTTTGTATAATTTCACCACTATAAAAAATCGGTCTGACGAATTAAACCAAAAGCCGATAGTTAGATTCGGCGGTGCGGGCACATACGTCTTTGGAGACTACGCCGTGACCGGAAAGCCGGTGATTAGTTTAAGCTGGCCTTCTGCTCTAGGCCGTGATTACATGTGGGGAGCAAAAGGCACATACATTAAAGATGACGGCGACGGACAGTTTTATTTGAATAGTTCAAAAGCTGTTTTGAGGCTTCCTAAGGGCGTGACTAAAGACGATATAGTCTATGCGAGACTTTATTGGCAGGGAAATATATTCAGCACGACTGATTTTAACAGCCAAGCAGAATACAACAGCAAAGACGGAAAAAAACTTACCGGTTTTGCTCAGTGGTATAAATGGGTGAAATTTAAAATGAAAAGCTCAAAAGGTACAGCTAGCATAATAGAAGATGTTCATAGAGATAGATGCGAAGGAACGGCTGCTTGGAACTTTTTGGCAAAATCTGGCGACCCCTTACGTTTGCGTTTAAAATATGGCTGCACTAAAGATATTACCGATCTAGTCAAGCGATATTTTGTAGATTATTCCGACAGCATTGAATTTACTGTAGGAAACGTAAGAACGAGTGATGGTATGGATCAAAGCGGTGCAGATTTTACCAACGGAGAGTTCGATAATGTTAAGATTGGACCATATGGCGGATGGGGAATAATCGTAGTATATGATAAAACCGCCAACTCCAGAAGGGATTTGCTAAATAATTTACAATCTAACGATAGCGTAACGGGTCAAAAAATGACTTATAAAGAGGCCGTAGAATATAAAAATAAATATTTTAAACCAAAAAATGTAACTATTTACGGCGATTATTTTGTCGTCACCCCTTGGAATAATGGATATACGCCTATAACCATTAACGCTACCATCAATGGATTTTATACACCTAAAAGTGGGGCCGTAAATGCAAAGCTAGGGTTTTTAGGGTTTGGTGGCGAGAGAAAAATGACCTCCGACGAGTATTTTAAAGTTCAACACAAAGGAACCACACAAATGGATTCGCTATACGGATCCGGTGGGGTTAATAAATGGTTAGCTAACGATCGCGCTAATATATACGACGGCTCTGTCGCTTTACTTATAAATGATAACGGCACCTATAAGTATAGCTATCCATACGGCACCGATTATTTAGGTGGATTTGATCTGGACGAATTCGATATCAGTTCAAAGATGAAGAATGGGCAATCTAGTCTAGACATCTCTTTGGGTGCGGCGTGGGAAAATCTCTACGGAGGTCAAGCCGATCAAAACTTCATAAGTATGATTGCTATTTCCGCCGATTTGTATGTCCCTCAAATGTGCTATCAGTATGAGGTATATAATGCCGCTAACTGGGTAAAATTCTTTAGAACCAAAGACGAAGATCCGCAAAACGGAAAGATTATAGGCTCCAGATATAGCGGCTCTGAGGTTACTAATAATAAGCCTGAGCAGATCAAAAACCCGGTAGTTGCGGGTGAAAATATCTATTATAGAATGAAATTTGAAAATAGATTGAATGGCGGCAATAGCGAAGATGCAGCAGGTGCGGTAGTATCGATCGACTTTTCTCAAGCGGGCGCTACCTATACTAAAGATAGTTCTACTATAAATAATAAACTAACTGTAAACAATCCTATCAATACCACTACGGATACCATACCCGCAGCGGTAGCCGAAGATCTGGTCTATCTACGCGACGGGAAGCAGGGTGCATACAAGACGATGAAAGACGTCATAAAAGGTGGCACCCCAAACGTCACGGATCCTATCTATAATAATAGGCAATTTACGATGCTAGATAGGAATGTCTTAAAATTCCATATCGGCGAGGGTGCAGGAGAGATAAAAGCTGGCACGACTACTCCGGTGGGCGGTCTAATGAGACCAGGTAAAGCGGCGTATGGTGAGTTTAACGCTACCGTTAATACCGGTGCAAAAATTCTTCAAGCTCCTGCCGTGACACTAAGTTATAAGATGAGCTTAGATATAGGCGGCGGTCAGCGAGTCTTCATAGAGATGGATAGCGCTTCCGAGCTTGAATTATGCGACGCGACAAAGGTTTCTAAAAGCGTTAATATCCTACCTTTAAGCGGTTTGCAGGTAGTCAATAAGAATTTTAGTAAAAATGACGACGATGATAGACTATATACTCAAATCTCCGATAAGCCTTTCGATGCAAAACTTATCTTTAGACCGGATTATGAGAGCCAATTTTGTAAGGAGTATAACAATGAAACTGGTAAATGTACGGAATATATCGATGCTGCTGCAAATTCTCCTTACTTCAAAAAAGATCCAAATACCGGTAAGCTCATATATATCGGTAGCGAGGCCAGAAAACTTGAAAAATTTGACTTGAGCGGTAAATTGTATTTATCCGTTGTCAGGGCGAGAAATGCCGCTACTACCTCGGATAAAATTGCCGATGACCATAAGGGAAATAGCGCAGTTTACTCATGCCGATCCGTAACCGATTCCTTAAAAATTCCGTTTAAGATGAAGGACAAAACCGATTACACTATCGATAAGGAAGTGGATTTTAAAGGAAAAAGTATTTTAGAGCTAAACGATATAGAGATAGGAGATGCATATCAGGGTCTTACATTTATGCTTAGCTATCGTCCGGATAATCAAGTTGCCTCAGGGTCCGATTTAGATCAGTATATAAAAAACAAAGATTTAAATAACAGCGATCCTAAGGCTTATTATTCGGAGCTCAAGAAATGGGAGCTTAAAAAGCGATATGGATATTGTGAGTCTGGTGAGAAATTTGGTTGGTGCAACAAAAATCTAACCGAGAACCAAAAGAAGGACATTTGGGAGAATAAAATACAACCAGAGCTGCAGAAGCTTGAAGATAATATAAAGGCTGCTAAAGATGAGTTCGGAATTCAAATGTCAAAAGACGGCTCTTTCCATATATGCGGTAGCGATAACTTCGTGCTTCGTCCTGCATATTTTAATGTAGATACAAAAGCGCTGAAGGATTCGGGCAAGTATAGTAAGATCGTAGATACCACCGCTAGCGGCGATATAACTAAAAAAGGTGATGGCTCCAGCGTACTTAATCCTAGTAATCTGCGCGTAGGTGGTGATTATACACAAAATGCAGATATCTTGGCTCATGTAATATCGGCCAGAAGCTATAGCGGCAACGGCGTACCTAACTACACAGCAGAAATTGGCGGGGATTTGGGCAATCAACGCTATCATCTACGTAAGAGCTATGGCGCGGATTCTGATGATACTCAAGATATATCAACCAAGATTCGCGGCATTCAAACCTACTTGCGTCCGTTTATATCTAATGAATGCGCGGCTAATGTCTCTACTCAATCCTATTATGTAGATAGAAAGAATGCTTCCACTACATTAAAACGTGGCGTTAAAGAAGATAGTTGTTATGGCGGTACTGCAGTAGAATATTCCGGTGCTAAATACAATGCCGAAACGGGCAAATACGAGATTGATCCGGAAGCTATCAAAAAAGGCTCTTTTGGCAAGAGTGATGATGTCTCGTGCGTATTAAATGGTACAAGTTCTAAATTTGACGCAGCATTTAGAAGAGTATGGGATAAAAATGCCGTAAGTCTATGGGCGAATTTTAACGCTAGAAATATCGAAGAGACGGAGGGCGTTGCAAAATTTGATAGTAAAGGTCATGTTCAAGGCGCATATCTGATGACGCAGTCCAGAAAAGATCCTGCCGCAAAAGACATAAGCAACGGTATCCTCTATACTGAGGCTAACTACACTACTACGAAGCCTAAAACCGCTATGTACTATTTTAATTATTACAATGTAGGCGATGTTTTGGTTAGCGTATATGATAACTCATGGACAGATGCTTATTCCGATCAGACATACTCTAAAAAGTGGAAGAGCGCTAAATGCATTATCAATTCATCTAGCAATACTCCGGACGCTAAAGGTATGATAGGCTGCGACGTAGGCATGAGAATTGCTGCCAACAAAGATAAAGCGATAAATGATAATATCGTATTACGCTACCGACCGGATCGTATCAGAGTATCTCTCACAAGCCTTGATAACGGCGTGACAAGGGGCGTAGGTGATAATAATATTTCGGGTGGAATATCTGCGTATACATATTTCAACGCTCCGGACATCGAAAACGATGTCGTAGTATATGCTGACGAAAATTCTAGCCAGAATTTAGCGGTGACGCATCAGATAAGTCAGCTAGCTATGCTTAAGGTTAATGCCGTAGCATATCTATCCGACAAGGTTTATAAAGATGTCATTGCTACGCTTTATGACGGATATAAAATGGAAATTGGCGACAAAGGTAAGGAGAAGCTTCAAGCCGTGTGCGGATTTGCAAGCGACCTTGACTTCGCGCTAGATTTCGGATTTGATTGCGAACACAATAACGCCGACGGGCGCTGCTCTAAGGCTACTGATGCTAGCAAAACTAGCGAAAATACGAACTATGTGCCATATCCTGATAAACCTACTGTCAAATACGAGATTCCTAGCGATACGCAGTATTTTGCTAAGGATTCCAGCGTATGTTTGGACTCTACCGGATATGATAGCAGATGCTATAAATATAACGTAAGAAGCAGCAAGGGTTCTTCTAAAACTGATGAGATGCCAGACTGGGAGGAAGCCGCTTCTAGCGGTGATGCTGGTTATGGCTTACCTATACCGCTTAAAATAGCTCTTAATTACTACTCTGATGCTTCATTAAGAGGTGGGCTTATCAATAAACCGCAAGGCGGTACAGGAATTAATTATGACTCGAAGTCAAATAAATTCAGAATTTTGGCGCAAGGATTTAGAGAAGGACAAACTCCCGACTCGACCGTGTATTTTAACTTCGCTAGGATGCATAAAACCCCTAGCACCCCGGTGCTTATCTATGCTAGTGACTTTGATATTCAAGACGGAACCGCTCTTAAGACCTTTGGAAAGTTTTGGCCATCGAAATTCGATAGCTCATACAAAGCTATCTCTGATACCGACTCTGAGGACTACAATAAAACCGATATAAAGCTGTCTAAGGAAGATTTCGATGTCTTTATTACTAGAAAGGTTAGCGAGACCAAAGCTGCAAGTAAGGCTGCTTATATAGCCGCTGCTAATTCTAATAGCAAAACTTACGCAACCGGCAAGACCGTTACAGATTTTAGCGATAATGTAGGCACTTACGCCCTATTTGTCTATGGTACATCGTACGATAAAAGTTTGGGGGCTATAGTGCAGCAAGCTACTACTGGGACTCCAATATCTGTTCCTATTTACACGCAAATCTATTGTGGTAGAACCGATAAGTGCTCGAATATGCCTGCGCCTAGCGATAGTTTTGCCTACGAGGTTCCGGTTGTGAATGCCTCGGGCAAGGTTAAAGCCTCGAATATATTTACCGTGCTAGCGGCTGAAGATCATAGCTTGATTGATTTTACGAAGTTTGTAGTAAATACAAAGACTACTTTAAAAGATATAGGTGCAGAGTTCGTAAGCGCCTATGACAGTCTGGCTAAGGAAGGCGACGTAGAAGTAAATATTAGAAGAGAAAAAGAAGTAAAAAAGGGTAAAGAGAATATAACTATCAGCAGTAAAGCGGCCGGTCATGCTACAATACGTATCATTACTAATCCATGGCTTATTCATACTCCAGCCTTAAATGATAAGACTATGTTTACTGCAAATGATGGAGGAGCCTACTCTAAAAAGTATCCGGGCGTACGACAGTATTATAATCCTCTTCGCGTACATATAAAGCAGTCTAAACCTACGGTCTGGGGCGGTGAAGGTCAGGTTAAATCGGGCATAGCGGATGACGTAGGATCGTTCGCTGGTGGTAGCTCGTCAGACAATAGTACTAGCGATACTTCGACTAGAATTCTAGATTCTGGCGATGTTCGCGATATCTACAATCAAAAGACTGATTGGTAGTATCTGCGTTAAGCTCGTAGCACAAAGGCTAGCCTCCTGGCTAGCCTTTTTTTATGAGCGAAATTTTGGTTTTCTTGGCGACAAATATTTTGGAATTTTGCTTTGCAAATTTTTGTCTGTAAATTCCATGAGATAGAATTTCTTTGAAATTTTAAATTGCGAAATTTTGCTATAAAACTTGGCGGTAAAATTTATTCATTGAGATTTGTGCGCCGTAACGGCATAGAATTGCGCGCTAATCCCAAGCGGTAGAATTTCAAAGTAAAATTTTATATGACGATCCTCCTCCCGTTTATTAAAATTCTCAACCATCAGCATTGTAAGTTCCGCTTAGCGTAATCACGCAAGGCTTATTGTAAATTTTTATTGCGCGAAAATTCAATAGTAAAATCTACACTAAGCGAGGTATAAAAGATCTCAGCCACATCCAGGACGCAGAATTCCATTAGTAAAATCTGCTCTCAACTCTCATCCTAAAATTCTATCGCGGCAAAACGCACCGCCGATAAAATTTAAAATTACTCAAAGCCGTCCGCATTCCTCCTTACCCTTCAAAATTCCGTTTCGTAAAATTCCAATCCGCCTAGAGCTGCCTTATAAATTTCGCCTCATAAATTCTATTCGCCCATTTACCCGTTTTTAAATGAAATTTCGGCACAATGCGGCTTAAAATTTCATCAGGACAAGCCACTTGAAAACAAAAAATATCAGAAATTTCAGCATCATCGCGCATATCGACCACGGCAAATCCACGCTCGCAGACCGCCTGATTAGCGAGTGCAACGCCGTCGAGGCGCGCCAGATGAGTAGCCAGATCATGGACACGATGGATATCGAAAAGGAGCGCGGCATCACGATCAAGGCGCAGTCCGTGCGGCTCGAATACGAGCTTGGCGGCGAGAAATACGTTTTAAATTTGATCGACACTCCGGGCCACGTGGATTTTAGCTACGAAGTCTCGCGTTCGCTTGCTAGCTGCGAGGGGGCGATCCTCGTCGTGGACGCGAGCCAGGGCGTGCAAGCGCAGACCATCGCAAACGTCTATATTGCGCTACAGCACAACCTTGAGATCATCCCCGTGCTCAATAAAATCGATCTGCCTGCCGCCGATCCGCAGCGCGTAAAAGAGGAGATCGAGCATGTCATCGGGCTTGATTGCAGCAGCGCGATCGAGGTCAGCGCCAAAACGGGCGTGGGCATCAAAGAGCTCTTAGAGGCGATAATCACTCGCATCCCCGCGCCTAAAACGGACGACGCCGCGCCGCTTAAGGCGCTCATCTACGACAGCTGGTTCGATAACTACCTGGGTGCGCTTGCGCTCGCGAGGCTCTACGACGGCGTGCTGAAAAAGGGCGACGAGGTCTATATCATGGGTAGCGAGAACCGCCACGAGGTGCTTGATCTGATGTATCCCAATCCGCTTGCGCCTGCCAAAACCCGCGAGCTTAGCAGCGGCGAAGTGGGCATCGTAGTAATGGGGCTAAAAAACGTCGCCGACGTGCAGGTGGGCGATACGATCACGCTTTTTAAGAAACGCGCCGCCGCGCCGGTGAGCGGATTTGAGAAGGCTAAGCCCTTCGTGTTTGCGGGCATATATCCCGTGCAGACCGATAAATTTGAAGACCTGCGCGACGCTTTGGATAAGCTCAGCCTAAACGACAGCTCGCTTAGCTACGAGCCCGAGACGTCGCTCGCGCTAGGATTCGGCTTTCGCGTCGGGTTTTTGGGGCTACTGCATATGGAGGTCGTGAAGGAGCGGCTCGAGCGCGAGTTTGATCTCGATCTCATCGCCACGGCGCCGACCGTCACATACGCCGTGTATCTCACGGATGGCTCGTGCGTGCGGATACACAGTCCCAGCGAGCTTCCGGCGCCAAATTTCATCGAGCGCATAGAAGAGCCCTACGTCAGGGCGACCATCATCACCCCGAGCGAGTTTTTGGGCAATCTCATCAGCCTTTTAAATTTACGCCGCGGCATACAAACCAAGATGGACTACATCACGCCCGAACGCGTCCTGCTCGAATACGACGTGCCGACAAACGAGATCATAATGGACTTTTACGACAAGCTTAAATCCTGCACCAAGGGATATGCGAGCTTTGATTACGAGCCGATCGATTATAGGCGTGGCGATCTAGTCAAGCTCGACATCCGCGTCGCGGGCGAAGCGGTCGATGCGCTCTCGATCATCGTGCCCGCCTCAAAGGCCGAATCCAAGGGGCGCGATCTCGTCAAAGCGATGAAGGAGATCGTGCCGCGGCAGCTTTTTGAGGTCGCGATCCAAGCGAGCATCGGCAACAAGATCATCGCTCGCGAAAACATCCGCGCCATGGGCAAAAACGTGACCGCCAAGTGCTACGGCGGCGACATCACGCGCAAGCGCAAGCTGCTCGAAAAACAAAAAGAGGGCAAGAAGCGCATGAAAGCGATCGGCAGGGTAAATTTGCCGAGCGAGGCGTTTTTGAGCGTGCTAAAGATCGATTAAATTTATCGCACGGGTAATCTAAATTTCATCTTTTTTCATCTTTTGTCGCGCGGTCGTAAAATTTGCTTTTAAATTTTAACGATCGCTCGGGCGGTTTAAATTTAGCGGCTCGTCGTTCGGTATTAAATTTCGTCTTTAAATTTTACTATCTTAAGAGGCGATCTAAATTTTATGACTGTACGGCTTTAACTATCGCTTGCCGCCTGAGCTGATACATTCGTTGCTGCGCGCCCATTTTGCGCCGCTTTAAGCTCTAGCGCTCGCTGCTCGGTAGTAGAATTTCGCCGCTTGCCGTTAGGCTAAAATTTTGCTTTTCAAATTTAACATCCCGCGAGCGGTTTAAATTTTATGTCCGCCAGCCGATTATTGCGGCCGCATCCGCAGCTCGGCTGCAAAATTCTATCCGGGCGGCGTCCTGCTATGAAATTTTATCCGCTGCGACTTTATAAAATTTGATTAAATTTTACTGCGCGCCGCGTGAAATCGTTATAGCGCAAGCGACAGCTAGAATTTATTTTGATAAATTCCATCCAAGCGCGGCGTATAAGAGAGCAAAACGATCAATAAATCCCGCAAAAGCGCTAAATTTATCGGCGCGAGATCAAAGGAGTAAAAATGAAATTTTTAGACCGTTTGGGCGTGGATAAGAGCAGCTTTATTGATCTATTTTCGGCGTGTTTAGGCTGCGGCACAAGGGTGCAAGAGGCGGGCTCGAAGCTGATCGTAAAGAGCAGGCGCCGCTCTGTGGATCTAAAGCGCGGCGAGATTAGTTTCGGCGATGATGCGCCGCGCGCCATCTGGTATATCGGCAGCGAAGCGAGCAGCAGCCGCACGTGGCTGTGGGGATACGAAAACATAAATCGCCTTGATGAGCGGCTGCTCACCCTTGCGCGAGATGTGCGCGATTTCGGCTTGCGGCACGGGCTAGAGGAGCTTAGCACACCTAAGCTCGCACTAAGCGCGGAGATAAACGGCCACGCTCTAAGCGCGATCGCGTGCGGATTATCGCAGGAACCGGTATGTTACTACCGCTGTCCGCACGCAGGCGGAGCGGTGTTTGTGGCGTTTGCGGCGGGCGAGTGCGTGAGCTCCGATGGCACGATCAAGCTCAGCATGGATGCAAACGAGCTTATCTCTTTGGCGCGCGATTACATAGGCGAATTTCAGTTAAATCACGCCGTTTTTATTAAGGCGCTTTTACTTAGAAACGGCACGAAATTTAGCGAAGCGGCGGGCAAGATCGTAGCAAATTTTAAAAATGACGCAGTTTTTTCGTTTGATAATTTGGGGAGGCTAAGCGAGGTAAAGTTCTCCGTATAGAGCCGCAAATCTAGCGCCGTGCATTTGCGGCTTTGAAATTTACGCCGCGAAATTCTACTTCGTAAATTTTACATCTTAAAATTTTACGCCTTGCAATTTCGCTCTGTAAAATTTAGACTGCGAAACTCCGTCGCGTGGAATTTGCCTTAAAATTTTGCGTTGTGAAATTCTACTGCTCTATCCGCGCCTAAGCCTTTAAATTTTAAGCCAAAATCAGCCGCCGTCGATGTCGAAATCAAGATGCTCTTTGAAATAGGCGCGCAGCCTGCGGCGGTCGTTGCGACCGGGCGTGATCGCAAACCACAGCACGCGGTCGTTTAGATCCTTGCCGCGGATCAGCACGGTGTCGCGCAGCAAGATGTCGTGAAAGTCGCCGTTTAGCCGCCACGACGAGAGCGCCTTGGCAAAGAAAAATATCACGACGCCCGCCGCCAGCATCTCATATGCCATAGTTAACTGCTCGCTCATGGCGATACCCACTAGCCATAGCACGATTATCAATCCGATCCCAAATTTAAAGAGTTGCTCGTTTTTTACGTAGCGGGAGTGCTTAAGCGCCGTGTAGCTCGTGCAGGTGCGTAAAAAGCCGGGCGTAAGCTTAATGTAGTCGATATTAGAGAGCAGGATTTCTCTATTATGCGCGCCCGAGACGAAGGTGATCGCATAGTCGTTAAATTTATACAGCCCATCGCCGTCACTTCCTTTATACCAAGCTATACCGGCGATTATAAGTCCCAATAGCCCATTGCTGTAACGCCCTCCTCCACGGCTTTCTGCGAAAAAGAGCTTATCTAAATCAAGCCCGGTTAAAACGCCGTAAAAAAATATAAAAGCCATCATCGTAACGGAGAAGATCACGATGAAGGAATTGTCGTTTTTGACGCTAAATCCGCCTGTGCTCGTGGTTCGTGAGCCGCGGCTGCGAAGGACGGCTTTGTAGTCTTTGGTAGTAAAAGTAGGCATCGGGCCTCCTTTATTTTAGGCTTTCAAAACAGCTTGCGCGCGCTTTTAAGCCCGTTTAAAACGGTGGAATTTTATAAAATTTCAGATCAAATTCGGATTAAATTTTAAATTTGAAGAGGCTTTGAAATTTCAATGGATTTCAAATTTAAAGGAATTGAAATTTGGCCGCCGAACTTAATATCATAATAAAGCACTACAGAGGCTTTGCGGGCGAAGATACTCCGTTAAGAGCGGCGAGTGCTCGATAAGCACGGCATTTTGAGTCTTACAATGCTCTAAAATATAAAAAATTCGGCGCTAAATTTTAAATGCTCCGGCTGGTCATTTTTGCCGGCGCGTTCTGCGGATTTTGCGGCGAAATTTAAAAACGCAGTTTGCACGATTTAGAGGATGCGAGTTTTGCAGAAGCTCGGCCACACAAGACAGATGGCGAATGCGCGGCAAATTATCATAAATTTAAAGCGTAGCGGCGCTACGCAGTCTCATCAAATATGCAGAAAATTTTACGGCAAATTTAAAACGCAGTCTAGCAGAGTTAATACGGCGGATTAAAATGCGGCTTGCAGCGGCTAATGCGGTAAATTTACTTCGCGGTTGCAGTTAAAATTTCCGCCGCGCGGAGTAAATACCGTGCAGAGGTTAAATTTGCCGAATAGAAGCTAAATTTCGCATCGCAGTTAAATCCACAATAGTTTTAAATCGCAGCGAGCTCAAACGCCGTAAATTTAGAGCTCACAAAGCGTAAGCGCTTGACTTAGGCTGAGCCGAGATCTTTTATTATAAGATGCCTATTGTTCGCATTCCTGCGGCTGTATAAAACAAACGGCGCCGCGCTTTAAATTTTAAAATTTTATTTGAATAAGCTATTTACGCTCTCGTCGTGATATACGCGCCTGATGACCTCTCCGAAAAGCGGAGCGACGCTGATTACCTTGATGCGGTCGCTTTCTTGCTTTAGCGGGATCGTGTCGGTCACGACGAGGCCGTCTAGCGCACCGCTTTCGATGCGCTCGTATGCCGGGCCGCTCAGCACGGCGTGCGTGCAAAACGCGCTGACGCTCTTTGCGCCCTGTTCCTTAAACGCGCCCGCGGCCTTGACGATGGTGCCCGCGGTATCGATCATATCGTCGATTAGGATCACGTCCTTGCCCGCGACGTCGCCGATGATATTCATCACTTCGCTTTTATTCGCCTCCTCGCGGCGCTTATCGACAATGACGAGATCGAGCGAGAGCTTTTTAGCGAAGCTTCTGGCGCGCGCGACGCCGCCCACGTCGGGGCTGGCGATGATTGGGTTTTTTAAATTTTTCTCTTTCAGGTAGTCTAAGAATATCAGCGAGCCGTAGAGGTTATCGACCGGCACGTCGAAAAAGCCCTGTATCTGCCCCGCGTGTAGATCCATCGTGACGACGCGGTCGATCCCCGCCGTCTGCATCATATTCGCCACGAGCTTTGCGCTGATCGGCACGCGCGGAGCTGCCTTGCGGTCTTGGCGAGCGTAGCCGAAGTAGGGCACGACCGCCGTGATCGAGTTCGCGCTGGAGCGCTTCAGCGCGTCGGTTAGGATCAGAAGCTCCATCAGATTGGAGTTTGCGGGCGCGCATGTGGGTTGGATGACGAAGACGTCCTTGCCGCGCACGCTCTCGCCGATCTGGACGCTGATTTCGCCGTCGCTGAAGGTTTTGATCGCGCACTCGCTAAGCGGCAGCGAGAGATATTTGGAGATTTTTTTGGCAAATTCGGGATTTGCGGTGCCGGAGAAAATTTTATATCCGCGCATTTTAATGACCTTTGGATTGAAATTTGCTCTAATTCTACACCAAAAGCGCTAAATTTTAGCTAATTCGCCCGCCGCGCTCGCGTAAAATTCATAAGCGTGCATCGCGAACCGCCGCACGTTTGCGAGATAAATTATTTAAAATTTCAGGGCGGCTCGGCTTGCCGCGGTTTTACCATGGCGAAATTTGACTTTGGATTGTAACCGATACGCGCGCGGGTCATCGTAGCCCGCGTTTTGTGCCAGTAGCTGCGTGGATGTAGTTAAAACCTTATCACAGAGGGCGGGGCGCCGATTAGCACGGAATTTTATATTTTCTATAACAGACGGGCGAAATTTTATCTTTTAAAGCCGCGGAGATTATGCGTAAATTTAGATTTGAGCTTGCGCGGGACGACTGCGCGAATACTTTATGGCGCACTAAATTTAGACTGCCGCGGCGTATAAATTTTAGATTTCTTAAGCGGTTAAATTTAAAATGCGCTTTGCTTTGGCGAAAATTTAAAGCTTGCTTTGACGATCAAATTTAAAAGTTGGCTCTTTAGAGCTTGATTGTGCGCTGCAAAATTTAAAATTTATCGTGCGAGCTCCATTCGCCGCGTAAATTTAGATACGCCTTTGCCATTTAAATTTTTAAAATCGTGCAGGCTCGCTTCGTCGCGTAAATTTCGGGATTGCGTTTTGCATGCTTAAATTCCAAAAATTGTGCATCGAAGCGTAATACGCTATTTGGCGATTTTAGGAACCTGTCGGAGTGCTATCGATAGCGGCGCGTGCTATTCGGTGATTTTGGTGGGCTCGCCGAATAGCCTATTTATCTCGGAGATCAAAATTTCCTTGCCGTCCTGCGCGCCGTTTGCGAGCTCGGCGAGGCCTGCCTTGGCGGCGCGCACGCTCTTGCTCGCATCGCGGGGCTTTGCGGCGTAGTTTTGCGGATCGGTGGATCTTAACAGATCGTCCTTCTCCCCGTCGTCATCTCCTGCAGAAATTTCGGAATTTTGCAGCTTGGAATTTGAAGCGGAATTTTGCGAATTGGAATTCGTCGCGGAATTTCGCTGTGCAGAATTTTGCATCGTAGAATTTTTCAAATTTTGCTGCTTGGAATTTCTTGCCGCATCCGTTTGCAATTTTGCGGCTTGCGCCTTATTTGCGGCGGAATTTATTTGCGGCGCACAGCTCTGCTCGCTTTCTTGCTCGCCTGTTTGCGTAGATTCGGGGTTTTCTTGCACGCTGCTAGAGGTGAGGCTTTCAGTAAAATTTTGCGACGCGGAATTTACAGGACTTTGTGAGGTCGAATTTCTCGGGCGCGCAGTATCGGCGCCGGATTCGGAAGTCGCGCCTTGCGTAGAATTCTTGCTTTGCGTAGCGGTTGCGCCGCGTGCGGAATTTCGATCGCGCTCGCTTTGGGCGGGATCATCGCCGTTTTGCGGCGCGCCTTGCTCGATCTTGATGGCTGCGCTCTCGCCGAAAAGCGATTTTAGCACGCTATTGATCGCTCGCGAACCCTTGCGTAGGTACTCTCTGTCCTGCCCCTGCGCGCGCGAGAGCAGATACAATGTGCCGCGCTCGAGCTTTAAAAATTCCACGCATTTGCTAAATTTCTCGCCTAGATCGTAATCGCGGTCGTAAATTTTGGCTAAAAAATTCTCGTAAATTTCATTTTGAGCGCCCGTTTTGATGGAAGAGTTAGAATTTTGCGCCTGCGCCGCTGCGCCCCGTTTGATCTCGCCGCCTGCGTCAGGGCTCTGCTTTGCCGCAGCGCTCGCACCGAAGTTTTGCGCCGAGTTTGCGGGACGTTTCGCGCTTGTCGTAAAGCTAGGCACGCCGCTTGTCGCGCTATCCGCCTCACTCGGCGCAAAAGTCGCGCCGCCCGGCTCGCTGTTTGGCGCAAATGCCGCGCTTTGGTTGGAATTTGACCTAAAATTCGGCGCGGAGCTTTGCGCGTTTAAATTAGGCGCTGAAGCGGAAGCATAGCCCTCGCCTTGATCCAGCGATCTTCCGACCTCGATCAGCTCATCGATCTCGCGCAGATTTACCGCCTCCATCATCATAAAAATCATCATAGAAATTGCATAAGTGTTGTCCGGGCTGATGGCGAGCATGCTCTTAGCGCCCGCTAAAATGCGGAAAAACCGCTCATACATCAGCAGGCTAAATTTCGCGTCGCGGCGTAGGAATTTATCCTTTAAATTTGCGATCATCTCGTCGATTATCGTCTCGGCGTTGTAGTTTTCGACCTCTTTGATGATCTCGATCGCGCCCGCGCGGTCTTGGCGCAGCACGACGTCTAAAATTTCGCCTATTTTAGCGGGATCGAGCAGACCAAGCATATCGGCGATCGCGCGCTCGGTGATGCCTTCGCGGCTAAAGATAATCGCCTGATCGAGGAGCGTGAGCGTGTCTCGTAGCGAACCCGAGCCGCTGCGCGCTAGAATTTCGAGCGCGCCCTCTTCGTAAGCGATGTTTTCGGTTTTTAAAATTTGCTCCAGATGCGCTACGACGGCGCTTTTGGCGATCGGCTTAAAGCGAAAGTGCTGTGTGCGCGATAGCACCGTGACGGGAAGCTTGAGCGGATCGGTAGTCGCAAGGATAAATTTTACGTAGCTAGGAGGCTCCTCAAGCGTCTTTAAAAGCGCGTTGGAGGCCTCTTTGGTGAGCATATGCACCTCGTCGATGATGAAAATTTTAAAGCGCGCGCTTGCGGGGTGATACTTCGTCTGCTCGATGAGCTCGCGGATATCGTCGATCTTGCGGTGGCTGGCGGCGTCCATCTCGATGATGTCGATGTGGCGCCCCTCGTTTGCCATTACGCAGTTATCGCAGACCTCGCACGGCTTGCCGGTAGGGCCTTTATCGCATAGAAGCGCTTTGGCAAAAATCCTAGCCGTCGAGGTTTTACCGCTGCCGCGAAGTCCGCTGAAAAGATATGCGTGGCTCAGCCTGCCCGAATCCAGCGCGTGCGCGAGGCTTTTGGCGACGGCGTCTTGACCGATGAGCTGCTCGAAGCTTTTGGGTCTGTATTTTAAAGCGAGTGCTTGCAAAATTTCTCCTTTGATCTTGCAATGATACAAAAAAATCTATAAATTTTAAATTTAGTGCTACAATGCGCCCGAATTTCATAAAAAGGATCGAAATGAAAAAAATTTTACTCGGCGTCTTTGCGCTATTTTTTGTCGCCTGCTCGCAAACCAGCAGCGTCATCAGCCTAAATCCGTATCTTTCTAAGGCCGATCAGACCGTAAGCGGCAAGTCAGTAAATATCAACGCGATCAACGATCAGCGCGAAAATCAGATGGTAATCGCCGTTATAAACGACAACGACGGCAAACTCGTCGATGAAGTGCTTTTAAAAAACAATCTCTCGGCGTGGTTCGATAAGGCTTTGCGTGCGGAGCTTGAGGCTCGCGGCGTAAGGATCGATCCGGCAAGCCCGAATATCGTAACCGTAAATATCAGAAGCATCTCGGCGGCGATCAACGGCTACTCGAAGGAAAATATGAGCGCAAGAGGCGAGATCGCGATCTCTATCGTGCAGGGCAACAAAACTACGACCAAGCGCGTTTCGCAGGATCAGAGCCAATTTACCGCGCTTCGCACGGCTAGATCGCTTAATCCTTTCGTGCAAAGCCTGCTTGGCGACATCGTCAAAAAATCCGCCGATCAAATCATCTTAACGCTTTAGATGCGCTGCGTAAATTGCGGCGCGTTTAGCCTGCGCACGATCTGCGCCGCCTGCGCCGCAAATTTAGCCGAATGCCGCCTAAGTATGCGGCAGGTGGAGGGCTTTAGCGTGTTTTACTACTACGGCTACTCCGAAATTCGAGAGCTCATACTTTCTAAACATCACGAATACGGCGCTGCGGTGCTTGCGCGCATAGCTTCTTTAAGCCTAGCGAAATTCCCGATTCATCTGCGGCGCGAAATTTATGCAAATCCGCAAAACTACGAAACGTTTAAAACGGACGGAATTTTTAAATTTAACGCCGTGCCGCTGGATGATGACGCTCGTAGCGGATATTCGCACACGGCGATCTTAGCCCGCGCTCTAAAAAGCGAACTGATTGAGCCGAAATTTCACTGCCTACGCGCGCAAAACCGCGTCAAATACACGGGGCAGAGTTTGGAATTTCGCCTAAAACACAAGCGAAATTTTAAAATTTTAACCCCGCCGCAATTCCCCGTGATCCTGGTAGACGACATCATCACCTCGGGCCTTAGCATGCTGCAAGCGCGCGAGAGCTTGATCGATGGCGGCTTTATGCCCGTGTGCGGCTTGGTTTTAGCTAATGCAAAAGAATAATTCGCTATAATCGCTCGTTAAATTTTAAAAGGATCTTTATGCAAGAAAATATTTTTGAAAATCAAGAGATCATCGATATAGACGTCGAAGAATCAATCAAGACGAGCTATCTTGATTACTCGATGAGCGTTATCATCGGTCGCGCGCTACCCGACGCCAGAGACGGCCTAAAGCCGGTGCATAGGCGAATTTTATATGCGATGAACGATCTTGGCGTGGGCTCTCGCCAGCCATACAAAAAATCCGCTCGTATCGTAGGCGACGTCATCGGTAAATACCATCCGCACGGCGATACCGCCGTTTACGATGCGCTCGTGCGAATGGCGCAGAGCTTTTCGATGAGAATTCCTTCCGTGGACGGGCAGGGCAACTTCGGATCGATCGACGGCGACGGAGCGGCGGCGATGAGGTACACCGAAGCGCGTATGACGCCGCTAGCCGAGGAGCTGCTAAAAGACCTGGACAAAGAGACGGTCGATTTCGTGCCGAACTACGACGAGAGCTTAAACGAGCCCGACGTCCTGCCTGCGCGCGTGCCGAATTTACTGCTTAACGGCTCGAGCGGAATCGCCGTGGGAATGGCGACGAATATCCCACCGCACAGCCTAGATGAGCTCGTAGGCGGTCTTTTGATACTGCTTGAGAATAAAAACGCAAGCCTAGAGGAGATAATGGGCGAGATCAAGGGTCCCGATTTTCCGACCGGCGGCATAATCTACGGCAAAAAGGGGATCATCGAAGCGTATAAAACGGGCAGAGGGCGCGTTAAAATTCGCGCTAAAACCCATATCGAAAAAAAGGCTAGTAAAGATGTCATCGTAATCGACGAGCTGCCGTATCAAACCAATAAGGCGCGCCTGATCGAGCAGATTGCAGATCTCGTAAAAGAAAAGCAGATTGAGGGCATCTCCGAAGTGCGCGACGAGAGCGATCGCGACGGAATTCGCGTAGTAATCGAGCTTAAGCGCGACGCGATGAGCGAGATCGTACTGAATAATCTATTTAAGCAAACTACGATGGAGGCGACCTTCGGCGTGATAATGCTCGCAATCGACGGCAAAGAGCCGAAGATTTTCACGCTGATAGAGCTTTTGAAACTGTTTTTGAACCACAGAAAAACCGTCATCATCCGCCGCACGATTTTTGAGCTTCAAAAAGCGCGCGCCAGAGCGCACATCTTGGAGGGCTTAAAGATCGCGCTAGATAACATCGATGAAGTGATTGACGTGATTAGAAACTCCGCCGACACCAACATCGCGCGCGAAAATTTAATGAGCAGATTCGGACTTAGCGAGGCGCAATCGGGCGCGATTTTGGATATGAGGCTAAGCCGCCTAACGGGGCTTGAGCGCGAAAAGATCGAGGAGGAGCTAAAAGAAATTTTAGCCGAGATAAAGCGGCTTGATGCGATCCTAAAGAGCGAGGAGCTGATCGAGGGCATCATCAAAGATGAGCTTTTGGAGATCAAAGATAAATTTAAATGCCCGCGCATTACCGAAATCGTCGATGACTACGAGGATATCGACATAGAAGATTTAATCGCGAATGAAAATATGGTCGTTACGATCACTCACCGCGGCTACATTAAGCGTGTGCCTAGTAAGACTTACGAGAAGCAAAAGCGCGGCGGCAAGGGGCGCGTGGCAGTTACGACGTATGATGATGATTTCATCGAGAGCTTTTTTACGAGCAATACCCACGACACGCTTATGTTTATCACCGACCGCGGGCAGCTTTACTGGCTCAAGGTCTATAAAATCCCGGAGGGTTCGCGCACCGCAAAGGGCAAGGCGGTCGTAAATTTAATCCAGCTCGGCGCGGACGAAAAGATAATGGCGATCATCCCTACGACCGATTTTGATCCGAGCAAGTCGCTCGTATTTTTCACTCGCAACGGCATCGTAAAACGCACGAATTTAAGCGAGTTTAAAAACATCCGCTCGCTCGGCATTCGCGCTATCAGCCTAGATGAGGACGATACGCTAGTAACCGCTCTCATCGCTCCAAATAGCGCCGAGGAGATGCAAAACTACAAAGGAGGCGCTCTAAGCGGCGACGATCTGGACGGCGGCGAGGCTGAGGAAGTTTTAGAGCAGACCGAGCAGGATATTTTAGAGGGAAGCGAGAATGAAATTTCAGATGAAATTTCGCAAGACGAGGGCGCGCAAGAGGGCGAGCCGCAAAGCGCTAACGAAAATATGCTTTTCATCGCTACGAAAAAGGGAATGTGTCTTAAATTTAATCTAAATAAAATTCGCCAGATGGGGCGCATCGCTCGCGGCGTAAAGGGTATTAAATTTAAAGAAAAAGGCGACGAGGTCATCGGCGCCGCATTTATTTTAAGCGACATGCAAGAAATTTTAAGCGTGAGCCAAAAGGGTATCGGCAAGCGCACCACCGCGAGCGAGTATCGCCTCACAAACCGCGGCGGCAAGGGCGTCATCTGCATGAAGCTCACCAACCGCACGGGCGAGCTCATCGGCGTCGTGATGGTCGATGAGGAGATGGATCTCATGGCGCTAACCACCAGCGGCAAGATGATCCGCGTCGATATGCAAAGCATCCGTAAAGCGGGTCGCAACACCAGCGGCGTCATCGTCGTAAATGTCGAGGGCGACGACGTCGTGAGCATCGCGACCTGCCCGAAAGCCGAGGAGGGTGACGAGGGTGAAGCGGACGAGCTTGCGCAGGATGAAAATTTATTAAATTCAAATTTAGATAGCAAAGATTCGCAGAGCGACGGCCCTAGCGATGAAATTTTAAAAGGAGGAGAGGATGAGTAGTTACAATATCGCCATCGTAGGCGCTACCGGCGCCGTAGGCGAGGAGATTTTGCGCGTCTTAGACGAGATGAACTTCCCCGTAAAGGACATACTGCCGCTTGCAAGCGCAAAGAGCGCGGGCGAGAAGGTGGAATTCCGCGGCAAAGAATACGTCGTGAGGGAGCTAACGGACAGCACCTTCGACGAAAACGAGATCGACATCGCGTTTTTTAGCGCGGGCGGCTCCATTTCGGCGCATTACGTGCCTTTTGCTGCGGCAAGCGGCGCGGTGGTGATCGACAACACGAGCCACTTTCGTATGCAAGAAAATGTCCCGCTTGTAGTGCCCGAGTGTAATCCTCAGGATATAAAGCTATGGGAAGAGACAGGCATCATCGCTAATCCGAACTGCTCAACTATCCAGATGGTTCAAATTCTTAAGCCGCTTGATGACGCGTTTGATATCGAGCGCGTAGATGTAAGCACCTACCAGGCGACAAGCGGCGCAGGTAAAGAGGGTATGAGCGAGCTTGTAGAACAGCTGCAGCAGTTTTTCGCTTTTAAACTTGATGAGTGCGAGCCGAAGGTTTTCCCACATCAGATCGCGATGAATGTCATCCCGCACATCGATGTATTTTTGGACAACGACTACACCAAAGAAGAGATGAAGATGGTGAACGAAACGCAGAAAATTTTGCATAAAAACTTCGCCGTTTCGGCTACCTGCGTGCGGGTGCCGGTGCTGCGCAGCCACAGCGAGGCGATCACGATAAAATTTAAAAAGGATTTCGAGATTAGCCGCGTGCGCGAAATTTTAAAAAACGCGCCTAGCATCGTGCTTGCAGACGATCCGAGCAAAAACGAGTACCCGATGCCGCTGCTTTCGAGCGACACGAACGAAACCTACGTCGGCAGGCTCCGCAGGGACAATTTCGACGATAAAATTCTGCATCTTTGGTGCAGCGCCGATCAGATCCGCGTCGGAGCGGCTACGAACGCCGTGCGCATCGCGCTTCGCTGGATCGATATGCAGCAAGACAAGTAGGATAATTTAGCAAGGCTGCCGAGTTTTTGTGCGCGGATACAGTCGCGCGCGTGATTTCGGCGCCGAGGCTGCGCGAATAAATTTGCAAATCAACCTAGTTAAAATTTAATGCCGCGAGCTGAAATTTTGCGCCTTTAACCTGGCGCAAAATTTTAAAGACTCAAACGGGCGCGATCAAAAGAGATAAATTTACACGGTTGCAAACGAGCATAAATCTAAACGGACGCTTCGGCATAGAGCGGCTTTTAAATTTATACATTCGTTTGCGAGCAGCTAATCCCGAATTAAAATTTAAGGAAGAAATGAAAGCTATATTTGAAAAATTTTTACTTTGCAGCAAATTTTTAACCCTCCTGCCAGTGCTTTTTTGCATCGCGGCAGGCGCGGCGATATTTGTGATGGCAAGCTACGAAATCTGTTCGGCGCTCTATAAAATCGTGGAATTTTTCCTAGCTCCGCAGAGCGAGCGAGCGCTTTACGTCGATATTTTAAGCGAGATAATAACGGCGATCGATCTGTATCTGGTCGCTATAGTGCTGCTAATCTTCGTATTTGGAATTTATGAGCTGTTTATCGACGAGTTTGTGGATCTAAATTTACAAGTTTTAAAGATCGCCTCGCTGGATGAGCTGAAGCACAAACTCGGCAGCGTCATCATAATGGTGCTCGTAGTGGATTTTTTCAAACGAATTTTGCACACCGATTTTACTACCCCTTTGGATATGCTTTTGCTCGCAGGGGCTATCTTTGCGGTTTGTTTGGCTTTGTATATTTTGAGTAAATTTAAAGGATAAAAATGGTTTTCATCGACGCATGCTTCGGCAAAGAGACCCCATACACGCCCATTTGGATGATGCGCCAGGCGGGGCGATACCTGCCGCAATACATGGCGGTGCGCGAGAGGGCGGGCGATTTTTTGAGCCTGTGTCGCGACTACCGCGCCGCTAGCGAGGTAACGATCCAGCCCGTGGAGATTTTGGGCGTCGATGCGGCGATACTTTTTAGCGATATTTTGGTCGTGCCGATGCAGATGGGTATGGATCTGCGCTTCGAAGCGGGCGAGGGGCCGCGCTTTAGAGGTCCGATCCGCTCCCAGGGCGATCTGGCGCGCCTTGATCCGCAAAAGGCCGCGGCGGAGCTCGGATATGTTTATGATACGATCTCGCTTACTCGCTCGCGCCTTGCCGCGGATAAAGCGCTCATCGGCTTTTGCGGCGCGCCGTGGACGATCGCTACCTATATGATCGAGGGCGGCGGCAGCAAAAATTACGCCGTTTGCAAAAGGATGCTCTACGAAAATCCGCAGCTTTTGCATGAAATTTTGCGCCTCGTTACGGAGGCGACGAAGCTTTATCTAACGCGCCAGATCGGCTCGGGCGTCGATGCGGTGCAGATCTTCGACAGCTGGGCGGGCGCGCTGGAGCCGAGCGCGTACGAGGAGTTCGGGTGGCGATACATCCTAGAAATCACGGAATTTTTAAAAGCGAAATTCCCGCATATCCCGCTCATCGTCTTCGCCAAGGGCACGGGCGCACAGATGTCGCGGCTGAGCCGTATCGCGGAGCAGAGAAGCGCGGCGAGCTTTGACGTATGGGGCGTGGATTGGAGCACTCCTATGGGGCTTGCGCGCGAGCGGCTCGGGGATAAATTTGCGCTTCAAGGCAATCTGGAGCCGATGCGGCTATACGACCGCGGCGCGATAGAATCGGGCGTGCGCGAGATTTTAGCGGCGATGAAGGGTGCTGCGCATATCTTTAATCTAGGCCATGGAATTTTGCCCGACGTAAGCGTGCAAAACGCCAAATATCTAGTGGATCTGGTGCACGAGCTAAGCGCGCGCTAAACTGGACTTTGCGATAGCCTGCTTGTGGCGCGCCGCTGTGAAATTTCATAGAGCCGTAGTTTAAAATTTTGTTCGCTTGTGTCGCTTGCTTTGCTTTTGTGCGTTTTTTCCGCTGCCCATAAATTTTAAATTTTGCGCCGCTTTCACGCCGTCAAAACAGCTCGCAAAACGCAAAGCTCTAAATTTTAAATTCTGCGCCGTTTAGTGCAGCGGTATTGCTAAATTTTTAAAACTTAGCCTAAATTTGAAATTTTACGTCGCTTTTACACCGAGCGAGGCTTAAAATTTTACGCGCTATGTATGCAGCGGCGTAAAATACCGCGAGCTTCGAGTTTAAATTTAGCTCGCGCTTTAAATTTATAGCTCGCACGCCCTAAATTTAAGGATAAATTTAAAACTCTAAGTTTAAAATTTTGCCGTAGCGGGGTGGAGCGCAGAAGTGAAATTT
>CAUPXM010000028.1:0-21875 GCA_963515585.1 uncultured Campylobacter sp.
ATATATCCAATGCTGGTGTAGGGATAGATTTGAGCCAGTTTCCTCAGCACGACCTTCCTTCTGGTTCGGGAGTCAAAGAGAATGATTTAAAGGCTCTGAAACAAATTCCTGAGGCTGACCAATGGATATACAAGACCACGGCTTTCTTCCGTGATATTTTTCCTGAAAATATTATAAAATCTATACGGGATCGTCTCAACAAAGACGGTGAAGGCGTTTATGTTTTCTATACCGATCTGCGAGTAGGCCTCTTTGATCGCCGAAATTTCAACTCCGACCCAGGTGGAGATCACCGCTATGCCGGTGATCGGCGCGGCGGTCGCGTCGATGATGAAGGCGAATTTCGCGCGCGAAATTTTAAATTTATCCATAAGCGGTCGCATGATAGGACCCACGATCAGCGCGTTTGCGTAATCGTCAAAAAATATCACAATACCCATGAGCCAGGTGTAAATTTGACCCAAAACCGGAGTATCTGCGTGCTTGCTAAGCCAGAGCGCAAGCGCCTTCGTGCCGCCGCTTTTGGTCACCAAAGCGATGAGCCCGCCGATACACATGACCTGAAGCAAAATGCCCGCGTTCCACGTATCCGCCATCGATTTTACTACGCGCGAGCACAGGTTTGTAAAGGCAAAAAGCGCCGAAGCCGCGATGCCGTGATCTACCATACCGACGAGAAAAGTCCCGCTTAGCACGCCCAAAAACAGCGACAAAATCACGTCCTTGGTGATGAAAGCAAGCACGATCGCCACGACCGGCGGTATCAGCGTCAGCATGCCGTAAAGCTCGCTGTTTCGCACGGCGGGCTCCACGTCCGCAAGCGCCAGCGCAGGCAAAAAAATCGCCGTAAAGATAAGCAAATTTTTCAACATTTTAATCCTTGATGATTGATAAAATTTTAAAATTTAACCTCCGATCGGGGGTTAAATTTTAAAATTCTGCGCACCTTGCAGCAATTATTTGTATTCACGCGCTTTCTTTTACGGCGATTATTGAGCGACTTAATCGCGCAGCAAACTCTACAATTTTACTGCGTTTGCAATTTTGCGAACGCATTTTTAAGTAACTTGTCGCGCAGCAAAATTCCTACGGTGCAAAATACCGCGCGCGGCGTAATCAAAAGCGCTTTATAAGCGCATTTAAAATTTTACTTAATATAGCAAAAGCTTCAAATCAAGGTAAGATTCCACAATACTGCGATGCTTACTTTGTCGCAAAAGCGATAAATTTCGTGCGCAAAATTTGACGAAATCCCGCTCTTGATCGCAGACCAAAATCCTTTGGCAAAAATTTTATCGCGCATAAACGCACAAATATCGCCATTTTTAAAGCTCGTCTGCGCGTTTACAAAATTTCAGAGCATGCAACCTGCGCAAGCAAAGCGATAAAATTTTAAAGCGTTAAATTTCACCAAATTACGCTCGAAATATCCGCTAAATCTATAGAATTTACAAAGCGACAAAACTCTAAATTTAAAGCTCATAAGGCTTTTGCAAACCCAAAACGCTGCAAACCTAAAACGACGAAGCGGTAAACGACCCTTTAAATCAAGCCTGCTTGCTAATTCTCACGCTCAGGCGCATCTTGCGGATCGCTCGTAAAATCATCGCTTACTTGCGTAGGACTTAATCCAAGCGAGCGCAAATAGCTCTGCGTAGCTGCTTCACCACCCGCAAGCGCGTAGTCTAGCGCATTTAACCCCGCCTCATCGATCGCCTTTTCGTTTGCGCCCGATTTTACGAGCAATTCAACGATCTGCTTGGTACTTTTTTGCGCCGCAAACATCAGTAGCGTCTTGCCCGCGCCCGAACGCTCACAGCCGTCGCTACGCTCGCCTAACGATGCCAGGGCCTGGGCCTCGGCGCTGCCGATCTGGCGGACATTTACGCTAGCATGCGAGTAAATTAGCAACTTTACGAGCTCATAATTTTTTGCCGCGGCGGCGAAAAATATCGGAGTTTGCCCAAGCGAGTTTTTATAGCCAACCAAAGCGCCTTTAGAGATCATAAATTTAGCGCTTTGAACGTTATTCATCGCGTAAAATAGAGAGTTTTCCTCACCCGCATTCACCTGCGCACCTCGCTCGATCAAAGCACCGCTAAAACGCTCGTCATATCCTAGCAAAAGCGCCAGATCCAGGGCATTATCAAGCTCGTAAATCGCAAAATCCTTGCTAAAAAGTAGCGTACGAAACTCATCTGCACCTACTCCGCCTTTTAGCGCCAGCTCAAGTTCACCGTAATCTCCCGCCTTGCGATCCTTTGCGGCGTATGCGATAAATTCCGCTATCACGGCGCTTGCCAGCTCATCGGCATCGTTTTTGTTAAATTTAGCGGCGAAATAATCTTTTAGCGCCTCCCTGGCTGCTGAGATCTCGCCCATAAAATTGCCATAAGCGATGAAATTTCCAATCTTGCGCTCGGAGTAAAATTCTAAGGCTTCAAGCGATTTTTCGCTAATTTGCGCGTAGTTTTTCTCTTTAGCATAGCTCAAAAAGCCCTCGCCATCCATCCCCGCAAATGCCAAGGTTCGCTCAAGCCTTTTTTCGTTCAGCAAGGCTTCGTTACCGACACAATCGATATTTTCGTCCCTGATCTCAGAAGCCGCGCTTTTTAAATTTTGCAAAAATTCTGCGCTAGCTAGCGAGCCTTTACAGCCAAAATCGCTTTGCAGCAACTCTTCGTCCGCAGGCTCTTTGCTAAAAAAGCCGCGCGGATCGCTTAGTATCTGCTCGCAAGAAGCGCCAAAAAGCGTGCCGCAAAAAACAAACGAACCCATTAGAATTTTTCGCATCGCTACCTCGAATTGCATTTGAAGCGTTATTTTACCTTTAAATTTATTTATTAAAACTTAGTGCGGACGGTAGAATTCTACGGAATTCCTTTTAACCTTATAAAATTTTGCGGAATTTTTAAAATTTTACGGCGCGGCGAGCGGCGACGTTAAAATTTTAAAATTTACGCGCAGGCTAGCGGTAAAATTTTGCAAGCTGTACAAATCTGGCGGAATTCCGTGCTAGGTTTATCGTGAAATAAAATTTTGTAAGAGAAGCCCGTGCCACAAAATTCTACGCACAATTAGTAGAGAGATAGAATTTGCGAGGTAAAATTCCTCGCAGAATAAAAGAATTTTGCAGCGAGTAGAGTTAAATTTCGCCGCGCAAAATTCCGCGGCTAGCGCGAAATCCGTCGCGTTAAAATTTAGCGAATTTCAATCTGATGGAGTTTAGCACGACCGTCACGGAGCTAAAGCACATCGCCGCGGCGCCGTACATCGGCTTTAGAAGCACGCCGAGCGCTGGATATAGCGCGCCTGCCGCTATCGGGATGCATACGGCGTTGTAAAACAGCGCCCAGAAGAGGTTTTGCCTAATCGTCCGCATTGCGGCGCCGCCTAGGCGGAATAGATACGGCACGCTTGCAAGGTCGTTTTTTATAAAAATCACGTCGCCCGCGCCCTTGGCTACGTCGCTGCCGCCGTTCATCGCGACGCCGATGCTAGCGGCTTTTAAGCTCGGTGCGTCATTGACGCCGTCGCCCACGAAAAGCACCCGCTTGCCCTCATCCGTCAAGGATTTGATGAACTCATATTTGCCGCTTGGAAGCACTCCGCTTTTTACTTCGTCGATGCCGAGGTTGCGAGCGACGAAATTTGCCGTTTTGGCGTTATCGCCCGTTAGCATGACGGTTTTTACGCCTCTTTTTTGCAGCGTCTGCACGACGCTGCGCGCTTCGGCCCTGATCTCGTCGCTAAATGCGATAAATCCCGCGTATGAGCCGCCTATCGCGCAGTAAACGACGCCGAAGCCCTTGCCTAAAAACTCCTCCGCTTCTACTTCGACGCCCGCATCCACGCCGCGCTCGCGCAGAAAGCCCGCGCTGCCGCAAAGAATTTCGCCGGTGGGATTTTTTGCGACGATCCCCTTGCCCGCGATGCTTTCAAACTCGCCGTTAAATTTAGAAATTTCGCCGAATTTCAGCTCGGCAAATTTTACGATCGCCTTTGAGATCGGATGCTCGCTAAGCTTTTGCGCGCTTGCTAGAGCATAGAGATCCTGAGCGCTCAGATCGCTGAAGCTTACAGAAATTTCGCCCTTGCTAAGCGTGCCTGTTTTATCAAAAACCGCGACGTCGGCGCCTTTTAAAATTTCTAAAATTTCGGGATTTTTGATTAAAATTCCAGCCTTTGCGGCGTTTGAGATCGCGCAAACGATCGCAATCGGCGTCGCAAGACCTAGCGCGCACGGGCAGGAGATGATAAGCACGCAGATAGCGGCGGATGCGGCGTATGAGAGTCGCCCGTCAAGCGCCATCCACGCTATAAAGCTGACAAGCGCGATCAAAATCACCGCGGGCACGAAGATATTTGAAATTTTATCCGCAAAGCGCGCGATCGGCATCTTTTTGTTGCCTGCCTCGTTTAGCAGATTTTTAATCTCGGCAAGCAGCGTCTGATGCGAAAATTTCGTCACCTTCACGTAGATAACGCCGTCCGTGCTGACGCAGCCCGCATTTACCTCATCGCCTACGCCTTTATAAACCGCCAAGCTCTCCCCGCTGATGAGCGAGGCGTCGATCTGCGCGCCGCCCTCGACGATAAGCCCATCGCAAGGGATACGCGAGCCGTTTTTTACGAGAACCTTATCGCCCGGCTTTAACGCTTCTGCGCGCACTTCGGCTATCGTGCCGTCGTCTTTGATCAAAAGCGCGGTTTTGGGGCTTAGATCGATTAGCCCCTTGATGTAGTCGTTCGCCTTCATCTTACTGCGCTCTTCTAGGTATTTGCCGAGCGAAATAAAGGCGATTATCATCGAGGCGGACGAGAAATAAAGATTTGTAAATTCATTCTGCGCGCCGTGCGTATAGACCCACGCCGCGGCCGTTAGCGAATAGGCAAACGCAAAAAAACTTCCCATCGCCACAAGCACATTCATATCAAAGCTTCTGTTTTTCAGCGAGCCGTAAGCGTGATAAAAGAAGTTTTTGCCGCAGTAAAATAGGCTCACGCACGCCATTGCCGCGCAAAGTAGCGCCTTTGGGGCGAAGCTTAAAAACCCGCTCATCTCCACCACCATTACCGCCACGGCTAAAATGAGAGCGAGGATTAGCCTAAAAAGCGCCGTTTTGAGGTTGCGCCGCTTTTTGCGCTCCAAATCCTCATAATCCACGGCGATATCGTAGCCTAGCTTTTTGATCTTGGCTTTTAACGTCTCCTCAAGCGCCGGATCAGCAAGTACGAACTCGCCGCTGCCGTTTGCGAAATTTACGTGCGCCTCCTGCACCCCCTCGATCTTGCGACTTACCCGCTCGATCGCATTGGAGCAGTTTACGCAGCTCATCCCAACGATATTTAGAGTGATTTTGCTTGACATCCGTTAGTTTTCGCAAGACAGTTTTTCTACGACGCTAAAGCCCAAATCGTCCATCTCCTCTTTAAATTTAGCCTCGTCGCGCGGATCTAAGCTTAAACTCACCACTCCGCTTGCTACGTCCACCTCGATCTCGCCGAAATCCTCCTTAAGCGCATTTTTGATCGTCCTCGCGCAGTTTTCGCAGTGGATATTTTGCGCCTTAAATTTTACGCTTTGTTTCAAAGCCATGAGCCTCTCCTTTGGATTAAAATTTCAAAACTTATACTACTTTTTAATAAATTTTATTTCAACGCCCGCTCCTGAAATTTAAGGGTTTTTCGTTATAATCACCTGTTTTTAAATTTAAGTTTTAAGGAATTTTATGGGACGAGCTTTTGAATACAGACGCGCTTCAAAAGAAGCTAGATGGGGGAAGATGAGCAAACTTTTTCCAAAACTGGGTAAGGCCATAACAATGGCTGCGAAAGAGGGCGGCGAAGATCCGCTGATGAACTCCAAACTGCGCGCCGCGATCGCTACGGCAAAGGCGCAAAATATGCCCAAAGACAACATCGACGCGGCTATCAAGCGCGCAAGCGGCAAAGATAGCGCCGATATCAAAACGATCTTTTACGACGGCAAGGCGCCCCACGGCGCACTTCTCATAATCGAATGCGCCACCGACAACCCGACCCGCACCGTCGCGAACGTAAAGTCGATTTTAAACAAAGCCAAGGGCGAGTTTTTGCCGAGCGGCAGTTTGAAATTTATGTTTTCGCACAAGGCCGTTTTTGAAACCAAGCTGCCGAGCCGCGACATTGAGGAGCTGGAGCTTGAGCTCATCGACTTCGGTCTTAGCGAGCTTGAGATCAACGAGTTTGAAAACGACAAAGGTGAGCTCGAACAGACGCTTCTAATCTACGGCGAATACGAAAGCTTCGGCACTCTAAACGAGGGGATCGAAAAGATAGGGCTTGAGATCATCAGCGCAAGCTTAAAATTCGTCGCTAACGAAAAGCACGAATTTAGCGAGGAGCAGCTGGGCGACATAGACGCGCTGCTCGAGCGGCTAGAGGATGACGACGACGTGCAGGCAGTTTACACCAACATCGCATAGGAGAAAAAATGGAAAACTTAAAAATTTACGACATCGACGCAGCGGCTTTGGCGCGCGATAAATACGCAGTTATCAAAACCGAAAAGGGCGATATGAAGCTGGAGCTTTTCGCAGATGAAGCTCCGCAGGCGGTTACTAATTTCGCTAGCCTTGCTCGCAGCGGGTTTTACAAGGGGCTAAATTTTCACCGCGTAATTCCAAATTTCGTGATCCAAGGCGGCTGCCCGCGCGGCACCGGCACGGGAGGTCCCGGCTGGCGCATAAAGTGCGAATGCGACCGCCAAAAGCATAAGCACGTGCGCGGCGCGCTATCGATGGCGCACGCAGGGCGCGATACGGGCGGAAGCCAGTTTTTCGTCTGCCACAGCGCACAGCCGCACCTAGACGGCGTGCATACGGTCTTCGGGCAAATCGTGGATCAGCCTAGCCTAGCGGTTTTAGACGCGATCAGGCAGGGCGATAAGATCATCGACATCGAGATTAAAGAGAGCTTGCAATCGTGATTAAATTTAAACCGCGGGGCATCAGACCGTGATAAAGATCGGCACGGACATAACCGCGGTGCGCAGGATCGCGGCGCTGCGCGCAAAATACGGCGCGAAATTTCTAAAGCGTATTTTGAAAAAATCCGAGCGCTCCTCCGCGCTGCGCGACGAAAGTATCGCGGGCATCTATGCCGCCAAAGAAGCGCTTAGCAAGGCGCTAGGCACCGGTATCGGCGCGGAATTCGGCTTTAAAGACGCTAAAATTTACAAAGACGCCCTGGGCGCGCCGCATTTAAAAATCCGTAAAAAAATCCGTAAAAAATTTCATATCAAATCCGCAAGCCTTAGCATCACGCACGACGCAAACGTCGCAATCACCGTAGTCGCACTAAAACTTAATAAGCCGCGCTCAAAGTAACGAAGCGAAGCAGCGCACGGCAGCAAGAACTCCGCGTAAATTCTGCATAAATTTTGCGCGACGGAATTTATGGGGCTAGGCGCAGATTTTGTAGAGTAGTATTTCGCGGCGCGGTACGCGATGCGGCGATAAACTTTGCCTATCTCAAATTTTATATTTGCCGACTTAAAATTCTACATTCATGGATAAAATTTTAGAGCACAAAATTTACCGCAACGAAATTTTAAAATTTCACCGCGCCGCAGAATTTTGCTTTAAATTTAAGACTTGGAATTTTATAGCGGCGAGGCGGCATAAACTCAAAAGGTAAAATTTCAGCCTGGAATTTAGCGGCAAAAGTATAGACTTTCTATTAAAATTTCACGGCGAAATCGCGCTTTGAAATTTTAAACGGATGCGAAGTCTGCTCCGCCTAATCTATCGCATCATCAAGGATTAAACGAAAGTTTGTGAACGACGAAATGCGCGCCGCGACGGCGTGCGTTCGTTGCGCCCACCATAAGCAGGAGCTTTTGCACCGTACTTATGCCGAATACCGCGGATAGCGCGGCGTTCTCTTTTGCTATGTGCGAAAAACGGAGGCGAGCTTGCGTAGCTACATTTACCGCTCAGTCTAGCGCTAGCTTGAGCATGCACAGATAGGTGGCACACACAGCAGCGAGCGATTAAAATTTACACAAAGAAACTTAAAGATGAAATTCCGCGGGCTACAAATTTAGCGCTAAATTTTTAAAATTTCACGGCGGCGCAAATTTTAAAATTCTATGCAGGGCGGATTTAAAATTTTAAGCCGGCAAGCCCGCGAGGCTAAATTTAGCCGCCAAGAAGTTTGCAAAGCCTCCGCAAAAAGAAATTTTATTTCGGTGCGGCGCCGCAAAATTTTCAATTGTTCGTATTTTAGCGGCAGGCTTACGCGGCTTACGTTTTCACGCGAGTATAAATTTCAATTCTCTATATTTCGGCTGCCCCGAGACTGCGCCCAAAGCCGCCTCGTATTTAGAGCCGCGTAAATTTAATCGCCCGCGCCAAGATACGATTAAATTTAAAACGCAAAGCGCGGTCGCAGCGCTGGCTTACGTCAAAACGCCTAAAACTACGACTAAAATTCCAAGCCGTGATCAAATTTTACGCGCAACAAAAGATGGGCTACTCCGACTTTTTTAGATTATCGGCGAGCAAAAACGCAAGCTCCAGCGCCTGATCTGCGTTTAGGCGCGGATCGCACTGTGTTTCGTAGCGCTGTTTTAGCGTCTCTTGCGTCACATTTAGCGAGCCGCCAGTGCATTCTGTGACGTTTTGACCGGTCATCTCAAGGTGGATGCCGCCCGCGTGCGTGCCCTCCGCAGCGTGGATCTCGAAAAAGCTCTGAACCTCGCTTAAAATTTTAGAAAATTCGCGCGTTTTGTAGCCGTTCGCAGCTTTAACGGTGTTACCGTGCATCGGATCGATGCTGTATAGGATCGCCCTGCCCTCGCGCTTTAGCTCGCGCAAAATTTGCGGCAGCCGCGCGCCGATCTTATCCGCGCCCATGCGGATGATGACGTTTAGCCTGCCCGCTTCGTTTTGCGGATTGAGCTTGTCGCAAAGGCGCAAAATTTCATCCGCGGTGCCGCTTGGGCCGATCTTGACGCCGAGAGGGTTTTTGATACCGCTTAAAAAATGCACGTGCGCATCGTCCGCGCCGCGCGTGCGCTCGCCGATCCAAAGCATGTGCGCCGAGCAATCGTACCAATCGCCGCTGGTGCTGTCGATGCGCGTCAGACACTCCTCGTAGTGCAGCAGCAGCGCCTCGTGCGAGGTGTAAAGCACCGTCTCGGCAAGGCTCGGAGAGTTGGCGGCGCTCAGCCCGCACGCCTCCATAAATTTTAGCGTACGCGAAATTTCATCGCTAAGCTCGTTAAATTTAGCCTCCAGCTCACCTTTTTTCAAAAAGCCCAAATTCCACTTATGCACCTCGTGCAGGTTCGCAAGACCACCGCGAGAAAAGGCGCGCAGCAAATTCAGCGTCGAAGCGCTTTGATGATACGCCTCGATCATACGCGCAGGATCTGGCTTGCGCGCCGCTTCGCTAAACTCAAAGCCGTTGATTATGTCGCCGCGGTAACTAGGCAGACTCACGCCGCCAACCTCCTCGAAATCGCTGCTGCGCGGCTTTGCGAACTGCCCTGCGATGCGACCTACCTTGACGACGGGGCAGCCCGCCGCGAAGGTAAGAATAATCGCCATCTGAAGCATTACCTTAAACATATCGCGGATATTATTCGCGCTAAAATCATTAAAGCTCTCCGCGCAATCGCCGCCTTGAAGCAAAAACGACTTACCCTCGCTGGCGCGTGCAAGCTCGGCTTTTAGGTTGCGAACCTCGCCCGCGAAAATTAACGGCGGCAGCTTGTAAAGGCGCTCTTTAGCGGCCTGTACCGCACTTTCATCCTGATAGATCGGCTGCTGTAAAATTTTATAATCTTTCCACGACGTCCTACTCCAACTCATAGCCCCTCCTAGATTTCGTAAAATTTCGCGATTATACCCAAATAAGCTTTTATTAACCCAAAAAATCTTAAAATAGCGCCTTTAGGCAATTTGGAAGGAATTTTATGGAAAACGACCGCTCGAAGGGACTGATGCTTGCATTTGCCACCTTTTTTATGTGGGGCGTTTTTCCGATATATTTTAAGCTCATACGGGGCGTGGACGCAGTGCAAATTTTAGCGCACCGCATCGTTTGGTCCTTCGTGCTGCTGCTCGTTTTTCTCTGCTTTACGCACCGCTTAAAAAACGTCGCGCGGCTTCTTAGTGCCCCTAAAATCGCTCTCACGCTGCTTTGTACGGGACTGCTTATCAGCACGAACTGGGGAGTTTATATCTACGCGGTAAATTCCGATCAAATTTTAGCCACCAGCCTCGGATATTTTATAAATCCGCTATTTTCGGTGCTTTTGGGCGCTTTGTTTCTGCGCGAGCGGCTAAGCGCGGCGGCGAAATTTTCCCTGCTGCTAGCCTTTGCGGCGATCGGCGTGCAAATTTACGCGTTGGGTAGGCTTCCTATAATCTCGATCGTGCTGCCGCTTAGCTTTGCATTTTACGGTCTCATACGCAAAAAAGTAAAAGTGCCTAGCTTTGAGGGGTTGTTTTGCGAGACGGCGCTGATGCTACTGCCCGCGCTTGCGTTTCTGATCTACTGCGCGCTGAAAGGAAGCGGCGCCTTCGGCTTTAGCACAAGCGGCGCGCTGCTGTTTGCAAGCGGACTGATTACTATTTTGCCGCTGCTTACCTTCGCCGTAAGCACGCAGTATCTGCCGTTATCCACGATCGGCTTTATGCAGTACATCAGCCCTAGCATGAGCATGCTGATCGCCGTATTTATCTACGGCGAGGAGCTTGAGACTTACAAAATTTTAAGCTTTTCGCTAATTTGGTTCGGGCTCGCGGTCGTGGGCTTGGACGGCTTAAGGAGAAAAAATGGCTAATTTCGCTTTGATGTTCGCAGTCGCCCTTGCGGTGGGCGCGCTCGTGTATTTTCAGGTCCAAAAGGCTTCCGCGCGCGCAGACGCCGCAGACCCCGAGCTTAACTCGCAAAGGTATATGAAATTTTGCGATATTTTGGAGGGCAAACTGCGAGCTATAAAGCGGTTAGAGCTGCGCGACGAAAGCGCTCGCGAGAGCTATCTTGACGAACTTGAGGCTCTTAGCAAGGAGCTAGTCTATATCAAAACGATGCATCAAAGCAACCTAAACCCCGCCGTGTGGGAGGGCAAGCTATTTGAGTTTCTAAATAAAACGGACGCTCTGATCGAAAAATACGCCGCGGACGCAGAGCGCTCGCTACAAGACTGGCGCAAGCAGCTGGAGATAGAATTTAAGAATTTATAATCAAAACTTTGAATTTAGTTCAATTCAAAGCTTATCGCTTTAATTAGCATAAGATATGAATCATATAATGTAAGAGAAACCTAAAAATATTATACGCAATAAATTAAATATAAAAATTTAGTCATCATAATAAAGAAAAGATATCCGTTTTATGATATAAGAGCTTCATAAAAAGCATCCGTCCTTTTTATGAGACTTAAATTGCATAAATCATCCAAACGCCTCTTTGCAAGGCGCTTTTTCAAATGCGTAAATTTTATAATTTCTCCAACACTCTTTTTAGATTGTAAAAACTGCAAAAGAGATATATTTTTTTGTAATTTTTTATGATCTTTTATACCCAATATTTCACCTTGCTCCCAAATAGATAAGCTTGAGAATGCTATGGCTTTGCTGATCATTACAAGGCTACAGTCATCGCTTGTTTTTACCAATACAGATTTTTCAAATGATATCTCTAATTTATCTTGCAAAATTCCACTAGGTAAAATTGCATTTAAATTTATAATTATCCAAGCGAGCGTAACCGCAAAAATCAAATACGGCACGTATATTTGCAGCCTATTATAATCACATCTTCTAAGTATATAAATGGCTGAAAAATATAGCAGCGCCGCAAGCGCAATGCTGTAGGCGTATTTGAAGATTATAAAAACCTGCGGACCCGTGATATTTTGGATGTTTTTAAGCGCGTGGTAAAGGAATGTGAAGGCAAAAATCCACACTAAGATTTGAGAATCCAAGTACGTGATCTCGCCTTTTATAGAATACGCTATGCTCGCGACCAGTAGGCAGAGCGCGCCGAGCGTGCCTTGCAGCTTCGCTCTTTGAAAATCTTCGTTCATTTTATACCTTTAAATTTTAATGTGCGGCTCACGGCTTGCGCCGTGCAACTAAACGGCGGGCGATGCTTTGATTATCGCCGCGCGGGCTTTAAATTTAGCCGCTGCGAATTTTAATTTTAGCCGCCGTGCATACTTCGTACTTTACGTCGCTGTGAATGATTTAAGCCCAGCATGCCGCCGAATATCTCATCCTTGGGCTACTACAGCGAATTTTATTTAGTTCCGCCGTTACGAGTGCTTTTAATTTAACGCCGTAGTTGCCGCAAATTTTACTTTGCCGTCGCCACTCGCGCAATATGTTTTTGAAATGGGATTTTACGCAAATTCTGTTTAAAATGGATTTACCTTTTTAAATTTAAAAGCAGCGGCATGAAATTTACGCGGCATCTGAAATTTAAACGCAGCGCAAAAGCTAATTGCGAAAATTTGTGTATTGTTTCGCTTTTTTAAAATTTCACTCCATATTATATTTTATCGTGCTAGAGTTAAAATAAAGCCGCTGGCGCCTGAACTGGCATTTTGCAGGAGTTATGAAATTTTATTTTGCATTATTTTTTGCAGAAAATATATAATTTAATCCAAAATTTATATACACTTCGCTATCATTATATTTTTAATTTCACGGCCCACTCGTCTAGTGGTTAGGACGCTGGCCTCTCACGCCGGTAACAGGAGTTCAAATCTCCTGTGGGTCACCATTTCATCACTTAAAATCAATTAAAATTTTCTATCATCCAGCTGCCTGCCCTTGAAATTTAAGACCTCATTTGATTTGGGAGTATTTTGATTAAAATTTCACCATATTTTTACTGAGGCTAATTGATCTAGAATGAAAGTCGCGCGAATTAAAATTTAGATCGAATTTTAAAATTCGCGGCTAAATTCCGCCGTTGCTTATATTTTCCAGATTACGCAGCCTGTTCCAGTTCTGCTCGTTTTGTAAATTTCGCATATTTTGTCGCTGCCGCATCTGCTCCATCTGCTGCTGCGCTTGCTGTTGCATTAGGCTTCGCTGCGTGGCGATATACTGCTCCTGCGCTCTTTGCTGAGCTTGCGCGCTATTTGCTCTGAATGAATTAAACGCGTCTTGCGATGCCGCTTGCTCTTGCGCCTTTCGCGCGGCTTTGGCGTCAATCTTTTGCCGCTTCGCGCAGCGGTTTGGCTGCTCCTTGCTTAGCGGGCTTGCGATGTCGCATCTGCTCGCATCCGCTAAGAATGAAGCCTCCTCGTCGTCTCGCGAGAGCAGCGAGCAGCCGCAAAGCAACACGACTAAAATCAAGGCAGGGAAAAATTTTAACTTCATAGCAGCCTCTTAAATTTTATTTTTAATTCCCGACCGCCGCTAATCCGCGCCCTTTGCGAGGTCGAATCCGCACTGCGCCACAAGCGCCTTGTCGCTTGCGATGCTATCGCCGGTGGTGGTCAGGAAATTGCCCGTAAGCGCCGAGTTGATGCCGCATCCAAGCGCCGTGCGCACATGCTCGCCTAAATTCCGCCTGCCGCCTGCGAAGCGCAGATACGCGCGCGGCAAGATGAAGCGGTAGATCGCGATCGATTTTAAAATTTCATCGTGCTCTAGCGGCGCGGCGTTTTGCAGCGGAGTGCCTTTAATCGGGGTCAGGATATTGATCGGCACGGAGCTAACGCCCAGCTCTCGCAGCTGCAGCGCCATATCGATGCGATCCTCCATATTTTCGCCCAGCCCAAAAATCCCGCCGCTACATACGTCAAGCCCTACGGCGCGACAATTTTCGATAGTTTGGATGCGGTCGTCGTAGCTGTGCGTCGTGCAGATCTGCGGATAAAATTTGCGCGAAGTCTCGAGATTGTGATGATAGGTCTGCACGCCGCTAGCTTTAAGCAGCGCCAGCGCGGGCTTTGAGGCGATCCCTAGTGAGGCGCACAGATGCAGCCGCGTTTCGCTTCGCAGCCGCTCATAGATCGCGCAGTATGCCCTCAGATCGGAGCTTTTTTGAGAAATTCCGCGCCCGCTGGCGACGAGCGAGAAGCGGTGCGTCTGTTCGGCTTCGTTTGCAAGCGCAGCGCTTAGCACTTGCTGTTCGCTCAAAATTCCGTAAATCTCGCAGCCCGTGTTAAAATGCGCCGACTGCGCGCAGTATTTGCAGTCCTCGCTACAGCGCCCCGATTTTACGTTTATGATCGTGCAGAGATTAAATTTATCGCCGCAAAAAGCGCGCCTGATCTCATCCGCCGCCGCAAAAAGCGCGCCCAAATCCTCGCATCGCGCCAGCTCTAGCGCCTGCTGCTTTGCAATCTCGCAGCCGCCTATCACGCGATCTTTCAGCTCGGAAATATAAAATTTGTCTATCAATACTTAGCCTTTTTGAAAAAAATGCGTAATTATACAATGCGAAATTTAAAGCAAAGCTCGCGCATGAAATTTTGGCGCGGGAATTTGCGCTAAAAATTTTATACGGAATTTTATGCCCTTCGCGCGCTGATTTTGCACCGCGATTTTTACGGACGGTTCGTCCGCGGCATCTGCGCGCGATTTATCGTTTTGAAATTTTATTTTGGCTAAAATTGCGACTTTAAATTTAAAGGCAAAAAATGAAATACGACGTTATCGTTGTGGGTGGCGGGCACGCTGGTATCGAGGCGAGCTTAGCCGCCGCAAAAATGGGCGCAAAGACGCTGCTAATTACGATCTTAGCCGAACAAATCGGCGCTGCGAGCTGTAACCCCGCAATCGGCGGCCTTGCAAAGGGACATCTGGTAAAGGAGATCGACGCACTGGGCGGTCAGATGGGGCTTGCGGCGGATGCGTGCGGGCTGCAGTTTAGAATTTTAAACGAGAGCAAGGGTCCCGCCGTGCGCGGCTCGCGCGCTCAGATCGATATGGATGAATATCGCATCTACATGCGAAATTTGCTGCTAAACACGCAGGGGCTGGATATAAGCCAGGAGATCGCAAGCGAAATTTTAACTTGCGAGCAGGATGGCGTCCCGCGCGTTTGCGGCGTTAAGACCCATCTTGGCAACGTTTATGAGACCGAGCATCTGATAATCACCGCCGGCACCTTTTTAAACGGGCTAATTCACGTAGGCGAAAACAAGCTGCAAGCAGGGCGCGTGGGCGAGCTAGCAAGCGTCGAGCTAGCCGAGTCGCTGCGAAGCTTGGGTCTGCAAATGGGGCGGCTAAAGACGGGTACCTGCCCAAGGATCGATGCCAAGACGATCGATTTTAGCGTGCTTGAGCGCCAAGACGGCGACGCGGATCCGCGCCCTTTCAGCTTTCGCAGCAAAAATTTTGCGCCGAAGCAGCTTGCTTGCTTCATCGCTTATACGAACGAGCGCACGCACGAGATCATCCGCGAAAATTTCGCCCGCGCGCCGATGTTTACGGGGCAAATTTCAAGCACCGGCCCGCGCTACTGCCCGAGCATCGAGACTAAAATTTATGAATTCCCAAATCGCGACCGCCACCACGTCTTCGTCGAGCCGCAGACGCGCGAGGCTACGGAGTATTACGTAAACGGGCTTTCTACGAGCCTTCCTTACGACGTGCAGATTGCGTTTTTGCGCACGATCAGGGGCTTTGAAAATGCTAAAATCGTCCGCCCGGGCTATGCGATCGAGTACGATTTCATCGATCCTACCGAGCTTAAACACAGCCTCGAGACCAAAAAGATCCGCGGGCTGTTTTTGGCAGGTCAGATCAACGGCACCACCGGCTACGAGGAGGCCGCGGCGCAGGGGCTGATGGCGGGCATCAACGCCGTGCTTGATTTGCGCGGGCGGCAGCCTTTGATCTTGCGTAGAGATGAGGCGTATATCGGCGTTTTGATCGACGATCTGGTTACCAAGGGCACGAACGAGCCTTACCGAATGTTTACTTCGCGTGCGGAATTTCGCCTGCTGCTGCGCGAGGGCAACGCCGTGCTGCGTCTAAGCGAATACGGCCGCGAGATCGGGCTTTTAGACGAGGCGAGCTACGAGAGGGCGCGTAAGCTTAAGCTCGATGTGGAAAGCGGAATGGAATTTTTGCTAAAAACGCAGATTACCCCTTCGAAACAGACGCTTAGCCTGCTGCAAAGTATCGGCGCAGAGCCCATTTCGCAAAGCTGTAGTTTGCAAAAAATCGTAGCCAAAAGCGGCTTTTCAAAGGCGGGCCTGCTTGCTTTGGCACCGCATTTTGAGGGCTTTAGCGATGAGGTTTTGGATGAAATTTTAACGCAGTGCAAGTATCATTTCTACATCGCGATGCAGCGCGCCGAGGTCGAGAGGATGAAGGGGCTGCTCGGCGTCGCGATCCCGCCGCAGATCGATTTTAGCAAGATCGGAGGGCTTAGCAACGAGATCGTGCAGAAGCTAAACCGCTTCGCGCCGCCGACGCTGTTTGCCGCGAGCGAGATCAGCGGCGTAACGCCCGCCGCGATCGATATTTTGCACATTTACATCAAACAAAATTTTGGCTTGAAATAAGCTGTGCGTCTGGCGTGAGAAGGTAAAATTTAATGCGCTTGCGGTAAATTTTGCTTTTGCGCGTCGCTTTGCGCGGAATTACGTTATATAAACGACAGCGCGTATGCTCTGCAAAAGGTACGTGATCAAAATGAAATTTAACGCAGATTCTCGATAAAATTTCGCGTATGTTTACGGCGCAATCCCGCGCAGATTAGCGGCGAAATTTTACGCAGTCCGGGTAAAATTTTATTTGCGAAATGAGAACGGGATTTAAAATTTAACCGTTTTTTCAAGCGAATTTTGCCACAATTACGCTCAAATTTCATTGGGGCGAAAGATGAAAAAATATACCAAACAAATCCTCGCGATGCTCGCGCTAAACGCGATCTACAGCGGCTCAGGGATCTTGATTTTAAGCTTTATCAATAAATATCTACTTGACGGCGCCGAAAGAGGCGGGCGCATCATCGCGCTATTTTTCGCGCTCTTGGCGCTATTTCTGCTGCTTTCGGTGCTAAGCCGCATCATGCTTTGCAAGATGGAAAACGACTTCGTATTCGATCTACGCACTAAGATCATCAAGCAGATCATCGATACGAAGTTCGAGCGCATCGAGGCTGCGTCGAAGGCGAACCTGCTTGCGTCCCTTTCCAGCGATATTTCGCGCCTGACCGAGGGCTTTATGCGCATCTCTGAGCTGATCCAAGGCGCGATGATCGTGCTGTTTTGCGGCATATACGTGCTATACATCGCGCCTATGATGTTTGCGTTTTTATTCGTCTGGATCGGCGCGCTGATGATTTTCAACCGTTTTTTGATGAAAAAGGTCATGCAAAATTACGATCTGTACCGCCAAAACGAGGACGTTTTGTATAAAAACTACGCCGCGGCGATCGAGGGGCATAAGGAGCTGTCTCTAAGCCTAGCCAAAGCAAAGAGCCTATACGAAAACGACTTTTTGCCCAATGCGCAAAATTTACGCCAAAGCTCGCTGCGAGCCGAGGTTTACGGCGCGTTTGCAAGTAATTTTATGAACGTAATGATGCTCGGCGCCGTAGGCTTTGTGCTTTATTTTGGGCTCAGCGGCGGCAAAGCGGAGCTTGCAAACGCCGTAACGATCGCGCTTACGGTGCTTTTTCTGCGCGCGCCTTTGATGATGCTCATATTCTCGCTTCCTAGCGTGCTGCGCGCCAAGATCGCCTACGCAAAGATCAAAGAATTAAATTTAGACCCGTTCGTGCAGGGCTTCGAGCTTGCGCAAATGCAGCCGTGGCGCAGATTGGAGCTTAAAGACGTGGGCTTTTCATATCCCGGCGGGAAATTCGGCATCAAAGAGGTAAACTTGCAGCTAAATGCGGGCGAGACGGTGTTTTTAATCGGCGAAAACGGCAGCGGTAAATCGACGCTTTTTATGATCTTAGCGGGTCTTTATACGCCGCAAACGGGCGAAATTTTAGCCGACGGCGCGGCTCTTAAACCCTCTGATCTGCGCGCTTACAGCAATAATATAAGCGCCGTTTTCAGCGATTTTTACCTCTTCGACTACTCTACGGGCGATGCGGACATCGCGCGCGAGTGGTTGGTGCTTACGCACCTGCAGGATAAGGTTGAGCTAAAGGGGGCTAAATTTAGCACCACGAGCCTATCTAGCGGGCAGCGCAAGCGTTTGGCGCTCGTAAGCGTGCTGATGGACGGGCGAAAATTTTTGATGCTCGATGAGTTTGCGGCCGATCTCGATCCGCAGTTTCGCGCGGAGTTTTACGAGCGAATTTTGCCCGAGCTGAAATCGCGCGGATACACGATCTTTGCGATCTCGCACGATGATAAATACTTCGGCGCTGCAGATAAAATTTATAAGATGCAAAGAGGCGAAATTTCGCAGATTAAATAAAATTCACCGCCGCGGATTCCGCCGTCTAAAACGCAGCGCCTCCCAGCTTGCGCAGTGTTTTGAGCTGCGTTTGTCGATCCTACTTTAAATTTAATAAAGGCTCTTGAAATTCCGTCGCGCGCGGCTTGCGGAAAATGTTTTTTGCGTTCACGCTCGCGAGAAATTAATCCAAATTTTTAAACGCAAATTTAAGAATTTCAACTATAATGCGCGCCACAACTTAATCGTAAAGGATGAAAAATGAGAAAAGTTTTAATCGCATGCGCTGCATTAGCGGCGTTTAGTTCGGCAGCGTTTGCCGCAGACGGCGCTACATTGTATAAAAAATGCGTGGCCTGTCACGGAGCCAACGCCGAGAAACCTTATCTTGGCGGCAAAGTACCTGCGCTAAACACCCTGAGCAAGGAAGATATCATCGCTAGCCTAAAGGGCTACAAAGACGGCAGCTTGGGCGAGGGCAAGGGCAAATTCGGCATGATGGGCGTTATGAAGGGGCAAGTCGCTTCACTTAACGACGAATCGATCGAAGCGCTAGCCGATTTCATCGTCTCTAAAAAATAATTGCAAACTTCATTCGGTGGGCTTCGCGCTCGCCGAGCTCGCTTAACTTTAAATTTTAAAATTCTACGCTAATATCACGTAAAAATTCCAAAGGCTCATAATGTTTAACGGACTGATCAGAGAGATCGCGCAGGTTGCGAGCTTTAGCGGCGATTCGCTACGGCTGCGCGCGAGATATCGCCCCGCGCTCGGCGATAGCGTCGCGGTAAACGGCGCGTGCCTAAGCGTGACGCGGCTTTTTGCGGACGGATTTACGGTGCAGCTTTCGAGCGAAACGGCGCGCATCATCGCCGCACAAAACCTGCGCGGCTCTGTGCATATCGAGCCAGCGATGCGGCTAGGCGAGCGCATAGACGGGCATTTGATCCAAGGACATGTCGATGCCGTGGGCGAAATTTATAAAATTTCAAAGCTTGCAAGCGGCGTCGATTTTTTTATCCGTGCGCCGCTGCACATAGCGCCGCTGCTAGCGCCGAAAGGCTCGGTAGCGATCGACGGCGTGAGTTTAACGATAAACGAAGTGCTTGAGGGCGGAAATTTTATTCACAAAGAACCGCACGGCGTAAATTTTAGCGACGCAGGTTCGCGCGGGCAAAATTTTGGCAGCTCAAATTCCGTTCGCGATCCGAACTCCTCGGACGCAAATTTAAAAAGCGAAGCACAAAGCTGCGCCATTCGCCTTACGATCATTCCGCTGACGCTCAAAGATACGCTCTTTGGATCATATAAAATCGGGCGCCGCGTAAATATCGAGACCGATCTGCTTGCGCGATACGTCGCGGCGCAGCTGGGATTTGCCGGCGGACAGCTCATCGGTCGCGGCACGGATGCGGCGCGCTGCGCGAGTGCCGAGGGTGAAAAAGAGGGGCTTTCGTGGGACGCGGTAGATAAAATTTTGAGCCTGTATTAGGCGCCAAGTAACTTGCGATGGCTAAAATCGAAATTTGCAGAGAAAATCTTGAGTTTGTATTGGATGGACGCAGCGTGCTGGCGGGCTTTAGCGCGCGCGAAGGCGGCGTAAGCGGCGGAGCCTACGCGAGCTTAAATTTAGGGGATCACGTAGGCGACGATCCGCAAAACGTCGCGCAAAATCGTGAAATTTTAGCCTCTGCGCTCGGTATTGCGCCTCTAAATTTAAAATTTATGCGCCAGATCCACTCAAACCGCGTTGAAATTTTATGCGCAGGTAGCGATGAAATTCCGCCCTGCGACGGGCTTGTGACCGATCTGCACGGCTTGGCGCTGTGCGTGCTGGTAGCGGACTGCTCACCAGTGCTGATCGCCGATGAGCGGCGCGGCGTGGTTGCCGCGGTGCATGCGGGGCGCGCGGGCGTGAGCCAGCGGATCTGCACCAATGCGATAAATTTGATGAGCGAGCGCTTCGACTGCGTCGCTGCGGAGCTGAAGGTATTCGTGGGCGCGAATATCAAGGCGCGAAACTACGAACTCGGCGGGCTTGATCTGGGCGAGTTTGAGCGCTACAAAACGCAGGGACATTTCGATATGAATGCTGCGCTGCGCGATGAGCTCGCAGCTGCGGGGGTGCGAAACGTTAAATTTGATCCACGCTGCACTTTTGAGAGCGAGCGGCATTTTTCATACCGCAGAGACGGCGTGACGGGGCGCTTCTGCGGCTTTGTGATGAATAAGTCATGCCGATGAAAAGCAAAACAGGATATAAAATTTCTCCGCAAAGCCCGCTAAAATTTCTCGAAGCACTATAGAATTTGACGTAGAGGCGCTGTAAAACGAAGCGGCGAAAAAGAGGCGAGATTGTGGCGTGACATCGCAGTCAAGAAAGCCAAAAAACGTAAAATTTATAAAAATCCAAAGCAAAGGAGAAAATATGCTGTTACTTAAAAATGCCGATCTGTACGTGCCAGAACACGTCGGTAGGAGCGACGTTCTGCTCGGCGGAGGTAAAATTTTAGCCGTTTCTAAGGGGCTTGATTTTCGCCATTCTACTATAGATGGGCTTGAGGTTTACGACCTGGATGGCAAAATTTTAGCGCCCGGTCTCATCGATCAGCACGTGCACATCACGGGCGGCGGAGGCGAGGCGGGTTATCACTCTCGAACGCCCGAAATAACGCTATCTGGGATCATCCGCTACGGCACGACGACGGTCGTAGGCACGCTAGGCACGGACGGGTGCACGAGGAGTCTCGAAAATCTCTATTCAAAAGCCAAGGCGCTCGAATACGAGGGCATCTCGACCTTCATCCATACGGGCTCTTACGCGCTGCCTAGCGTCACATTTACGGGCTCCGTCACGCGCGATCTGGTGCTCATCGACAAGGTCATCGGCTGTAAGATCGCGATGAGCGATAATCGCGGCAGCTACCCGACCTCTCAGGAGCTAATTAAGACCCTGACGCAGATACGCATCGGCGGAATGATCTCGAAAAAAGGCGGCGTGCTGCATATGCATATGGGCGGGCTTGCGGATAAATTTGACCTGATTTTTAGCGTGATCAAGGATTACTCGTTCCCTGTTAATTACTTCTCGCCGACGCACTGCGCGCGGACGAAGGAGCTCTTTGACGAGGCGATCAAATTTCAAAAAATGGGCGGCTACATCGACATCACGAGCGGCGGAAGTAAATTTGCCCCGCTTCACGAAGCTATCGCCTACGGGCTTGCTAACGGGCTAAATTTAGAGCGCCTAACGATGAGCTCGGACGGTAACGGTAGCGTGCCTAGATTTGACGAAAACGGCGCGCTAGTGGGCTACGGCTGCGCCTCGTGCGAAACGAATTTAGAGGTCTTGCAAGCCTGCGTGAAAAATAAAATCCTAACCGTCCCACAAGCGCTGAGCATGATGGGCAAAAACGTCGCAAAATACCTAAATCTAAGCGGCAAAGGCGAGATAAAAGTAGGCTTTGACGCTGATTTTGCGGTATTTGACGA
>CAUPXM010000029.1:0-20656 GCA_963515585.1 uncultured Campylobacter sp.
AAAATTCTAAAATTCTAAAATTCTAAAATTCTAAAATTCTAAAATTCTAAAATTCCGTCTGCGAAATTTTCCGCCAAAATACTGCGCAGCAAAATTCCGCGCTTAAAATTATAAAATTTTATGCAGTAAATTCTGCGCACTAAGCTTATCCCACATAAAAATTTTCGCGTTATAAGCTTGACGCTAAAATTCCTTTATCTGAAACTAAAATCTGAGAAATTTTAAAATCCGTGCAGCCGCTTGATCTCTGCGCTGATCGGCTTTTTTTGACCTGATTTGGTCACACTTACGTAGGTTGCGATCGCGCTGGTTACGTGCAGACACTCGCGAAATCCATCCTCACCCAGCCGTAGCGCTGCGACCTCGATCTGCACGCGGATAGAGGTATTTCCTACGCTTAGTACTTTTGCGTAGCAGCTTATGACATCGCCGATAAATACGGGCTGCTTAAAAGTTACCTCCTGCATCGAGATCGTCACGACCCGCTCGGGCGCTATCTCGCGCGCCGCCGTCGCGCCCGCTAAATCGATCTGCGCTAGTATCCAGCCACCGAAAATATTGCCCGAGCTATTCGTATCCTTGGGCAGCGCTACGACCTTGATGCGCGGCTCGCCGAAATCGTCTAAGTTTAAATCGCTCATTTTTACTCCTTAAATTTAAAAATCTCGCATTTTAACCGCGCAAATTTAACACTTTTTCGATACAATCGGCAAAAATCTATGCCGAAATTTTAAAATTTTAAGCGGATGCGAGGATGGAATTTTGCTCTCGAAGCAGACACATTCCGCTCGTAAAAAGACGATAAAAAACGGCAAAAAGGATACGCGATGAACGATTTTGTAAAACTTAGCGAGATGGCGGCTGCTGCTAAAGCGCGACTAAACGCCCTCTACGACGAGCCGGGCGCCGAGCTGATCGCGCGCGGGTTGGAAATCTGCGGCTTTGAGTCTGGCGATACTGCGCGCATAGCCGTACTACGCCGCATCGTGGATCTCAAAGAAGATCCGCTGCTGCAGGAATTCCGCCGCTTAGGCTACGATGAGGCGCGGCAGCGTGAGCTAAAAAGCAAAATGTATGATTTCACGCGCGAAATACACGAAGGCATTCACGAAGCGCTCATCGCCGAGGCGGGCGCGCAGGGGATTTTGCAGCCGTTTTATCTGGAGCTTTTAAAGGGCGTGCACCGCATCGGGCTCGTGATAAGCGATATGCAAAAAAGCTGGCAAGCCCTAATCATCGAAGGCACGAACAAGCGCTGGGAAAAGGAATTTAGCTCGCTTGCGCAGGCGAAGGAATTTTTGCTGCAAGAGGAGCTATTTATGCGCACGCCTCACGGCGAGATCTGCGAGCGCTGCTATGGCGCAGTAGTGCAGCGCGACGGCAAATCCCAAATGGTTCCCTACGCCGTGGCCTTTGCGGATGAGACGGCGAAGCTGCAAAGCGAATTTAGCGATCTTTTGGAGCGTCTGGTAACGCTTGCCGAAGATGAGAGCGAGCTAGCTTACGTCGCGTATCTGTCCAAGCTCAAGCAGGCCTTTTGCGAGAGAGACACTAGCGCGGTGATCGGCGCGTGGCGAGATGCGGAGATCGCGTGGATGGATATAAAAACGCCGCTTCAAATCGGCCATCCGCTTGAGTACTACGAGGACGCCTACACGCACGCAGTCGCGCTGGAATGGGACGTCAGGCTTGCAGGCGCGTATGAGTTTAGCGCGGAGGAATTTAAAGCGCGCGTAAGCGAGAGTTTTGAGCGCGCGTATGAAAAAATCGGCGCAAACAATGCCGTCATGCACTCGCTCGTGCTCTCAAACATCGCCAAGACCCAGCTTTACGTCTGCGCGCCGCTGATCTACTACGGAGCCGATCTGAACGGACTCTTTTCGGCGCAGGTCGTGCCAAACGACGAATTCGTAAGCACCAACTGCGGCAAGAAAATTTTCGCCTTCGTAAATTTCGTCTATGAAAGCGCCAAGGCTAGACCTTTTATGCGGCTAAGCAGCGAAATTTTCGACCTTGAGTATCTAAATTTCGGGCGCGAAATTTTATTTAAAAAGCCGCAAATTTGGCGCCGCGTCTACGAAATATCGACGATCGGGCATGAGTTCGGGCATATATTTTTCATCGACGCGGACACCGAGGCGCGCATGAACCGCTCGGGGCTTTTCAAGCTCATCGAGGAGTACAAGGCGACCACCGGCGGGCTCGTGAACTTCTTTTTCCACGAAGAGGCGGAGTTTTGCTTACCGGTGCTAGATGAGCTGATCCGCCGCGCCGTGGGGCTCATCGCGTGGCAGCGGGTGGAGGAGCTCAAGCCCTACTACTGCGAGGCTCTGATACATCTGAGCTTGCTTTTCGCATCGGGCGTTTTAAAATTTGAACGCGGGCGGCTGGCGGTTAAATTTGACCGCGCGGGCTACGAGAGCTTTAAGTCTGCGTGCCTGCAAAACTACGAGGATCTGGCGCGGCTTTATTGCGACAAAAAGGACGCGGCGGAATTTTTGTCGCGCTTTGCGGAGCTTAGCGGAGGCGTGTATCTGCCGCGCGAGGCGCAAGTGCGGGAGTTTGTGGAGTTTTATTACTCGCGCTACGAAGCGATCGGCAACGAAACGGACCCTAGCAATGAACGAGCAAAGTGGCTTTAAAATTTCACCTTCAAACCGCGCCTTAAAACATGAGAAGCGAGTAAAATTTTGCCGTTAAATTTTCTTAAAATTCTGTTTTAAAATTTTATCGGAGCTTCGGAATACGACGTTGAAAAAAATGCATAAATCTAACCCAAATTTATGTGGCGAAAGCCGTAATTTAAATTTAACGCGGACGCAGTCCGCACCGCTAGCGTCGCGCAGGTGGGGGTTGGTAAGGGGGCGCCCCGCTAACTCTGAGCGCCGCCCCCTTACGAATATCGCGCATAATGCACCCAGACGCTAAGCTATATCCATGAAATTTTATAGAAACTTACAAAATAAAATTTATCACCAAATTCATAGCCTGTGAAATTTATGCCGTGATTTCTGTTTTTCTTGGGGCGAGAGGGATCCCATTGTGAGGTCACACTTCTCGCGGGCGCCGCCTCCGTAGCGTCGCATTGCTCTGCTCGCCCACAAACCCCACCTAACCCCCGATGACGCTAGCGATACGGACTGCGTCCAAGCATTTTCATTTAACGGCTTGCGTTACATACTTTGATTTTAAAATTCCTCGCTGCAAAATTCTAAATTTAGTAGTAGAATTCCACACTGGGGAATTATAAAATTCTACTCGCAGACTATGCGCGGAGTTCTTTTGGGGTTTTAGAATTCCGCGGAATTTTAAGGGGAAAGCATGAGATATTTTAAAAATTTACTCTCTGATTTAAGGAGCGGCAAGCTCGCGCTACATCCGATTTTGCTCGCGGCTACGTTTTGCATAGTAAAATTTTTGTGGCCTAGGTTAATAGGCAATGTAGGCGAAAGTGATGCACTCGGCAGCTTCATATTTATGGACTTCATTCAATGTGCGTGTTTCATAGCGTTGGGCGCGCATCTTGTCTATGTCTCGGGGCACGGCGGCAAAAACAGCCAAAGTAGTAGCTGCGAAAACAGCGACTATGAAGGCGTGATACAACCCCGCGGGCTGCAATATTTAGCCGTGCTACGCGCTATATTATGCGCCCTGTGTATCACCGCGTGCGCGGCGGGCTATCTTACCGCGGACGTAAACTACCAGAAATTAGGCGTTCTAAATTGGTTTTTTCCGACTGCGTTAGTAAGCGCGTTCATATATTTGGTTGCGATCTGGATTGTTACGACCGGCTCTGAAGTACTAATTTGGGGCGTTATCTTCGTGATAAGCTACGTGGCTGCTTACTATGCGGTTTGGATAGGTTTTTTACCATTCCTGGAGAGTATAGCGGGTTTGTATTTTGGAAAGGGTTGGAGATAATCTTTCCGCTAATTTGGGCGTTTCATTTCAAGCGCACCTACATAAAGCGCCTAGCAGAGGAAATGCGCGAGGCGTAATGGTGAGTTGAACGCAGAATTTTAGCCAAAATTTTGCTGCCAACCGCAGTTTAAAATTAGCGCGAGCGTAGCTCGCCCTTTGAGCGTGCCAGGGGTTGGGGGATTTTAAGGGGGAAGGGGAGCGCCTCGCAAGTAGCGCCCCTTCCCCCTTAAGAGAAAACGCTGCCACGCCCCAAATTCTAGAGGCAAATCCTACATAGAGAAATTTTAAATTTATTACAAAATGAAATTCCGTTTAAATTTTAGCCCGCGATATGTTTCTCTTGGGGCGGGAAGGGGCCCCAATTGCGAGGTCGCTCCCCTTCCCGCCCCAAACCCCACCCATCCCCCGACGACGCTTTAAGTGGTGCAGGCTGCGCCTGAGTTAAATTTCAACATCCATATCCACGGATTCGATCTGCAAGCCGCGCAGACCCTCGAGCTGCTGCACCGCAGCGTCCGTCTCGGCATTTTTGGGAAGGACGATATGAAAGCCGCGATCAAACGCCAAGAAAAAATTCTCCCCGCTCGCAGCGATTCTATTTAACGAGCGCACGGTAAATTTCTCGCTTGCACGCGGCTCGCCCTTCGAAAACGAGATTGTCTCGCCGTCCGCGACAAAGCTCATCTCTGTGCTCGAGTCTTGCGCGAGTTTGGCGGCAGAGAGATGCTTTCTTAGCATGCGGCGATAAAATTTCGGATAAAAAATAAGCCACGCCGCACCCAAAATAACTGACGATATACTCGCAATCGGCGCCGTTTTTAAAAGCCCGTCGATGATGATGCCCATGAGCAAAAACTCAAACGGTATGGCGTAGGTGCTGACTAGGCGCTGTTTGCGCGCCTTTTTGCTGTAAAGCAGCATAAATTTATTGAGGTTATCGACATCGCGATTTGTGATTTGCACTTTCATATTTTTCCTTTAATTTTTGCGTAATTGTAGCGAAGCCGCCTTAAATTTGCGTCCGTTAACTTCCGTGAGATAAAATCCCGTTTTTAAAGGAGCGCCCGTGAAATCTTTATTAAAAATCAACGGATTTTTGCCGTTTTTGGCGATTATGTTTATCAACGCAAGCGTCGATCTGGGCCATAAAATCACGATTCAAAACGTCCTTGTTAAAAGCGCCGATTCAGGCGCTCTCATCGCTCTAACATCGCTTGTAAATTTGCTGATTTTGCTGCCTTACGTATTTCTTTTTAGCGCCAGCGGCTATCTCAACGACAAATTCTCGCGCACCCGCATCACGCGGATCTGCGCAAAACTCGGCGTCGCGCTTACCGCGCTCATTACGCTAGGTTATCTGTGCGGGTGGTTTTATTTCGCGTTTTTTATGACGATCTTGCTTGCGGCGCAAAGCGCGATCTACTCGCCCGCCAAATACGGCCTGATTAAAAAGATCGTCGGCGCGAAAAATTTAGGCGCGGCAAACGGCCTCGTGCAGGCTCTTACCATCATCGCGATTCTGCTTTCATCTCTTGTTTTTTCGGTGATTTTCGAGCTGTTTGCAGTTCACAGCAGCGACGCGGGTGAGCTGATGAGCTCGGTTTGGTTCATCGGCGTGCTTTTGGTCGCGGGCTCCGTGCTTGAAACATACTACTCATATAAAATTCCATTCTTCGACGCCGCGCAACCGCAGGCAGAATTTAATAAAGACGACTATCTTAAGCTTCGCTATCTAAGGCAAAATTTAAATTTTGTGCTAAAAGACAAAAACGTTCTGCTCTGCACGCTGGGACTTTCGATGTTTTGGGCAGTCTCGCAGCTCGTGATCGCGACCTTCCCGGCTCACTACAAGAGCCTTAGCGGCAGCGATAACGTAATGGTGATCCAGGTGATCTTAGCTCTTAGCGCGATCGGAATCGCGTTAGGCTCGATCTTTGCGGGCAGCTACTGCAAAAAGCATATCGAGCTCGGCATCGTGCCGTTCGGCGCATTTGGGCTTGCGCTCGCGCTAATGGTGCTAGCCAACGCGCACTCGGTATTTTGGCTCGGTATGGCGTCGTTTTTCTTCGGATTTAGCGGCGGAATTTTTATCGTGCCGCTCAACGCCGTAATTCAGTTTTTCACCGCCGATGAGCGCATGGGGCGGGTGCTCGCGGGCTCAAATTTCATCCAAAATATCTTTATGGTGCTGTTTTTGCTCATCGCCATCATCTTGGTGCATTTTGCAGTCGCCAGCGGCGAAATTTTCGTTATGGCGGCGCTGTGCGTACTTATCTGCGGGATCTTCGGCGCAAAATATCTGCCGCAGCTTTTCGTTAGAATTTTACTCATTCCGTTTATGAAATTCGGCTATCAAGTCCACGTAGACGGCATCGAAAACATCCCGCAAAAAGGCGGCGTGCTGCTTTTAGGAAACCATATTAGCTGGATCGATTGGGCGGTGGTGCAGCTTGCCTGCCCGCGCGGGGTACGCTTCGTGATGCATCGCAGCTACTACGATCTGTGGTATTTGAAGTGGTTTTTTAAAATTTTCCGCGTCATTCCGATCGGAGCGGGCGTGAGCAAAAGCGCGATCGAAAGCATCCGCGAGGCGCTAAATGCAGGCGAAGTGGTAGGGCTCTTCCCCGAGGGCCACATCAGCTACAATGGCCGCATAGACGAGTTTCAGGGCGGATTTGAGCTAGCCGCGCACGATACGAACTCCGTCATCGTGCCTTTTTATATCAGAGGGCTTTGGGGATCGACGTTTTCGCGCGCCAGCGAGCATTATAAAAGAACGATCTCGCAAAACGGCAAAAACGCACTTCGCGTAAGCTTCGGCGCGCCGATCGAGGCAAATTCCAAGGCGCACGAGGTAAAGCGCGCGGTAACGGAGTTGTCGTTTTTCAGCTGGGGCAAATACCTCGCAAGCCTAAAGCCGCTTGCTTACAACTGGCTAAATCAGGCTAAAAGATCGCCTTTTAAGCGCGTAGCGGTCGATAGTACGGGAGTGAGCTTCACAAATTTAGCGATGATGAGCGCCGTTTTGATACTTCGCAAAAGGCTAAAGAGCCGCATAGATAGCGAGGAAAACGTAGGTATCGTTTTGCCTAGCTCGGTCATCGCAAGCGCCGTAAATTTAACGCTTTTTGCGATGGGCAAAACGAGCGTAAATTTAAACTACACGCTAAGCGAGGAGAATTTAATATATTGCGCGGATAAGGCAAATATCCGCACGATCATCAGCTCGCGCAAATTCGTAGAAAAGCTCAAATCAAAGGGCTTTGAGCTAGAAAGCTCGATCGGCGATCGACTCGTGTATCTTGAAGATCTAAGCGAGGGCGCCTCTAAAAATGAGCGCATAGCCTGCGCGCTAAAATCGCTGCTGATGCCTAAAATTTTATTTCGCGCGCTGTATTTTAAGCCGCACGCGATAGAGGACGTAGCGACCATTTTATTTAGCAGCGGCAGCGAAGGAAAGCCCAAAGGCGTGGTTCTGACGCACAAAAATATAATGGCGAACGTCAAGCAGATCTCCGAGCTCATAAACGCCACCGAGCACGACGCGATTTTAGCGTCGCTGCCTATCTTTCACTGCTTCGGGCTTACCGTAACGACGCTATTTCCGCTAAACGACGGAATTTTAAGCATCCACGTGCCCGATCCTACGGACGCCTTTAGCGTCGGCAAGATGAGCGCAAAATACGGCGCTACGATAATGTTCGGCACGTCGACGTTTTTTAGACTCTACACCAAAAATAAAAGGCTCAATCCGCTTATGTTAGCAAGCATCCGCCTAGCGATTGCGGGCGCGGAGAAGCTAAACGAAAACGTCCGCAAGGAATTTAAGATAAAATTCGGCATCGAAATTTACGAGGGCTACGGCACGACCGAGACTGCGCCGGTGGTGAGCGTAAATACGCCGAACGTCCTCGAACCCGATTTTTTCAAAGAGCTTCACTTCAACCGCGAAAAAAGCGTCGGCTTGCCGCTTGCGGGCACGGTCATAAAGATCACCGATCCCGCCTCGCTGCAACCGCTATCAAACGGGCAGGAGGGGCTTATCTTAATCGGCGGACATCAGGTTATGAAGGAATACTACGATGAGCCGGCAAAAACCGCCGAAGCGATCGTGCAAATAAACGACGTGCGCTACTACAAAAGCGGCGACATCGGCTATATCGACGACGACGGGTTTTTATTTATCACCGACCGCCTTTCGCGCTTTGCCAAAATCGGCGGCGAGATGATCAGCCTGGGCGCGGTAGAAAGCGCCGTGGGCGAAATTTTAGGCGAGAGTGCGATCTATTCGTGCGTGAACCTAAAAAACGAAAAAAAGGGCGAAAAGATCGCTCTGCTCTACGTGGGCGAGACGAGCGAGGATGAAATTTCGCGCCGCCTGAAGGACTCCGCGCTGGCGCCGATAATGCAGCCAAGCGTCGTGAAAAAGGTCGAGCAAATCCCGGTGCTCGGCAGCGGCAAGGTAAATCTCAAAGCGGTAAAGGATCTGGCGATAGAGCTGGGACTGTAAATTTCGAGCTTTCAAATTTGTATTCTAAACTTTAAATTTACGCCTTGCTGCGTATTTCTGCGAAGTAGCGTAAAGAGTAAAATTCCTCTTTTAAATTTATTCTTTGTCGCGCCGCAGGGCTTTGCGGCTTTCGCTCCTAGCGGCAGGCGATCTCGCGGGTTATGCTGCGGTTTATTTAAAGAATGACAGCTGCACGCGGCTGCGGCGCCAAATTTATGTTAAATTTTACGGACAGACGGCAGCCGCTCGCTGCGCAGATAGACAAAATTTTACATTAAACGGCGAGCGAAATTTCACGGCAGAGCTGCGACGAGAATTTTAACGGTATGCGCGTGGAAATAAATTTAAATGGCGTATGTGCGGCGAGAAATTTTAGCGACATCGATTCCCGCTTCGCCGCTTATAAAATTTGCAAATTTTATTTCCCGAACGTTCGCCGATTATTATGCCGATGAAGTTTATAAATCCGCTTGCGCTATGCAAACTCTCGGCTTCATTCTTCCGCCGTCACAGAGGCTAAATTTTTTCTAATCACGCTACGTGCGCCTCCAAGCAGGTCTGTATTTACATGAGCGCAAAAGTATCCAGCAGCTCTAAATTTAAAAGATAAATTTCATTCTCGCAAATTAAAATTTTAAAATTTAAAAGCCGTTTAAATTTAACCGAAGTCGGCAGAGCTTAAATTTTAAAAAGGTCTAAGCTTTAATGATTTTAAAAAAGATGAAAGAGCCGCGAAGCAGGCGCTTCACGGCAAATTTAAAGGAGGACTCTATTTAAAAGATGGAGCGATCTGCGCTACCCACGCTTCGATGCGGCTCTCGGTGAGGTCGCTTTGATTGTCATTGTCTAGCGCGAGGCCAACGAATTTGCCGTCCACTACGGCCTTGCTCTCGTCGAATTCATATCCTTCGGTAGGCACTGCGCCTACGATATTTGCACCCGCTTTTTTGAAGTTGTCGTATAGCTCGCGCATTGCGTTGCAGTAGGCGTCGCTGTAGCTTGAGCTATCGCCCATACCAAAAATCGCAACGGTCTTGCCTGAGACATCAAGGGCTGAGAAATCAAAGCCCGCCCAGTCGTCCTGCAACTCTCCGTCGTTCCACGTGGAGCTGCCGATGATGAGCGCAGTGTATTTATTTAGATCTGCAGGCGCGATGTCCGCGACGTTTTTTAACTCGTTTTCTACGCCTAGCTTTTCGGAGATTAGCTTCGCGGCGTCCTCGGTATTGCCCATCGAGCTTCCAAAAATAATTCCAACCATTTGGTATCCTTTTAATAAATTTTGTCGGTAAGCTTGTATGGTACTAATTTCATAATGAAATTTCCCTTAAAGCATTCGCTTTTTATCTCGACGTGGCGGTTAAAATTTTCATTTTTTGGATAGACAAGATACACGGCGTCGATGTTTGCTCCGCGACAAAGCTCTAGCGCTTTTTTTATATCATTATCATAAATGGCTGGATTTTGATGTAGAATTTTTTTAAAGCTCGTAACCACGCCTAGGCTAAAACCGCTCTTGCGAACTACGATGAGCTCGCCTGATTTGCCCACAAGCTGCATCTGTGCGCCTGCATTGCGAAGCGCGATTTTGCAAAATACGAAGTTGCGAAACGCATCGTCTCCGTTTAGCAGTACGCCGCTACGCAAGCTCACGATCGCGCGAGTTAGCTTATAAGCGGGCTTGGCAGCAAATACGGGCAGCGACATGCCGCGCAGATAAGAAAAGATTATCGCATTATCCGCTGCGCAAAATTTCACGGCGGGCTTGAAGCGGTAAATTTTACGAGCCCCGCGCCTAAGCTCGGAGGAGATAAAATTTAAAAACGCGGCGCGAAACTGCGAAGCGCCCTTTAAATTTGCGGGCAGAATTCTATCATCCGCATTAACATTAACATTATATAGAGCTAGCATCGCCTGCGCTCTCAAAGCCGCATCATAATCCTGCAGCGCCTCTGACGCAATCTCGCGCCCGTTCGCATCAAAGCCAAAAATTTCGCCGCAAAAGAATTTTTTATTAAAAGTTTCGGCATTTAAAATTTCATCATCAATAAGCTCATTATCCCGCCGCAGATCCGCTTTTTGGCGTTTTTCGCGCGCCGCGATATCTCGTTTTGATGCAGCAATATCTTGTAATAAAGCTGATTTTTCGTCCGAACGCTTAGCGCAGAGAAAATTCTTTTGCGCGGAGCCAGTGTTATAAAAAGCCTTTGCTGTCAAATTCCTGTTCGCGCTGCCTTTTTGCGCGCTCTTTGCAGCGCACGGCTTAGAGGCATTATGATTAAGCGCGCCCGATTTACCGCTTGAAAACTTTTTAAATTTGCCGCTAAATTTCTTGCTTTCGGCGTGTGCAAGGTAAGTAGCGTTAGATTTGCTAGAATTTAAAAAATCCTTGGAATTTAGCTCGCCAGCTTCATCTTTGTAAGCATTTGATTGCGACGCAGTGCGCGACCTTTTAACCGCTTGCTTGGGCTTGCCGGCATTATTTAAATTCCTTGGAATTTTAATCATCTTCGCAAGGTCTGCAACCGAATTCTTGATTTAAATTGAAGACCTTACAGTATTCGCAAAATACGCAGCTAACGCTTCTTTTAGCGCATACGAGCGGGATTTTGCGCTTTTTTACTTCGCCTTTGATTTTTTTCATCGTATTGTGGTTTAAAAAGCTCGTAAGCATAACGACGCACTCGGTATCTTGCGGGATCGGCTTGCGATTTACGCGATTTTCGTTTCGTGCGTCCCAGTGCTCGATATTGCTCGCGCCAAGATCCTTTAAAACCGCCTTAATGGGCGTAATCTCATCTGCTCCTATAACTAAAACGTTCATTTCATCCCCTTTTATGATTGATAGTCGTTATTATAACAGAGAAAGATTAAATTTAACTGATAATGTATATAAAAATTTGAAATTACAAGCCGGGGTTTTACCGGCTCATATTTGATATTTACTCGCTTAAAGCTAGACTTACCGCCGCATCGATGTGGATCTGCGTAGTATCGAATAGCCGCACGGCGGTATCTGCTTGCGATACGAGCAGCCCGATCTCCGTGCAGCCCAGTATCACGCCCTGCGCGCCGCGAGCTCTAAGTCCTTTAATGATCTGCAAAAATTTCTTCTTGGAATGTGGTAAAATTTTACCAAAGCAAAGCTCATCAAAAATTACTTCGTTTACCGCTTCCATTTCGTCCGCATTCGGCACGAGTACCTCCACGCCGCCATCTATCAAGCGCTGTTTGTAAAAATCCTGCGTCATCGTGTAGATCGTGCCGAGCAGCCCTACTTTTTGTACGCCACGTTTTCGCAGCTCACTTAACGTGGCATCCGCGATATGCACGAAAGGCACGGATATAGCGGCATTTATCGCCTCGTAGCACTTATGCATCGTATTGGTGCAAAGAAAAATATAATCCGCGCCGCCGCCTTGCAAAACTCGCGCGTGACGAGCTAAAATTTCGCCCGCCCTGCCCCACTCATTATCTCTTTGACACCGCTCGATCTCGTCAAAATTTAGACTACTTAGCAGAATTTCGCCGCTACTTAGCCCGCCTAGACGCTCGTTAATTTTGCGATTGATCCCATCATAATAGGTAATCGTAGATTCGTAACTCATGCCGCTGATTAGTCCGATTTTTTATATTTTATCAAATTTATTTTCTCAAAAAGTACAAAAGAAATCTGATTGTCATGCAATTGTTTCCAATCATTGCATACGTTTAACGCATTCGGGTCCTCCAATCTTAAAACTTCATAAGCAAATAGCCAAAATTCATCATTTAAAACTTTTAAATTTATTGACTCTTGAACTATAAATGACTTTGCTATATTTATATATTCTTGAAATTTGTCCTTATTATTTTTGAAATATTTTTTGTCATAAATATAACAAAGCAACATAAAAATACAATCCTCTTGATGTTTTGCTTCTTTTAATAAATTTTTTTGATTAAGCTTAAAATCGTATTTTAATGAGAAATATATAGCATAAGACATAGCCTCATAATTTTTTGTTTTAAGCCCCAATTGAAAAATATCATCGGAAATTTGTTTTATTTTTAGATACAAAAATTTACTATAAGGATCATCAGAAATTTGTTTTATTTTAAGACCTAAAGATTTACTATCAAAAATATTCTCTAATAAGAATATAAGATATGGGTATATTAAAGTTAAATGATGAACAATATTTATAAAATATTTTTTTGCATTTAGTGACATATCATATCCAAGCAAAATTTTAATAGTGTAATTTAAAATAGACGTATTATTTTTATTTTCTTTCATTAATTCTATTGCTGTATCTAAAAGCAAGGCAACAGTTTTATAATTAATTTTATCAGTCTTGCTGCCTTCATCAGAATAGGTCTCCAATTTAAATAGTTTTAGTTTTCTAGTCCAATCATTATCAAAAGAAATGGGTAATTGTATAATTTCTGTCTTTTTATGATTTAATGATAAATTAAATTTCTTTAACTCTTGCGACAAATCTATTAAAAACTGTTTTGCTTTTTCTTCCGTTTCAACATAGCAAGAATAGTCATCTATGTTTCTTATATACTGATATTTTTTTGATATTTCATTATCTACTGAAACAAGTATAATTTCTGAGATCAAATTTGAAGTATGTGGTCCTATTAATATACCCTGCGTCTCATTGTTATTAAGCCATCTTGTTCTTTTATCTATCTCGTTATACCACACGTCCTTTTTATTTTTATCTTTTTTTGCTTCTTGTTTTCCAATTAAAGCCCAGGGTATAGAATGTGTATAGATGCTAGAAAAGTAGTTAGAAATATCGGCTTTAATTAGATATTTTTTGCCTATGATAATATTTTGCTCTGGGTTTCCATCTTTTTTATGTGGCTTATAGTTCATTCTAAATAGTTCATTTGCTTCTTCATAATGAAAAGAATTCAGCTCAAATATATATTTTTTATTGTATATTTTTCTAATATGTATTCTACTTATTTTGTAATTATTATCTTTTGTTTTATCTCTAAAATATTTTTTGATATGATTCCAGTTATCTTTTAAAATTTGGCATTGTTTATAATAAGCAAATGGATTTGGTATGGCTAATAACCTAGGGACATTAATATTTCGCATGTTTTCATATTTAATGTATAAAAAATTCTTTTGTTTAAAATCGGGGTTATTACTTTTACAAAATTTAAAAAAACCTTCAGACGATAAAAAAGATGGTATTTTTTCAGCAAATAACCCATATCCTAACAAGCCTTCGAACAAACTATTATCAGATATTTCGTCTAAACATTCATGATAACTTTTTAGATTGTCTATGCACATACCATCAATATCCATCATTTTTTATTCCTTACTTAAATAATCATCCAAAAGCACGCGATAAGTAATTTAGCTATCATCATGCGATGGCTAAATTTTAGGTTTTAATAGCTTTAAGCTTGTTTACTTATTATAACCTCATCGCCGAAATCGGCATTCGCAAGCCGTTTGAGCTGGCGATAGCGTCTCATCGCGTCGGCTTTATTTGCTTCATAAAGCTTGCCCGCGTGCTGTGGATCTATCTTTTTAAGCGCGTTGTAGCGCACCTCGTTTAGCAAAAATTCCTCATAAAGGCTCCAGTCCGGCTCTTTGGATGAAATTTTAAGCGGATTTTTGCCCTCCGCCGCGAGTCGCGGATCGAAGGTGTAGGTCGGCCAATAGCCGCATTTGCTCGCAAGCTCGGCTTGATCGCCGGAGCTGCCCATGCCGCCTTTGATGCCGTGCGCGATACACGGCGAATACGCGATAATGAGACTAGGTCCCGGGTAGGCCTCCGCCGCCATGATCGCCTTTAGCGTCGCGGCTTGGTTTGCATTGGAATTTACCTGCGCGACAAAGATGTTGCCGTAGGTCATCGCGATCTGGCCGAGGTCTTTTTTCTGCACCGCCTTGCCACCTGCGGTAAATTGCGCGATCGAGCCGCGACGGCTAGCTTTGGAGCTCTGTCCGCCGGTGTTTGAATAAACCTCCGTATCCAGTACCAGCACGTTTACGTCCTCGCCGGTAGCCAGCACGTGATCGAGGCCGCCGTAGCCGATGTCGTAGGCCCAGCCGTCGCCGCCGATGATCCACTGCGATTTTTTGTTTAGATACTGCTTTAGCTCTAAAATTTCACGAACCCCGGGCGCGTCCAAATTTTGTTCTAGTAGCGGCACCAGCCTATCTCTGATCTGAGCGGATTTTAGCGTATCGTCTCTGTTTTCGATCCAGTCGTGATAAAGCGCCTTTAGCGCGTTTGGCACGCTTGAGAGCGAGCCTAGCATCAGATCTTCGATCTTATGGCGCAGCGTCTCGCTTGCGATCTTCATTCCCAGCCCAAACTCGGCGTTATCCTCAAAAAGTGAGTTCGCCCACGCGACGCCGCGGCCGTTCTCGTCCTTGCGGTACGGCATCGAGGGCGCCGATCCGCCGTAGATCGAGCTACAGCCCGTGGCGTTGGCTACGATCATATGATCGCCGAAAAGTCGCGTGATCAGCGTGATGTACGGCGTCTCGCCGCATCCCGGACACGCGCCGTGAAATTCAAAATACGGACGGGCAAAGCCCACGCCCTTGACGCTTGATCTGTCCATCAAATCATCTTTATATCTTACGTGCTCGAATAAAAAGTCCGCGCTTTCTTGCTCGCCTTTTGCGAGTTCTTCTTCAAGCGGCACCATGACGAGCGATTTTTCCTTGCTCGGGCAATTTTCGGCGCAAAGCGCGCAACCCGTACAATCTAGCGGGCTTACTTGGATCTTATATTTTAGCCCCTTTAGCTCCTTGCCCTTGGCTTCTAGCAGGTGATCTTTTAAATTTAAAGGTGCGGCGACCTCGTCCTTTTCGTCTAGTAAAAACGCTCTGATTACGGCGTGCGGGCAGACGAAGGCGCACTGGTTGCACTGGATGCAGTTTTGCTCGATCCATTTAGGCACCGTGACGCCCACGCCACGCTTTTCAAATCGCGTCGTGCCCGCATCAAACCCGCCGTCCTCGTGCCCCAAAAACGCCGAGACCGGCAAGCTATCGCCGCGCGCTGCGTTCATCGGTTTTACGATCTTTTCTATAAATTCATCGCCTCTGTATTTATCGTTTGTATCCGCTGCGTCATCTTTTAAATTTGCCCACGCAGGATCGATCGCTACCTGCACCAAAGCGTCCGCTCCCCTATCGATCGCGTCGCAGTTCATCGCCACGACCGCTTCGCCCTTTTTGGCGTAGGTTTTCTTGGCGTATTCCTTCATATAGCTCTGCGCCTGCTCGAACGGAATGATGCCGCTAAGCTTGAAAAACGCCGATTGCATAATCGTATTAGTACGGCCTCCGAGCCCTATCTCGCGTGCCAGCTTGGTGGCGTTTAGGATATAAAATTTTACCCGCCTGGCAGCTAGAATTTTTTTGACTTTATTCGGAAGCTTTGCCGCTGTTTGCTCGGCATCCCAGATGGAATTTAAAAGGAAGATGCCGCCTTCGCGGATGCCGCCGATGACGTCGTAGATGTCCAGATACGCAGCGACCGAGCAGGCGACGAAATGCGGATTTGAGACGAGATAGGTCGAGCGGATCGGTCTTTTGCCGAAGCGTAGGTGCGAGCGCGTGTAGCCGCCCGATTTCTTGCTGTCGTAGGCGAAATACGCCTGCGCGTAAAGATCGGTTTTATCGCCGATGATTTTGACGGAATTTTTATTCGCGCCCACGGTGCCGTCTGCGCCCAGGCCGTAAAATAGACACTCGGTCTCATCCTCGTAGCCGAGCGAAATTTTATCTCCCACGGGAAGGGATAGATGAGTCACGTCGTCGTCGATGCCGATCGTAAAGCCGTTTTTAGGCTCGTCCGCCTTTAAATTTTCATACACGGCGATTAGCTGCGCTGGATCAACGTCCTTGGAGCTTAGCCCATACCTGCCGCCCACGATGAGCGGAGCGTCCGCACGCCCGTAAAATGCTGCTTTTATGTCCAGATACAGCGGCTCGCCGAGGCTACCTGGCTCCTTCGTGCGATCGAGCACGGCGATTTTACGCACGCTTTTAGGCATCGCAGCGAAGAGATATTTGAGGCTGAAAGGCCTGTAGAGATGCACTTTTAGCACGCCCACTTTCTCGCCCTTAGCATTTAGATGATCGACCACCTCTTCAAGGGCTTGATTGACCGAGCCCATCGCGACGATCACCCGCTGCGGCTCGCTTGCGCCGTAATAGACGAAAGGCGCGTACGATCGCCCCGTGATCTTTGAAATTTCGCTCATATACTCCGCGACGATGTCCGGAAGCGCGTCGTAAAATTTATTGACTAGCTCGCGCGTCTGAAAATATACGTCGTCGTTTTGCGCCGTGCCGCGAGTTTTAGGATGCTCGGAGTTTAGCGCACCCTCTCTAAATTTACGCACCGCCTCGCGATCGAGCAAGCGATCAAACTCGGCATAGTCCATCACCTCGATCTTTTGAATTTCATGGCTCGTGCGAAATCCGTCGAAAAAGTGCAAAAACGGCACTCGCCCCTTAATCGCCGCAAGATGCGCGATACCGCCCAGATCCATCACCTCCTGCACGCTATCGCTTGCAAGCATCGCAAAGCCGCTTTGGCGACAGGCATAGACATCTTGATGATCGCCGAAGATGGAGAGCGCCTGCGCCGCAAGCGCACGCGCCGCAACGTGAATGACGCCCGGAAGCATCTGACCTGCGATCTTGTACATATTTGGAATTTTTAGCAAAAGCCCCTGCGATGCGGTGTACGTCGTCGTAAGCGCACCCGCTTGGAGTGAGCCGTGCACGGTGCCCGCCGCGCCGCCCTCGCTTTGCATCTCGACTACCTTAACGGGCATGCCGAAGAGGTTTTTTTTGCCCTGCGACGCCCAAATATCGGTGTAATCCGCCATAGGCGAGCTAGGCGTGATCGGATAGATGCCCGCGACCTCGGTAAAGGCGTATGAGACGTAAGCCGCCGCCTCGTTTCCGTCCATCGTTTTCATAACTTTTGTCATTTTTCGTTCCTTTGGAATTATCAAATTTCGCTAATTTTACATATTTATTGCTTAAAAATTTAAATGCTTCGCAAACCGAATAAAATTCTAAAGCTTTATCACAGAGGCGAGCGATAAGCGCGATCTGCTGGCAGTTTTAGACGAGCATTGCGGACGATTTTAGACAGGCTCTTTCTCCGCTTTGAAAATAAATTTCTGCGTACTTTAAGCGCAGATCGCAAGCAGCGGGTAGAGATTAATGCAAATTTAGCCGTCTGACTCGAAATTCTAACCTAAATATTAAATGACGGGAATACGCGAAAATTAAGAAATTTAAAAATGCACCTACCACAAAATGGGGCAAGTCTCATATCGTTAACAAGACCGGGGTGATAAAATTTAGCCACTACAAAACCTCAACCGCTATACGCATCCAAGCTCAACGTAGCGAAATTTTATTTATGACTTGCAACATCGCGGTATATAAAATTTCGGCGCATTCCGCCAAATACAAGAAATTTTATTGCCTCCTACCGAGCGCAGCGCAAATTTCATTTTAAATTTTCATTGATTGATCGCTACGTGAATTTTACCCCATGCGACTTTGCGTTTTGAGCGTAAATTCTATTTCTGCAAGCTGCGAGGAGAATAAATTTAGCTATAATCCTCCGTTTGGAATTTAGCGCGGGATGCGACCAAATACGGCACGGAATTTAAAATTTTAAAATTCCGAGCAAAGCAGACGCAAGCCACAAGCGCTCAAAATTTAAAGTCTAAATTTAAAAGCTGGAAAGAGAAAGCCGATGAATGTCCATAAAATCGCCTACACGAGAGTTATCGCGCTGGCGTTTGCCGCCTTTATTTTTAACACGACTGAATTTATCCCCGTGGCTCTGCTAAGCGACATCGCAGCGGATTTTAGCATGGACGTTACGAGCACGGGGCTAATCATCACAATCTACGCGTGGGCGGTGAGCATCCTTTCGCTGCCGCTGATGCTGCTAACCTCGAAGCTCGAACGCAAGAGGCTGCTTTTGCGGCTTTTTGTGCTATTTACGCTAAGCCACGCCCTGGCTGCCATTGCGTGGAATTTTGCCGTTTTGGTAATCGCGCGCCTTGGCATCGCGATTTCGCATGCGATCTTTTGGTCGATCACCTCATCGCTCGTCGTGCGCCTAGCGCCGATAAATAAAGGCTCGCAGGCTATCGGCATGCTGGCTCTTGGGACATCGCTAGCCATGGTTTTGGGGCTTCCTTTGGGACGCGTGGTCGGCGAGCTTTTCGGCTGGAGGATTACATTTTTCGCGATCGGCGCGCTTGCGGCGGCCGAGGCGCTGTTTCTTTGGAAAATTTTACCGTTTTTGCCGAGCAGACGCGCGGGCTCTCTTGCGAGCCTGCCGATGCTTGCAAAGCGCCCGATGCTGCTTGCTTTGTATCTGCTGACGCTTTTGATCGTAGGCGCGCATTTTACGACCTACAGCTACGTCGAGCCCTTCGTGGCGAAATTTAATACCGCAGGCGATCACTTCGTAACCTACGTTTTGCTTGCATTCGGCGCTTCGGGAATCGCCGCAAGCGTGCTTTTTTCAAAGCTTTATCGCCATTTTCCAAACGCCTTTTTGATCTGTTCAATCCTTTTTATCCTAGCCTCGGCGCTGACGCTAAAAGCTTTTGTCGCAAATGACGCGGCGCTGCTGCTCGCAGCTTTCGTCTGGGGAGTGGGGATTTTCGGCTTCGGACTCTGCTTGCAGATCAAAGTCCTGGCGCTAGCTCCCGACGCTACCGACGTCGCGATATCGATCTACTCGGCGATCTACAACGTAGGCATCGGCGGCGGCGCGCTTTTGGGACATCAGATCGCAACGAGCTTCGGGCTTGAGCACATAGGCGAGGCGGGCGCGATATTGGGCGCACTAGGACTTGCAAGCTACCTCTATGCAAGCGTGAAATTCGCGGAGAAAAAATAGCGCGTAGTCTAAATTTACGAAAGAGCTTCGGCGAAATTAGCGCACGCTTTTAATCGGCGCTTTAAAACGGCGGCTTTGCGGGTCTAAGTTTTTAAAATTTACCCCTGCGATTAGCTAAATTTGCAGATAAATTTTATCTCGCGCCTAGCCCTGCTGCCTGTTTTATTGATCGTCCGCACACGCGCTATCCGCCCAAAGCCTTTAAAATTTGCCCCTCGTTATAGCGCTAAATTTTAAAATTTAGCGGCAGGGTACAAAAATTTAAGGCGTAGAATTTAAAGCGCGAGCCGCCAAAATTTAGCTACTTTATAAACCCGACCTGCGGTAAAATTTCAGCTAGCGCCGCGTCCTTTTTCTCGTTAAATTTGACCTTGTTCTGCTCGAAAAGATTATTTCCGTGCGCGTCGATCGAGACGATGAGCGGGCCAAACTCCTTCACGCGGCACTTCCACAGCGTCTCAGGCATCCCAAGCTCCGTCCAGTCCGCGCTCTCGATCTGCTCAACCTGCGTCGCGGCGACCACCGCGCAGCCTGCGGGAAATACGCAGTGTATCGCGCCAAACTCCTTGCAGCCGCTCATCGTACCCTCGCCCATGCCGCCTTTGCCCACTATCAGGCGCACGCCCGTTTTAGCGATAAACTCGCGCTCGAATTTCTCCATCCGCATGCTAGTGGTCGGCCCTACAGAGACCATCTCAAAGCTTTTATCGCCCGTTTTTCTGATGATGGGCCCCGCGTGCAGGATCGCGCCGCCTCTGATATCAAGCGGTAGCTCACGGCCCTCCTGCACGACGCGTCTGTGCGGTACGTCGCGGCAGGTGACGATGTGTCCGCTGAGGTAGATCACGTCGCCGATCTTGATATCCGCTAGATCCTCGGCGCCGATCGGCGTGGTTAAAATTTTCTTGCTCATAGCGCGAACTCCTTGTGCGATTTTACGTCGAAATTTAGCTGCTCGTCCCAGACGATGTGCCCTTTGCGGTGCGACCAGCAGCCTACGTTTACGGCGACGGCGATGACGCTTGGGTGGCGGGCGCAGTTTTCGATATGCACGCCCATGACCGAGCTCGCGCCGCTCATGCCTTGCGGGCCCAGGCCGATTTTATTTATACCCTCTTCGAGTAGTTTTTCGGTTAGCGCGGCTCGGTCGTTTGGATTATGCGAGCCAAGAGGTCTCATCAGCGCTTTTTTAGATAGTAGCGACGCCACGTCGATCGAGGTACCCACGCCCACGCCGACTAGCAGCGGCGGACAGGCGTTTATGCCGTAGCTGGTCATGATGTCCATGACGAATTTC
>CAUPXM010000030.1:0-18255 GCA_963515585.1 uncultured Campylobacter sp.
TACATCGCCTTTTCCTCGCCCCAAAGCTCGCGGTGCTTTTTGATGCAGGATTTTATCGCGCCCACGAGATATAGCACGTCTTGCTCGGTGTGTGTATAGTGCAGGCTCACGCGCACAAAGCCGGGCTTGCTCTCGGGCATGCGCCCCTCCTTGATACCCAGCAGATCGTGAGCGTACGGGCCCGCGCACATCACGCCCGCGCGCGTCTGAATGCCGAAGTCGTTGCTAAGGCTCGCGGCGAAATCATACGCCGAGACGCCACGCACGTTAAATGAGATTATCGGCAGCCGCGGCACGCCCTTTGGAGCGTAGTTTGTGATCTCGCCTATGCCCGCTAGCTCGCTCTCAAAAAGCCGTGCTAGCTCGTCCTCGGCGCTTTTTATCCTATCAAAACCGACTTCGTTTCGCAGCGCGTAAGCCAAATTTGCCCGCATAAGCCCTATGATAGGCGGCGTGCCACCCTCCTCTAGCTGCTCGGGATTTTTCAAAAACACGTGTCCTTCGCGGCTGGCGTAGGCGACCGTTCCGCCCGCGGCAAATGTCGGCACGTCACTGCTAAGCAGCTCCTTTTTGATCGCCAAAAGCCCGCAGCTAGCAGGTCCTCCTAGCAACTTATGCGGCGAGAGGAAAATCGCGTCGAAATGATCGCAGTCTAAATTTGCGTGCGAGCTTAGCGCCGCGCAGTCAAAGGCAACGATACCGCCCGCAGCCCTGATTAGCTCGCTGATTTTTTTGTAGTCGCTGACGACGCCCGTGACGTTTGAGGCGGCGCTAAACGAGCCGATGATGCGGCGTCCCGCATTTAGCTTCAGTATGCGCTCGAGTGCAAGCAAATCGATCTCTCCGCCCTCGCTAAGAGGCACGCGCAGGTAGTCGCAAAGCCCCTCGCGAAAGCTAAGCTCGTTTGAATGGTGCTCGTATGGCGAAACGAGCACGAGCGGAAGCTGCGTGGCGCGTAAATTTGCCTCGCCGATCGCGCTTCTAGTCGCAGGCGGTAGGTAGATGCCTAGTAGCTCCTGAAATTTTTTGATCGCGGCCGTCGCGCCCTGCCCGCAGGCGATGAGGCAAAACCGCTCGTCAAGCCCAAGTAGCTTTTTTAGGCTCTCGCGCGCGCCCTCGTAGCGCCTCTGTGTGATGATGGCGCTTGAGCTACTGTCGGAGTGTGTGTTGGCGTAGGTTTTTAAAATTTCGCCTATCTCGCGCTCTACGGGCTCGTAGGCAAGCCCCGAAGCTGCGAAATCAAAATAGTGCACGCCCGGTTTTAGGATGATATTTTTTCGAATTTCGTCTAAGCTTAGCATTCTCGGCCTTTAAAATTTAAGTGATTAATTATAGTGAAATTTGGATTAATTTAAGGCTTTACGGCCAGGCAGGAAGGAATTTTAATGAGAATTTAGAAAAGCTTTGCCCACTATATCACTTAATTTCTGATGCTATATAGTTTTACTCCTTCAAATTTATTGATTATTATCTAGTTTTTTAGCTGCTTCTTGTCTTAGAATTTCGGCATAATCTTTTATATCTATCTTCTCGCCGTCATGTAGAATTTTCACTTTCGCTTCCTCTAGCATTTCCTCAAAATTTAAATATTTAAAAAATGTCTCAATATCGAATGCCTCGGTACTATTTTTATCTTTAAGGCTGCTTTTTTGCAAAATCTCTTCATCGCTTAGCCCATTGCCGCAAAGAGCTTTATATCTATCTATTTTCATATTATAGAAATTTAATATTTTAATATCCGGTTTTAGCTTAGTACATTTTTTATCATTTGGCATATAGCCGAAAAATTTTATAAAATCTTTTTCTTTCCAGTATCTATCCGTTCCTTTATCTTTTTCTTCATTATTTTTAACTTCCCATCTGCCTCGAAGAGCCCAATCATATGATTCTAAAATCTTTTCTCCATAGCAGTAATCATTCATATGATTTATGTAAGATATTTTCTTTTTTATGGTCCCGAGTAAAGAATTTAAACATTGTTCCTGAACCATTATAAATTCTTCTTGCGTTGGTATACCCGCAATATTGTATTTGACTAATAAATCTAGCATCGGCTTATAATATAGCAAGTCCACTAGCTCTGTATAAACAGAATGCTGGAACGATATATCTTTAGCCACCCTATAGTTTATATAATAAGTATGTATATATTTTGGATCAGGTTTCATCCCTTGTTTAAAAGCTATTTCTGCAATCTCCGTCAAACCATTACTTATGGCATAATAAAGGATACTATCTACGTCACCCTTTGGACCGTCTCTTCTCACGATGCAATCTGCAAAATTATGAGTTTTATGTATCCCATTTTCATTTAATATTATATTTAGCTTTATAATTTTATAGATAGGGCAGTCCAGATACCATTGTATAGCCTTCACCTCTTCAAATTTAACTCCGTTGTCTAAAAGCAGTCTTACCGCTTTAGTAGCATTATTTTCTATCGCATAAGCCATAGCGGATAGCTTGTATTCGTCTTTTTTATGTATATCCACACCTAGCTTTATAAGCTCTTGGGTAGTATTTGTATCGTCCCAAAAGCTAGAATACATCACGGGCGTTACCCCTCCGTGCATAGTATGATCGACGGTTAGATTGTTATCTTTCATAAATTTTAAAATTTTATCCGTTTGCTTGCTTTTTAAAAGTCTTTTTAGTTCTACGTCTATAGCGGGTTCTTTAAATACGTTTTTTGGATTTGAATTATAATCTATATCCCAGTAGCGAAATGCGAAGCTATCGACCTCTTCTTGAGTTACGTATTTGCTAAGACCCGGCACTTTTGAGACGTTTGTATCTGAAGTAACGGTAAAATGGGTTTGTTTGCGCTCCACAAGACCCGATCTTTCGGCTAATAGATACAGCGCACATACGACCACCACGCAGATAGCGTAAATAAACCGAAGTTTAAAGCTTTTCAAAATTTCCCCTTAGAATTTTGCCCGCGACTATATCCAATCAGTACTTAATAAAATATAAATACTATATAGGCGAAATAGGCAAAGCTAGCTGAAAAATGCGGTTAAGCCGGGTTTGAATGATGAAATCTTTCGAGTAAATTTGGCGAACGAATGCCGTCATAGACCATATTTGCGTAATCGTATCCCTATTTGCACGCTACACTAGGCTCCATATCCGAAGCTCGTTCGCCGTAAATTTACCGCAACGTCTTTGCGTAGGCTCTTCTTGAAAGCACAAACCCGAAAATCATCGTCGTACTAATGAGCGGCAAGTCGCTACCGTATCACAAAAAGCGTTGTTTTGCGGATCTGTTCGCAAGCTGCTCGCGCGGTCATAAAGCGCGCTTTGCGCCTATTTGCCGATAAAATTTTTCTGCAGCCACTCCATCGCTTTTTCTTCGCTTTCAAATCTGCCGCTTTTGGCGACTTGAAACTGCCCCTCGTAGAAGCGAATTCTGATACCGTCCTGGACGCTATCTACCTTGATGCGCGTGATCCTGTCTTTGTTTAGATAGGTTCGGTCGTTTAGTTTTACAAACATCGTTTTCTCCTTTAAATTTAATGGTTTTTATCTGCCGCTTTACTTGCGTCTTTTTCGCCCTCTTTTTTCAAAAAAAGCTCCTTAAAGCGCTCGTTTGCGTAGTGTTCTATATCGCTTTGCAGCTGCTTATATGCAGCGATCAGCTCATAGGCGCGCGCATTTAACGTCGTGCCTGCGGCATTGCCGCCGCCTTGCTTAGTGCTAAAGAGCTCCTCTTGCAGATTTTTTTGTAAAATTTGCAGATGGCTCCAGCATTTTTTGTAGTTCATCCCCAAAACTTCGGCGGCTTTAGAGATGGAGCCCGTTTGGGCGATCACGTCCAGCACTTCGGTTTTGCCCTTGCCGAAAATGAGCTCGCCCTGCGCATTTTCGATCCAAGTTTTTGTTTTTACTCTCATTCTTTTGCCTTTCTTCTCCTTAAAGCAGCCCAGCTGACAATATTTCACATCTATGCCGTGCTCCTTAAGCGTAGAGCGCACGGTATCGAACCCTACTCCGCCGCTAGCTACGGCGCGGGCGTCGCGGCAAAAGATCCGTCTTTTCTCATCCAAAAGCGGATCTAGCTTTTGCAGCGCCTTTATGCTGCCTCCGCTACATTGCAGCTTGCCGAATTGCCCGAGTTCGCAGCGATCTATCCGTATCCCTTCGCGTGCCGCGAGATCTCCTACGACGCCTGCATCTACGCCTAATTTGGCTGCGATCTTAAACGCCGCGCCGCAATCGAGCTTGCCGCTCGGATTTAATAAATTTAAAATCAGCCTTTTGATCTCGCTTGCTTTTTTATCGTCTATCTTGATATCTATCTCCATGCCGCCCTCTTAACTCAAAATTCTCTCTTCGCCGCTATAAACGTTTAAATTTTCGCCGCGCGCGAAGCCGCAAAGGGTAAGATCAAATTTACGCGCAATCACGACGCCCAGGCTCGTAGGAGCCGTACGCGAAACAAGCGCGCTAACGCCGCTCATCACGGCTTTAGCGACCATTTCGGAGCTTAGCCTGCCGCTTACCAAAAGAAGCGAGCCCTGCGTATCGTGCCCCGCCAAGACCGCCTTGCCGACCGATTTATCGATGGTATTGTGCTGGGCGATATCCTCGCCGATAAAATGCTCGCCGCTCGCGGTAAAGAGCTTTGCAGTGTGCACGCAGCCCGTCATCTCGTAAAGCTCGCACTGCGTGTAAAACTCGCTCATCAAATTTAAAATTTCATTCTTATGAAATTTAGCGTCCGAGCGGACTTTGCGCGCCGCCATCGCTGCAGGATCGATATTTGCGGTAGAGCTGCGCCCGCAGCCACTGATGATGACCTTTTCGGCATCGAAGCTATTTAGCCGCTTTTCGTTTATCTCGCCGCAGACATTCACGCTAAGCCCGTCCGGCGCGAGCTCTATGCTCTTTATGCGACTTGGATCCGAGATCAAATTTTCGCTCAGCAAATAGCCTATCGCAAGCGCCTTCTGATCGCTCGGAGTCGCCATCAGCGCGCCGAAACGCTTGTCGTTTAATAAAATTTCAAGCTTGATCTCGCGCACTAAGATATCGCTTACGATCCTTCTTTCATCGCCTTTAAATTTAACTATCTCCGCTCTATAAATCGGCTCCATAGACCTTCCTTGTTTGAATTTCGCCCGTATCGTAGTGAAATTTTGCTTAAATAGCCTTAATTCGCCGAAGTAAAGCCGCAGTACTGAAGCGGCGTGCGTAAATTTAAATCGCTCGCATTTTTGAATTTAAAAAATCGCGTGGAAAATTCCACGAGCCGCTCGCACCGTGCGCGCAAGCGGCCATGAAGCGCCCGCAGAGATAAAATTTCATCAAATTTTGCCGCAGCTGCGATTAAATTTCATCTTTGCAAAGCGGGCGGAATTTACCGCCCAAACTACCTATGCACCGGCGATAGATAAGGTTTCTCGGAGTGCATTGACATCTCGTTTTGTCTTCTGAACTCGATAAACTCGCTCTCGCTAAGCTTTCTGATATTTGCGATCGTCATCTTTAGCGGCGGGATACCCGATAGCGGATCCAGATCGCCCGCATGCACGAGCTCGTTGCCGTCGGCCTCGCTGTAATGGAAGGTCGTAAAGATCGTGCCCTCTTTCAGATCCGGATTTATGCGAAGTTTCGCCGCGATCTGACCGCGCTTATTTTTGACGAGCGCGTAGCAGCCTTCGGTAAGCTCGCGTTCGCGTGCGATGTCGGGGCTTACCTCTATGAGCGCGCCTTCTGCGCCCGCGCCGTACTCTAACGCGCGGCACTCTCTTGTCATCGTGCCCGTATGGTAGTGATAAACCTTGCGCCCAGTCGTAAATAAGCACGGATAAATTTCATCCGGAATCTCGCTAAGCGCACCGCTTCCCACTGGATAATCATCAGGAATTTTCATCTTGGCTCTGAAATCCGCCTCAGCTTTAGCGCGCCCCTCTTTATCGTCCACGTAAAGCACCGGCACCATTCTAAATTTACCATCAGGCAGCATCGATTTATGATCTGCGTAAAGAACCGGTGTGCCCGGATGATCTTCATCAGGACATGGCCAGCTGATACCGCCTAGCTTATCTAGCCTATAGTAGCTAATACCGCCGAAAAATTTAGGCATTAATGCACGCACTTCGTTCCAAATTTCTTCCGCACTTAAAAAATCAAACCCTTCAAGTCCCATTCTTTGTGCGATATTGCAAACTACCTTCCAATCAGGCTCTACGCCAGGAGCCGGCTCGCTTGCCTTGCGCGTGCGCTGGACGCGGCGGGAAGTGTTTAAAAAGGTGCCGTCCTTCTCGCCCCAGCCGGCAGCAGGTAGTACGACGTCGGCCTTCTGTGCGCTCTCGGTAAAGAAAAGATCCTGCACGATAAAGCAATCCAAATGGTGCGTTGCATGCACAAAGTGTTCCGTCCAAGGATCGCTCATTACGGGATTTTCACCGTAAACGTAGAGTAGCTTCAGCTCGCCGCTATCCATCTTATCGGGTGCGACCGTAAGCTTAAAGCCTGGAGTCGGATTTAGCTCGAAGTGCCATACTCTGCGCGCCTGCTCCTGAGCGTAAGCGGAATTTACCGCACCTGCCGGGATGACGTTAGGTAGCGCGCCCATATCGCATGCGCCCTGGACGTTGTTTTGACCGCGCAAAGGATTTACGCCCGCGCCTCTTTTGCCTAAATTTCCAGTCAAAATGGCTAAATTTGAAAGCGAAAATACGTTTGACGTACCGTCGCTAAACTGCGTGATACCCATCGTGTAGCAGATCGCCGCTACGCCTGCTTTAGCATACATTCTAGCAGCTTCGATTACGAGCTCTTTTTTCACGCCGGTCTCGCGCTCAAAGCGCTCAGGAGTAAAGTCCTTAACCGCTTCTTTTAGATATTCGTAGCCGTGAGCGTAGTTTTTGATAAACTCGTCATCTTGCAAATTTTCGGCAATGATAACATTCATAATGGTATTTAGCGTCTTAATGTTCGCGCCCACTGGGATTTGCAGATAGATATCGGCTTTTTTAGCCATATCTGTGCGCTTCGGATCTACGACGATCATCTTGGCGCCGCGCTGAAGCCCGCGCTGCATCTGCATAGCGATGATCGGGTGACACTCACTCGTGTTGGTGCCGATGAGTAAAAATACGTCCGTATCGGTAGCGAATTCTACCAAATCGTTCGTCATCGTTCCGTTTCCTAGCGTGTTGGCAAGACCTGCCACTGTAGGAGCGTGTCAAAGACGGGCGCAGTGATCGACGTTATTGCTGCCCTGAGCGCGGAAAAATTTCTGAAAAACGTAGTTGTCTTCGTTATTTGAGCGCGCCGAGCTAAAACCCATTATTGAGCTTGGGCCATATTTAGCGACGGTCTCTTTAAATTTAGTCGCTACAAAATCGTAAGCCTCTTCAAAGCTTACCTCCTCAAGCTTACCGCTTCTATCGAATACTCCGTTTTTCTTACGGATCATAGGTTTGGCAAGGCGTTTTGGAGAGTTTACAAACTCCCAGCCGAACATCCCTTTTAAGCATAGCTCGCCGTCATTTACGTGGTGGGCCTGCGTAGGGCGCGCGTTTACGATCCTGCCGTCTTTTACGATAAGATCGATACCACAGCCGGTGCCGCAGTAAGGACAAGTCGTTTTGACAATCTTTTCTCTGGACTGCATAATATTCCTTTCAAGAATTTTGGTTTGCACGGCTATTATACTTTCTAGATTATAAAAGAATTTTTAAATTAGTGAATTTTTTTAAGCAAAATTTAAGCAATATGCAAATATCGCATATTAAATTGAATAGTTAAATTTTACGCTTTCACTTCGATAATGACGGTGTTTTAGCGTAAAATTTATCGCTTATCGCAAAAGGTGCTTTTTAAGCTAACTTTTATAATTTTAATAAAATTTCAAAATTCTATTACGCTCCGTTTTATTTCAAAGCACGATTAAATTTTGATGAAATTTTAATGTTAATTTATCGGTATAATATATTAATTTAATTAAATGAAAATCTATATTAAAATTTATCAAAAACTCGCTATCCTGATAAAATTTGAGCCACTAAATTTAAAATTTATAAAATTATTATCTTATATCTGAAATCTATGTAGAAAAAACCTTGATTTTAATCTAGACTAAGCCGTTTTTTTATGCTATTATTCAAAATCTTAGTAGAAATTAATTCTAAACGAAAGGTTAATCTCATGGATAGACGAGACTTTATAAAAAGCTCTGCAGCAGCGGCTGCCTGTAGCGTTGCGGGTATCAGCTTGCCTAGCAGTCTTAGTGCTGCGGACGAAGCCGAAAAAGGCTGGCGCTGGGACAAGGCGGCCTGTCGCTTCTGCGGCACCGGTTGTGGCATCATGGTAGCCACTAAAGACGGTAAGATCGTAGCGGTTAAAGGCGATCCGTTAGCGCCTGTAAATCGCGGTCTAAACTGCATCAAAGGCTATTTCAACGCCAAGATCATGTACGGCGCAGATCGCATTACCAAGCCTCTTTTACGCGTAAATTCCAAGGGCGAATTCGACAAAAAGGGAAAATTTATCGAGATCAGCTGGCAACGAGCGTTCGACGAAATGGAGAAGCATTTCAGGCGCGCCTATAACGAAGGCGGTCCCGAGGGCTTTGCCGTGTTAGGTAGCGGTCAGTACACCATTACCGAAGGCTATACCGCGGCAAAGTTAGTAAAAGCGGGCTTTCGCTCCAATAATATCGACCCCAACGCTCGCCAGTGCATGGCTAGCGCCGTCGTAGGCTTTATGCAAACCTTCGGTATCGACGAGCCTGCGGGCGTTTTCGATGACATCGAGCTAACCGATACCGTAATTGCTTGGGGCGCAAATATGGCTGAGATGCACCCTATCCTTTGGTCTCGCGTCTCCGACCACAAGCTTCGCAACCCGGATCGCGTAAAAGTTATAAATCTCTCGACCTACTCTAGCCGCACTTCAAACATCGCCGATATCGAAATTATATTCCGTCCGAATACCGATTTGGCGATATGGAACTACATAGCAAGAGAGATCGTCTACAACCACCCGGATATGATAGATGAGAAATTTATTAAAGAGCACTGCGTGTTCGCTACCGGTCCAGTAGATATCGGTTATGGCCTACGAGAAGATATCAATCATAAAAAATACCGCAAAACCGAGCTAGACACCGCAGCTAAGCAAAAATCCAAAATTTTAAGCAAATCCGAGGGCGTTACCTTAGCATATCTGGGTATGAAAGAGGGCGACGTACTCGAAAACAAACACTCTGACAAATCGGATGCTCACTGGCTCATAAGCTTCGAAGAATTTAAAAAAGCGCTGGAGCCCTACACGTTAGAATTTGTAGCGCCTTTGGCTAAGGGCGATGAAAGCGAGGATTTAGAAGCATTCAAAACCAAACTAAAGCAGCTGGCAGATTATTACATCGAAAAGGATCGCAAAGTAGTAAGCTTTTGGACGATGGGCTTTAATCAGCACTCAAGAGGAACTTGGGTCAATGAGCAAAGCTACATGGTGCATTTCCTTCTCGGCAAGCAAGCCAAACCTGGTTGCGGAGCGTTTTCGCTTACCGGTCAGCCTAGCGCTTGCGGCACGGCTAGAGAGGTAGGCACGTTTTCTCACCGCCTACCTGCCGATCTGGTCGTAGCAAATCCCGCTCACAGAAAGGTTTCCGAAAAAATTTGGAAACTCCCCGAGGGCACGATAAATCCAAAACCGGGTGCGCACTACGTGCAGGCTCTGCGCAATCTCGAAGACGGCAAGATAAAATGGATATGGGTACAGGTCAATAACCCGTGGCAGCAGATCGCCAACGCAAACCACTGGATCGCCGCGGCGCGCGAGATGGACAACTTCATCGTAGTAAGCGAGCCATATCCGGGGCTAAGCGCGAAGGTAGCCGATCTAATCCTACCGACCGCGATGATCTACGAAAAATGGGGCGCATACGGCAATGCCGAGCGCAGAACCCAGTGGTGGAGACAGCAGGTCCTTCCTGTAGGCGATGCGATGAGCGATACGTGGCAGATGTTAGAGTTTTCCAAGCGCTTCAAGCTCAAGGATTTCTGGGGCGAGATTAAAGTAAATGATAAACTTACGCTTCCAAACGTATTGGATAAAATTTCAGAATTCGGCTATACTCCTGAAAGCACGCTATTTGATGTACTTTTTGCAAATAAAGACGCTATGGCTTTCGCGGCAAAAGATTCGATTATGGCAAACTTCGATAACTCCGAAGTAAATGGCGACTCACGCGGCGTAATCGGCAGCGACGGTAAAGAATTTAAAGGATATGGCTTTTTCATCCAAAAATATCTCTGGGAAGAATACCGAAAATTCGGCACAGGTCACGGGCACGATCTAGCCGATTTCGACACCTATCACCGAGTGCGCGGTCTTAGATGGCCGGTCGTAGACGGCAAAGAAACGCTTTGGCGCTTTAACGCCCAATACGATCCTTATGCCAAAAAAGCGGCTCCGGATAGCGATTTTGCCTTTTATGGTAACGCAAAAGCTGCGCTTCCTAGCGGCGATCTGAAATCCGCTACTTCTGGCGAAGAGAAAACAAGCCTTGCAAATAAAGCTAAAATTTTCTTCCGTCCATATATGGATCCTGTAGAAGTGCCGAGCGAAGAGTATCCTTTCTGGCTATGTACGGGTCGCGTGCTGGAGCACTGGCATACGGGCACTATGACTATGCGCGTGCCAGAGCTTTATCGCGCCGTACCGGAAGCAAGATGCTATATGAACGAAGCCGACGGCGCCAAAATCGGCGTACAACAAAACGAAATCGTCTGGATCGAGTCGCGCCGCGGCAAAGTCAAAGCTCGCGTGGATTTTCACGGACGTAACATTCCGCCGAAAGGGCTTATTTTCGTGCCGTTTTTTGACGAGAAGGTTTATATCAACCGCGTCACGCTCGATCATACCTGCCCGCTTTCAAAAGAGACCGACTACAAAAAATGCGCGGTTAAAATTTACAAGGCGTAAATTATGGATAGGCGTGAGGTCTTAGGTATTCTTTCTTTAGCTGCTGGCGTTGGCGTTCTGGGGCTCGGAGTCGCAAACTCCGGCGAGCACGCCAGGCTCCGCCCGCCCGGAGCTATAAGCGAGAAAGAATTTCTTAGCAAATGCCTAAGGTGCGGACTTTGTGTCGAGGCGTGCCCATTTGATACGCTTAAGCTTGCGAGCTTTTGCGATCACGCTATTGCAAACGGCACGCCGTTTTTTATCCCGCGCGAAATTCCGTGCTATATGTGCGACGACATACCTTGCGTCGCAGCCTGTCCTAGCGACGCACTAGATAAAAGCCTGGTAAGCGAAGACTCCAAGCTTAACGTGCGTCTATCCAAAATGGGCGTTGCGGTCATAGATACCGAGCATTGCATCGCTTACGCCGGTATCCAATGCGACGCGTGCGTGCGAAGCTGCCCCGTAATGGATAAGGCGCTTAGGATCGATTACCGCCACAACAATCGCACCGAAAAGCACGCTCTACTCGTGCCCGTCGTAGATAGCGACTACTGCACGGGTTGCGGTAAGTGCGAGCATGCCTGCGTCACGAAAAAGGCGGCTATCAGCGTCGTGGAGCGCGAGCGCGTCATAGGAATTTCAAGCGATAACTACGTCAAAGGCTGGATCAAGGGCGATGACGCGAAGCTAAAGGACGCAGACACCAAAATCAAGCTCGATCCGCAAAAGAGTAAGGATTACTTAAACGAAGACGATCTAATGGAGGGGACTAGGCAATGAAATACACTATTTTAAGGCGTTTGAGCCAAATTTCTATTCTAGTCCTTTTTATTTTAGGAAATAATTTCGCCTTCAAAGCCGCGAGCGAAAACGGAATTTTATCAGGAATTCTAAAGGGCAATCTAAGCTCGTCGAAACTTTTGGGTACGATTAATCTAAGCGATCCGTTTGCGACGGCGCAGATGCTGCTAGCTAGCTTTTCTTTAGGCGCTACGGCGGTTATCGGAGCGCTTATCGTAGGAGCATTTTATGCGCTTATAGCGCCGCGATTATATTGCTCATGGGTTTGCCCGATAAATTTACTAACCGATCTTGCCGCGTGGCTTCGTAAAAAATTTGGCGTGCACACCAAATTTTTAAACGTAAATCGCAAGGCTCGCTACGTCCTAGCGGTGCTAGCGCTTGTTTGCAGTGGGGCTTTCGGCTTTGCGGCGTTTGAGAGCGTAAATTTTATCTCACTTTTCGCGCGCGCCGTCATAGCGCTGAGTGCTAGTGCGTTTGCAATCGCGCTACTGATCGTGGTTTTTGAAATTTTTGCAGGCGATCGCACTATCTGCTCGCGGCTATGCCCGCTCGGCGGATTTTGGGCTGTGCTTAGCTATTTTAGCGTCATTCGCGTTCGCCACGAGGTTGATAAATGCACGATGTGCGGCAAATGCAAAATGGTCTGCCCCGAAGTGCAGGTACTTAAGATGGTCGGACGCGAAAACGGGCGCGTTAGCAGCGAGTGTATCAGCTGCGGACGCTGCATCGACGTATGCGACGACGATGCGTTAAATTTTAGTATATTAGGAGTGAAAAAATGAAAAAAATGGTTTTAGGCTTGGCTCTTGCATGCTGTGCGGCGCTCTTTGCCGCGGACAAGACGGCTTCTATAGACGCCGACAGCTTGGGCTTTATAAAAAGCGTAGACGAATCGGCGCAAAATAAAAATTCCCTGCCCGATTTCAAATATAGCGAGGATGCTCCGGGCGCAGCTTCGAAGATCGAGCGCAGCTTTGAAAACGCTCCGCCGCTCATACCGCACAGCCTAGACGGGCTCGTACCGATCACGACGGATAACAATATGTGCGTAACCTGCCATATGCCCGAGTTTGCCAAGGATGTAGGCTCTACGCCGATACCAAAAAGCCACCTGGTGGACTTCCGCACGGGCGCGGATCTAAACGGCACGCTAGCCGAGCAGCGCTTTAACTGCACGCAGTGCCACGTACCGCAAGCCCAAACCGATCCGCTCGTGAAAAACAACTTCAAGGCCGATTTTAGCAGGTTTAGCGACGCAAATTCCACTTCTAATCTCATAGATACGCTAAATCAAGGCGCCGAGGTTGAGTAGGAGCCAGCGATGAAATTTTTACCGCCGCTGCTACTTTGCGCCTGCTTCATCTATGCCGGTAACGGCGTCGCGACGCCTAGCGGCGCTGCGGGCATAGATACGCCTGCAAAGATCAAACACGCTAGATTCATACTAGAGCTTGACGCAAATGTCGCGGTGCTAAAAAATCTAAACGGCGAAATTTATGCAGGGCTTGACAACGGAAAGCTCTATAAAATCACCATTAACTCCGCGGAGAATTTCGCGCGAAATTCTGCCGCCGGACAAAATTTCGCAGATCGAAATTCCGCGGCAAACGCAAGCACAAATTCCAATGCGGCGCAGAATTTCAATGCTAAAGCGAGCGTAAATTCCACGGGAGATTCCACTGCGAATTCCGCCGCCGTAAATTCTTTAGCAAATTCAACCGCAGCAAATTCTACGAAGCAAAATTCTGCTGAAAATTCTACGGCATTAAATTCCGCCTCAAATTCCGCATCGGGCGCAATATCCAAAACGCTAATTTTCGCCCTGCCCTCGTCCAAAAATTACCTAGACGAGCCGATGGGCGCTACCATATTCGACGTCGATAAACTAGGCGAAAAATACGCATTTTTATATAACGGCGACGCGTTTGAAAAGATGCTGGGCGTGTTTGCGAGCGGCAAGATCACGCACTACAAGCTACCGATGACGGGGATCAAAAACGTCTATTTCTACGACGAAAACACCGTGATTTTACTAGGTCTTGGCAGCGAAATTTTATACTTCGACCTGTCTAGCGGCAAGGTAAGCTTTGAGCAAAAACTCACCATCGCGTCTTTGGGTGGTAGCGCTTACGACCGCGCCGGCGGAACGCTACTAATCTCGTGCGAAGGCGGCATCGTATTTTATTTCGACGCGAAAGCGAAAAAGCTTATGAGCCAAAAGTCCCTGCACAAGGATGGGATCTACTCTGTGGCGCTGCTTGGCGATCGTATGATGAGCGGCTCGAACGACAAAGAAAGATCGTGCTACTACGAAAACGGCGATTTTAGCAAATTCTATAATGCCCATTTTGCAGTTTTTGCCGTGGCGCTAAGTCCCGAGCTGGGTGCTTTTACCGTTGGTAACGGCGTGCGCGTAATCGATAAAGCAGGCGAGATCGTCCGCAGCATCGAGCTAGATAACGATATCATCAACTATCTGCTTTTCGCAGGAGAGTATCTAGTGGGCTCGGGGTACAATAGATATATCTACTTTTGGGAGTTAAAATGAATATTTCAAGCGTCGTGATCTATCTAGGCGCAAATACCGACGTAGCGGCGTTTCGAAAGGAGCTGCAAAGTATCGGCGGCTGCGAGTTCGTAGCGTGCGAGAACGGCAAAGCGGTAGCCACGATTAGCGCGGAGAGCTTCGATGACGAGATCGTCGCATTTCGCGCGATAGAGGCTATAAAGGGCGTAAGCGAGGCGATGATGATCTACTCTTACTCCGATCTTGACGCAGACATCGCCGCGGCAAACTCCGACAACGGCGAGCAGATAATGCGCGAGCTGGACGAAAAAGACCCGAGCCAGATCAAATACGGGGGCAAGGTGCGGGTCTAAACCGCCGCCGCAAATTTTAAAATTTTACCGCCAAATGTAAATTTTAAAATTTCAAATTTAACTACCAAATTTAACTATATAATTTTAACTGCGCAAACAAGCTTGGAATTTTTACAGCAAGTCGTTTGCTGCAAGCACTGCGGATTATGAGCTCGTTAAGCTTGCATTGGATAATATAGCGCAATCTGCCCGAAGGAGTAAACTTGCGCCTAAAATACGCCTGCATAATAGTTTTTCTGATCTGGCTTTGCATATTTATCGCCTTGCTGCCCACATATAGAATTTCAGCTATCTTAGAAGCGCTTGATTTTAGCGATAAAAACCTGACGCAAAGAGAGCTTGTAGAGCTAAATTTAAAAGATTACCTAAAAAAGCTTCATTACTTAGATAATTATCCGCAAATAGATTTCGGCAAGATGGCGGATATTCACTTAGACAAAAACGGCTATGAGAGAGTAAGATTTTCATGGTGCAACGGCGATAAATATCCTGATGACAGATGCGAATTTTGGAAGCTGGATAAAAGGCTAAATTTCGACTATCTTATGAATATGGGCTCCAAAATTTGCAAAGACGGCAAACCTATACAAAACGCCGAAGAGATTGTAGAAAACGATGAAGTCTTAAAGCTACAGCTCTTTTATCCTTGGGAGCAAAAGCATTTGATTGACGAAGATGGAAATTTTATAGAGAATTTTATATATATGAGGTTTGGAGATGGCGCCAACCACTCATTCGACCTATTTACTGATTTTGTATTTATAAGTAAAAATGACATACAATTACCAATTATGCACGAAACAAAAACTAAAAAATTTGACATAATTACTCCAGAAAACAGATGTTATAGAAGGCTTTTAAACTCTATATTTAGGAATATATTTTATCAACAAAAAAAGAGCATATATCCGTTTTGCTATAACTATAAAAAGATAATTGATGAAAATATGGATTGCGATAGAGAATATATATTTTCTTTCATTTCAATATACGACAAGGGGAACAATCTCGATTATAAAACGATATTTTATAATAAAAATTTATACGATTATAAACATGAGGCGGACATACTTTTCAAACAATACCAAAATTTAAAAAATCAAAAGAACAAGATAAATTTTAACTCGCAAGGAGAAGGTAGCGGAAGCGGATATTGAGTTGCGGGGCATTGCCCGCTAGAGCTGAAGTTAAAATTCTTTCTTTTATTATCCCCTGCTTTAAATTTAGACTCAATCTACAAAATTCCGGCGCGCCGCGCGGTGCATCTAAAAATATCCGTGCGCCGCATGACGCGACCCAAATAACCGCACGGGCGCCCGCAATCTTTGTTTTAAAGCTACCAAAGAGCGCGAGCGGTGCGCCGAAATTAAAATTTGCCTTTAAATTTAAAGCCTTTAAGCCCGCGCAAGAGCGCGAACGGACAAAAAGCCGCAAGGGCGCAAGAGCCGCAAGGGTATGCTTGGTTTGCGCTTTACGAGCGGGCGATATTTTCATAAATTTAAAAATGCCAAGCGGCGCAAGCCCTACTCGAATTCTATCTTTTTTAGATAATCGTATAAATTTAGCACTGCGATAAATAGCGTTAAAATCGCGGGTCCCAAGATCACGCCCCAGAACCCAAACGTGCTGATGCCCGAAAGCATCGAGAAGAAGATCAGCATCTCGTTGATGTTTGCTGGGTTTTCGACTAAGCGCGAGTTGATAAATTTTATCACGAGCGGCTTTACGAAGCTGTCCGCGAGCGTCGAGATCAGTATCACGCAATACGCCATTATCACGATCGCGCCCGAGGTGCTGCCCCCCGCTAGCACGTATAGCGCGGTGGGTACATAGATGAGCGCGCCGCCGACTGCGGGGATGAGCGAGCAGAAAGCGAAAAGCACCCCCATCAGCAGCGCGTCAAAGCCGAAGATCCCCGCAATGATCGAAAACAAAAAGCCTTGCAATACGGCGTTGAAGATGGTCGAGTAAAACACGACGCTCATCGTATTTGCCGTCTCGGAAAAGATATAATCGATCTGCGCGGGCTCGACGGGTAGAATTTTTTTGAAAAAGCGCTTAAAGCTCTCGCCGTAGAGATATGCAAAAAAGCAAAACACGATGATGAGTACCATATCGACGATAAATTTCGCGCTGGATTTCCCGACGACCGAGAGGTAGGAGATGATCTGCTTCGCTAAGCCCGCGACGTCTAGGTTCGCTAAAAACGAGCGAAACTGCGTATCAAATTTTTCAAAAGGCCCGGGCAGCCTGATGTCTAAGCTCTGAACATAGCTAAGCGCGTCGTTTAAGCGCGCCATATCGAAGCTCGCGGCATTTTTGGCGATCTCGATCACGGCGTAGATGAAAGGCACAAAAAAAAGCGTGCAGAGCAAAAACACGCTCAGCACCGAGGCTAGCGTGCGTCTGCCGCGGCACAGCTTCGTTATTTTAGCGTGCAGGCCCGAGGTCGCCACCGCCATCAGCACGCCGATTGCGATCACCATCAAAAACGGTGAGAACAGATAGATCACGCAGCAAAACATCAGCAAGGTTGCGCCGATAAAAAATATCTTGTTCGTTTTCGCGCGCCCGTTAGCCTTGGCAAGACCTGCTTTCACACCCACAGCAGCTCCCGAAACGGCAGCAGCGCCTAGCGCGGAAGCATTAGCCGAGAAGGTTTCATTGGCTTCGGCAGCGTCGCTAAATGCAGCCGCACCGGCAGATGAGACTTTGTCGGTTTTGACCCGGTTTTTGCTTTGATTTTCGGCAGCGGTTTTAGCTCTTTTTTCGGCAGCGGCTTCGATTTTGCCCCCCTCGTTATTTACGGTCTGATTTTCGGTGAAATTTTGCGCCTCGCTTTTGGCGTTATTCTCGGTGTTGTTTTGAGCCACGTTTTCAGCCTGGTTTTCATTGCGGCTTGCGGCATTGTCTTTTGGCGTCGGCAAATTTTATCCTTTTGAAATTTGATGAGCTATTTTATAAATTTTTTTATCAGATTTCGATTAAATTTTGAAATTTCATAGAATTTACGAGCGGCGTCCTCACGCGTTTTCACATACAGCGCGCTATACGACATGTACACGGATCGTGCCTAATTTATGAAAATAGCGCATAGCTCGAACATACGTCAAAACCAGATGTGTGCTCCTATGCCGCATTCGAGCCCTGCGCACACCGCGGCAAGACCCCGTCTTGCGCCGAGCTTTTGGCACAGCTCGGACTTGTCGCGCGTGGTAATCGGCGCGCGCGATACGAACGCGCAGGCTGCGGGCGGCGCGGAAATTTTACGCCGTGGGGGCATAGAGGTGAAATTTGACGTTTGCTCTGTCGCGGCGGCGGAGCTTGCGGAGCCGTTTTATTTGGCGCGCGAGAGCGGCTTTTGCTTCATCAAAATCAACGCCACGCTAAACGGCGCGGTGCATGGGCGGATCGGCAGCGAGAAGCAGCGCGCGTTCGTGCACGAGCTACGCGGCGTGTGCGATTACGTAGGCGTGGGCGGGCAGACCGTGCGCGCCGACAGACCGACGCTGGACGTGCGCGCGGCTAAATTTGACGAAATTAGCACTTTGGCAGGCAGAGCCGATATGTCGGCGCTAGACACGCGTGTTGCGCCGCAAAATCTAAAGCTACGCGCGCCCAATGTGTGGATCCGCTCGCACCGCA
>CAUPXM010000031.1:0-14382 GCA_963515585.1 uncultured Campylobacter sp.
GAATTTTAGAATTTTAGAATTTTAGAATTTTAGAATTTTAGAATTTTAGAATTTTGCGGCGCGAAGATTTACAAGCAAATTAAAACGCGCCGCAGCAAGTGGTGCTAGCAGCTAGTTTGCAGCGTCTTGAAGCTCTTCTTCGATCTCGGAGTTGCTTTTTACGACCATGCCTGAGCCATGGATGACGCTAGGCATGCAGGATGTGCAGATATGCACCGTCTCGCCGTTTTTGTGCGCTTTGATAAAGACCGCATTTTCATCGTCGCTACTTTTTAGCGAACATATATTGCAAATGTAAATATCACCTGATTTCATAGAAATCCTTTCTTAAAAATTTTTGCACTATTTTATGAAAATTTCAAAATTTTTCATTGATTTTAGTTAATCTTTAGCGATTTTTATTGCGGGTGCTTTCGTCTATCAGTACTACGTGCGTCAAAAAGATAATGAAAAATAGCTGGAAAAATAATCCTACCAGCGGGATCAAACACAGCAGGTAAAAAATAAAAGCGCTTAGGGCAAATTTATATCCGCCACCCATTTTATAGCAGCGCTCGAAGCTTTTCGCGCTTAACGCGTTTGAAGCGACGTCGATTAGAACCAGCTTGTAATAGATATAAAAAAACGGCACGTTGATTATGAATAAATTTATTACCGGCACAAACAAAAGCACCGAACAGATAAACAAGATTGCTAAAAATTTTAAAATTTCAACGCTCATCAGCTTTAGCACTCGCGCCGTGCTCGCTTCATCCGCGCGGCTTAGATGGTAGTGGCGCGCGTTGATCTCTTTAGTGACTGCGGGCGTCAGAAAGGCCGCGATGATAAGCGCGCAAAACACGCTAAGCATCAGCACCACAAAGCTGGCAAACACCGAAAAAATCGCGCCGATAATCCATTTCGTAGCAGTAAAGCTTAGAATTTTCGCGATTATCGGGAATCGCTGTTCGTCCAAGAAGCTAAAATCGCCGCTTTGCGCGCCCTGCGAAAGCGCGTCAAAAAGCTCTTTGCCGCCGAAAAATGCGAGCGTGCCTAAGATTATGAGCGAGCACACAAGCGGCAATAGCGAGAGCAAAATAAACTTGCGCGTAAAAAAATCCTGCTTCGCCAAATTAAAAATTCTACCCATGTATGCTCCTATTTGCGTTATTTTAGCGACTTTTGCGACGGGTTTGAGCTGAGATTTATTTTAACTGCCGCACCGTGCCTCATCAATCCGCCCACTTGGCTCATTCGCTTGCTTTAACCGGCTCATCTCGCATTATAATATGAAATTTATGCTTTGATCGCTCGCTCGCCTGCGTTTAATTTGCTCATTTATAATGCGTAAAAAAGAGGCCAGATCTAACTATGTTTTTGCCTGTTGCAAATATTTATTTGCTTGTTGCGCGGAATTTTGCCTCTTATAAATAAGCTGACATTGCGTAAAATTTCAGGCGCAAAATTGCAGAATTCCAAATCAAAGCCCTTTTTTAAAATTTGCATGCCGAAATTTTATAGATGAAATTTCAAAATTTCAAAGGTAAATATCGCGCGCAAACCCACGACTTCACTTCGTCGCGTCGTAGATCTTTTGCAATTGCTCGTAAATTTCGCTTGCGCTTACTGCACCTTTTGATAGCACCTCGATTAGCACCTCGTTATCTTCAAGGTCTCCCCAGATTTTGCGGTAGCTGCCCTCTTTGTAGCCGTGGTCTTGGCGGAATTTATTTAGCACGTTTTTACCGATATATTTGGCAAAAAGAATGTCTAAGCTCACGCCACATTTAATCGCCACGCGAAAAAAATCGGTCAGCAGCTCGCCGATTTGCAGCTCAAAGCCGCTCGTTTCGTGGATTATGAGCTCGATGTCGTTTACGATTTCGTAGATGCTGTATTCGCGCACATCGTAGGCGTAGGAGCTAAACTCCGCAAATCCGCTTACTGCCGTGACGTCGCTTACGATGTGGTCGATGTCTTTGCCGCCGTAATATTGCTCTAAAATATAGCTCATCACGAAGTGCCAAATATCAACGATCTCGATGACGATATTATTCACGTCCGGCGCTGCAGAGATATTTTTCCAATGCTTCCACGCAAAGCTATCGATGAGCTCTGCGCATTCCATGTAAATGCAGCGCTTCCAGTTGATAAGTTTGCCGTTTTTTGTATAGCCGTCCTCCCAGCCCACGCCATTTGTTTCGTCGTTTAGGGCTTGCTGCATCAAAAACATCTCTTTTACTTTTTTATAATTTTCCATAAAAATTCTCCTAATTTTGGCTCGCGATTATAGCTAATAAAAGAAAATCATTGTATAATTTAGTAAAAAGGAGGCTTAAAATGTGTGCCGCTCAGGATAAATTCGACGAGTTTTTAGGCAGGATGAAACTCCTATCTCTCGGAGTTTTGCGCAATAATCTGCCATATTGCTGCAGTGCATTTTATGCCTACGATCCGCAAAATAAGGAGCTCATCATCGCAAGCGCGAGCGACTCCGAGCATATCAAAGCAGTCTTTGCCAACCGCGGAGTTGCGGCTACAGTCGCGCTGGATACGAAATTTGTAGGCAGGATCAAAGGCGTGCAGATTTGCGGCCATATCCGTAGCGCGGATGAGCGCGAAACCTCGCTATATCTTAAGCGCTTCCCGTTTGCGCGCGCGATGGAGACCGATTTTTTTACGATCAGAATCGATTGGATGAAAATGACCGATAATACTCTAACTTTCGGCAAAAAGCTAATTTGGGAGCGCTAGCTCGCTAAGAATACCATTTATACGAAATTTTAGACTCGCGAGGCTTAAATTTTATCTAGTAAGATTTTGAAATTTGCATAAATTCTATCTTGCCGGTTTTTTCAAAGAATTTCACCATTAGACCCGCTTTAAAATTTTCGCTCGGTTGGTTTTTTGAATTTTACAGCGCGGAATTTAGCGTAAAATTTCATCTTGCAAGCGGGGATTATCGAAATTTTATTCCCTTAAAAGCGGAGCCTGCCGCGTAAAATTTCGCTTTAAAATTTTAAAATTCTAAAATTTAACTTTTCAAATTTAATCTGACGCGCGAGCTTAGCTCTGCCGCTCCCTGATTTCGCTTACTAGTCGTCCGCCGATCGCGTAGTCGTCAGTGGATATTTCATCTATCGTAACGACCGTAGTTTTTTCGCCCCTACCCAGCACGGCTACCAGGGCATCGGTTAGGTCTTTTACGAGCTTTGCTTTTTGTTCGCGACTTAAGCCTCCGCGCTCTTTGGTGATTTTAACGTTTATATAGGGCATTAATTCTCCTTAAAATAAACGTAATTGTAACTAAAATTTCGTCTGTGCGCCTGAAAGTGCGAAATTTTATGTTAAAATCGCCGTGATCTGAATTTAAGGAGAAAATATGCCATTGCTGGATAGTTTTAAAGTCGATCATACCCGCATGAATGCCCCGGGTGTGCGGCTCGCAAAGAGCATGCGCACCAAAAGCGGCGATAAGATCAGCGTCTATGATCTGCGGTTTTGCCGCCCGAATTTAGAGATCATGAGCGAGCGCGGCACCCACACGCTGGAGCATCTTTTTGCGGGCTTCATGCGCGAGCACCTAAATAGCGCGGACGTCGAGATCATCGACATCTCGCCGATGGGGTGCCGCACGGGCTTTTATATGAGCGTGATCGGCACGCCTAGCGAGAGCGCCGTCGCGGCGGCGTGGAGCGCGAGTATGAAGGATATTTTGGGCGTCGGCTCTCAAGCAGATATCCCCGAGCTGAATAAATTTCAATGCGGCACCTTCGCGATGCACTCGCTAGCAGAAGCCAAACAGATCGCGCAAAACGTGTTAAATAAGGGAATCGGCGTGATCAAAAACGACGAGATCGCGCTGGATCCAAGCAAGATAAAATAGTTTTGAAATTTAAGAGATAGTGCAAAATCTAGCACTATCTCTTTGAGCGCTCGCTCGGTTCGCGATCAGTGTATAACGCACCATAAAATATTATCGTAAAATGTGCAAAAATTCGAGGCGCAAAAATGCGTATCTGCTAAAACAAGCCGGAGGTAGCATCTATTTATAAGCCGATTTAGTTTTATAAACCGACTTGGCGCTTGGCGTAAAGTCTGCGCCATGTAAGGCTCTTGATAAAAGCTACGATTTGGCTTTAAGCTGGGTGGCAAAAGCGCGCAAGCAAAGTTCATATCAAATTTAATAAATTTATCTCGTAGGCGGCTTTAAATTTATAAGAATTTTTAAAATTTCGTCTTAAATTAAAGCCGAAATTCTACCAGCAAACACCCTGCTTATGCGTTTTCTTGCTTTTAGATGCGATCTTCAATCCTCAAAAAAATCGCACAGCAAAACGAGAATTTAGAGTTTTTATTTAAGGTTGCGTTGCGAGTTTGGCGCTTGAAATTTCACTTTCGCTTCACGAAAAGAATGCTAAAATTCCGCCGAAACAGCACCGGATGCGGTGAACTTAAAGGAGAGAAAATGCAAAGAATTTTTCATATAAAAGATGCTATTTGTAGCGACGAGCGAGCCGTAAAAACGACATTTTTTACTACGGAGGCCACTTGCGGCGCGGTTTGGATCGTCAAACGCGGCCAGGTCGTAGCGCCTCATATCCACCCAGACGGCGATGACGTGTGGATCTGCTTAAGCGGACGCGGCGTGTTTTATCCGAGCAAGGGCGAGGAGGTACCGATCTGTGCGGGCGATCTAATCATTTCCAAAAGCGGAGAGTGCCACGGTATGAAAAATACGGGCGATGAGGATTTTGTGTTTGCAAGCGTTACGGCGCCGATTCCGTGCGGCTACGAAGCGCTTTGAATTAAAATTTGCCAGAGATTTTGTGGCATTCGTAAAATAAATTAGCGCCGCAAAGAGTTAAATTAGAATTTGTCCGTAGCGTTAAATTTCATAAATTTAGCCGCGCTTTTGTACAATTTCAAGTGCCGCGCAATCTGCGGCGAGATTAAATTTGAGGCAAAAGATGTATGAGGATTTTACGCAAGAGCCAAAGGATGAGCGCGTGCAAAAGAAGCGCAAAGCTAGGGCGCGCAAGGCAGAAGCAGATCGTAAGCCGATGCGAGACGCGCCTCGAGGCATGCCGCTTTGGCGCAAGATCGCGCTTGGTATAACGTTTGCGTTCGCGGCTTTTAGCGTGCTTATTCTGGTGGCGGTTATAAATTCCAGCGACGACTACTCGCCGCGGGACGACGAGCAGATCAAATACAGCGATTTTTACAAAAAAGGAGATGAAATTTACGCCCTCGTGGTGGGTGCGGGCTATTTTGCGATACCGAGCGCGGATGCGGCGAGCTTTCGGGTTTTGAATTTCGACTCCGGCTACCGCTCCAACGTCGCCGCGGATAAAAACGCCGTATATTGCGGAAACATCGCGATGAGCGAGCTGGAGCCCGCGCGCACGAAAGCCGTGGCGTTTGGATACGTAAGCGATGGGCGAGTTAGCTACTTTTGCGACGGCGAGGCGGTGCCTAATGACGCGCTGGGGGCGTTTAAGCTTACTTATCAAACCTTGGCGCATATTTTTTGGGATGCGCCCAAGCCGCAAAGTTACGTTTATAAATTTAAGCGAATGGACGCTACGGATCTGCGCCAAATCGCGGGCGTATATTACGCTGCGGAGGGCTCTCGCGCGTTTTATAAGGGAGAGGTTTTGCCGGGCGCCGATGCCGCGAGCCTGCGCCGGATAGAGGGAAGCGACGGGCGCGCTAGCGGCGTTTATGCCGCGGACGGCGCGAACGTGTATTTTAAAAACCTCCGCCTTGACGCGCGGGATAACGGCGGGCATTACGAACTTTTGAGGCAGCGGTTGGACTATTTTTTGTGGGATGCGAAAAGCGGCGACGTTTTTGCGAATGATTTAAAATTTGACCTCGCCGCCGCGCCCTATACTCCGCTAAATAGGCAGCTCGCGCACTCAAACCATCTGCTTTTTGCCTCCCCTGGCGGCATCTACTATTTCGACGAGAACGACGGAAAGCAAAGGCGCGCGGCAGACAACCCCTTTGCAGGCGAGGTTCGCGCGCTTAGCGGCAGCGTATTTCAAAGCGGCGAGCGGATATATTTTTTAGAAGGCGCCGAAGTTTGGGGCGGCGGTCGCAGCACCCGCAGGCTGGTCGCTCGCAAAAGCGGACTTTTCGCGCTCGAGCTGCCGCACGAGTGGCGCAAGGTCGGCGGCGTGCACGGCGGGCTATACGGTTGGGTCTATTCAAACGGCGGGCGATTTTTCTACTTCGACGATCTGGGCTCTTCACAGCTGATAGATCGGTGTATTTATGAGATCAGGGATCTAGACTTGGTTGAAATTTTGCTTCAAAAAAGCAGCCTTGGCACGGGTAAAATTCGCGAGATGATAAAGAGCGGCGGGCTTGAGGCGGTGGACGGCGAGCTGCTTTTCGAGGTAAAGACGCGGGTGGAATTTTAGCCACGATTTGAGCGAAATTCGAGCACAGAAAGTGCTGCTAAATTTTAAATTTGATTTTATTTCAGCATAAATTTATAAAATTTAAACGTCATCGTGGGCTCCAGCGTAGGTTTAGAATTTCATCGTAAATTCCTTTAGAGGGAGCCCGCAAATTTCGTTTCACGCCGTCGCGACGGTGCGCCAAATATTTTGTATCGGCCGCGATTTTCGCGTCACGGCGCGCTTGGATAAGACGTCGCCGTAAATTTTATTTTAGCGCCGCAGCTTTCGTAAAATTTGGCTAGCAGTGCAGGCAACGCGGCGACAGAGCGCAAATTTAAAAGCCTCAATCGCAAAGTTGCACGCATAAAATTTGCGCGCCGAAGCTTACGGGATAAAATTTAGCGGCTTGGATTCAAAAGCGTAAATTCCCTTTTTGATATGAAATTTAACAGAGTGAGCGCAGATCGAGCGGCGCGATCAAAGCGCCGTTTTGCGAGCAGATGGGCCCTAAGCGGCGCCGAAAGCGGGCATCGGATGTGAAGCGCTATTTTATAAATCCGCTTGCCACTACGCGATCGCGCTCGTCGTAAAAAACCGCGAGCTGTGCCGGAGCGATTCCCGCTGCGGGCGCGGACAGCACGGCGTGCACGCCGCCCCCTTCGCGCGGCGAAATTTTAACGGGGAGTTTGGCGCTGCGGTAGCGGATCTTAACGCTGAGACCCGGCATATTTAAAATTTCATCCCTGCTTAAAAAGGCGTTAAAATTTTCGGTGTCGAACTCGTAGGTTGCCAGCTCGTCCTTGCTACCCACGACGATCTCGTTTTTGTGCGGGTCGATGCTTAGCACGAAGTGCGGCTCATGCGCGCCGTGCACCGTAAAACCGCGGCGCTTGCCGATCGTGTAGTGCATATAGCCCTCGTGAGTGCCGATGGCGTTGCCCGCGCGGTCGCGCACGATGCCGGGCATTTTGGTGCCCGTATGACGGTTCAAAACGTCGATGTAGGTGGTATCGACGAAGCAGATCTCGCTGCTTTCGCTCGCAGAAGCGATCTGCGAAAGCTCCGTATAGGCGCGCGCAGCCTCTTTGACGTCCTTTTTATACATCCCTCCAAGCGGAAAGAGCATAAACTCAAGCGCGGCGGGGTCGATGTTTGCTAAAAAATAGCTCTGATCTTTGCTAAGATCTGCGGCGGCTTTTAAAAGCCCGTCCTCGATGCGGACATAGTGCCCGGTAGCTAGGCGCTCAAAGCCCTGCTCGCGCGCGAATTCCAAAAGCTTGCCGAGCTTTATGCGGCGGTTACACAGCGCGCAGGGATTTGGCGTAAGACCGCCGATATAAGCCTGCACGAAGGGCTCGTAAACGTCGCGATTAAAATCATCCTGCAGATCTAAAATGTGGATTTTTATATCCAAAAACTCGCCCACCTTGCGGACTTTGGCGATGTTGGCTTCGTGATAGCCGGGCTTTGCGTGCAGCTTCATATAGCAGCCCTGCACCTCGTGCCCCGCGTCCTGCAGCAGCTTCGCGCACATCGAGCTATCCACGCCGCCGCTCATCGCGACTAAAATTTTCATTCGTTCTCTCCCGTTCGCACATCCGTTAAAATTTCATCCACGCTGTCGCAGAGCTTAAAATTTTGCAGATCGCTTTCGTTTATCGCACCAGATTTTAGCAGTGAAGTGCGGAAAAACTCCATCAAAGGCGCGTAGAATTCCTCGTCGTAAAGATAGATCCGTGCGCGTTTAAAGCCCGTCTGCACTAGCACTAAAATTTCAAAAAACTCATCCAGCGTCCCAAATCCGCCAGGAAAGATGACGAAAATTTCGCTGTTTTCGATGAGAGCGCCTTTGCGCGGTGCAAATGCCGAAAATTTCGCGCCCTGCGTCAAAAAGCCGTTGCTTTTTTGCTCAAACGGCAGCATGATGTTAAAGCCCACGCTGTGCGTTCTTGCTCTCGCAAATGCGCCTCGGTTGGCGCCTTGCATAATGCCGCCACCGCCTCCGGTGATGATCGAGTATCCTAAATCAGCGAGCCCCTCGCAGAGCTTTTGCGCGTCTTTTACGTAGCGATTATCTTCGCTAAAACGTGCCGAACCGAAGATTGTGGCGCTTTTGCCCACGTTTTTGAGATTGTCGCGGGCGATTTTGATGTCTTTTAAAATTTCTTTTAGTTGCATGATTAATCTATCTTTTTCGTATATATTTTAAAATTTTGGCTTTTAGCTTAGCATTAAATTTTTAAAATTCCGTTTAAAATAGTAGAATTTACGTAATTTAAAATCTCGTTGTAAATCATACTAGGTTGCTAAGTTTTCGTAAGAATCCGCCGACGCCGCGGTAAGCGTTCATATCGATAGGCTCCAGGCCCTGTTTGCTCAAAAATCGCGAGACGCTCTGTCTAAGCGCGATGGTAGCGGGCGAAAACGGATAGTGCGAGTTAAAAAGCGCGCGATTTTGTGAGCAGACGGCTACTTGTTTGCAAAACGGCACAAAGCCTAGCAGTTTAAAGCCCAGTTCGCTTATATTGCGGTGTGCAACCGACTTTAGATTGTCGTAGATCATAACGGCATCATCCTCGCTTGCGGTGAAATTTAGCAAAAACAAAACCTCTTTTTTGCTCGCCCCAAGTGTCTTTAAAAGCGCATAGGTGTTACTGATCGAGCAGGGCTCGTTCGCGCACAGCACGATATTTTCGTCGCCAATGCTCAAAAAATCTCCAAGATACTCAAGCCCCGCATCGATCAAAATAAAATCGAAGATTCCCGCCTCTTTTAGCTCGCTTGCGAAGCGAGCGGGGCTTTCGTGAGCCTTTGCGTTTGCGAAATTTCCGGCTTTCTCGGAATTTGATGAGCGGGCGGAATTTTTCATTTCATCTTTACTCGCGGAATTTTGAGAATTCTCGTCAGGGATTGAATTTTGCTTGGTGAAATCATCGCTTTTAAAATTCTCTAGGCTTTCTGATTCTGTAAAATTCCATCCATCTTCGCAATTTTGCGGTTTTTTGGCTGCACAATTCGTAGAATTTTTTGTGGCGTTTGCTATCGAATTTAAAGCGGCGGAATTTTCTGAGTTGTTTTTGCCATTAGAGCTCGTGAGTTTTTGCGCGTAATTGTGCGAGCTGAGACTTTCGTCGTCTTGCGAGCCTTGCGCGCTACCCATAGAATTTTGCATGACGTAATCGTCCGCGCTAGAGCTTGCGTTTTTGATAGAATTTTGCGAGGACGCGGGATTTTGTGAAGCAAGCGCGGGCGAAACGAGCGTTAAATTTTGAGAAATTTTTACCGCGACAGCGCTTGGTAGCGAAATCCTCTTTCTTTGCAAAGCGTTTAAGATGATCTCTTGATTGTTTAAATTTGGCGCTTCTATGATCGCCGTACGGTAGCCCTGCTCGCTTAGAATTTCGGCGAAATTTGCTGCAATCACGCTCTTGCCGACTCCGCCCTTGGCGCTTAAAAAATTTACGATTTTAGTTTGCATATCAGTCCTCTTTTAAATTTCATCTCTCCAAGTGGCAAAATCACGCTTATGCGCTCGCAAACACCCGGATGCGGCAGCGCGAGCCGTTCGCAGGCACGCACCTTTGCGCTTGCATATAAAATATCTACGTCCAGCGTGCGCGGCGCGTTTTTGAAGCTTCGTTTGCGCCCAAATCGCAGCTCCGCGCGCTGCATAATCTTAAGCAGCGCAAACGGCGCTAGGGAACTTTGCACTAACATCACGGAGTTTAAAAAATTTTCCTGCCGCAAAAAGCCGAACGGCTTGTTTTTTAAGATCAAGGAATTTTGCGCTACGAAAAAGCGCGTATCGCTTTGCAAAACGCGGTAAAATCGCTCAAAGTGCCGCCTGACGTCGCCTAAATTTCCGCCGAGCCCAAGCAGGTATAAATTTTTAAAATTTCCGCGCTCGCGGCGCCTCATCGGGAAAACGGCGCTTTTTACGACGCACAGCGCGTCCGCGCACTCGTAAAATCCGTTTTTCTTAAGTCGCATGTTTACCCGAGCTACTCTCATAAAATTTCGGCTCCGTTTTCGCGTACGACCACGACGTCCTCGATGCGCACGCCAAACTCACCGGGCAAGTAAATCCCGGGCTCCACGCTAAAGACCATCCCCTTTTTTAGCACGGTATCTCCGCGCTTTGAGATGAACGGAAGCTCGTGGATATCGACTCCGACGCCGTGTCCGGTGCTGTGAAAAAACGCTTCGCCGTAACCATGCCTTGCTATAAAATCCCTAGCCGCCGCATCGATCTCGCTCGCCTTTTTACCAGGCATAACCGCCGCGATCGCCAGAGCTTGCGCCTCTTTTACGATCTCGTAAATCTCTTGCCGTTTAGTGTTTTTAAAATTTTGCTCCTTGCCGAAGTTAAAATTTTCGTCAAAGTATGCCGTGCGCGTCCTGTCGGAGCAGTAGCGATTAAATTTAACCCCCGCGTCAAGCAGGAGCAGATCGCCCTCTCTCAGCCGCTTTTTGCCGGGCAATGCGTGCGCCTTTGCGGCGTTTTCGTTGATCGCGACGATAGGCGAAAAGCTAAGCGCGAGCTTGCCCTTTTTCTTAAAGATGAGCTCGGCGTTAAAAAACAGCTCCTCTTCGCTCATCCCTTCGCCGTTAGCGCGCACGAACGCAGCAAATTCGTCAAATCTTTCCGCGCCTAGTTGCGCCGCTTGCTTTAAAATTTTTATCTCATCCTCTGATTTTATTATGCGCGAAATTTGCGAAAAATTCGCCCGCGCCTTAAATCTTATCCCAAGCCCTTTGCTAAGCGCCTCCCACTCGCCCGCGCTAAAATCGTACGGGTTATAGCTAAGCTCACGAGCGCCCGCCTTTCGCAAAAACAGCCGCGCGTCTTTTATCAAATTTCGCTCGACCTCGATCACTTCGGTACCTTTGCAAAGCTCGCGCGCCTCGATGCTATAGCGTGCATCGGTGAGGAAAAATTTGCGCCCCGCGAGACTAAAAAATATCGCGTTGTCACAACTGTATCCGCACTCGTGGTAAACGGCGTTTTCGTCCTTTAAGATAAAATTTTTCAAATTTAATCCCAAACTTATTTGGCTTTCTGCTCGGCTCTGGCGGCTTTGATCTGCTCAAAAATTTGAATCATTCCGATCATCGCCAGATGGTATCCCACGGGACCGAATCCGATAATCTGACCCGCAGTCACGGGTGCTATTAGACTTTTTTGTCTAATCTCCTCCCTGCGAGCGATGTTTGAGATATGCACCTCGATCACGGGCAGGCTGACTGCGGCGAGCGCATCTCGGATGGCAAGCGAAGTGTGCGTGTAGGCGGCGGGATTGATGATGATGCCGTCGCAGGTGCCGAAGCACTCTTGGATCTTGTCGACGATTTCGCCTTCGAAATTGCTCTGAAAAAACTCGATCTCGTTGCCGCTCTGATCGGCGACTGCCTTCATCTGCTTATGGATATCCTCCATCTTCATAACCCCGTAAATAGCGGGCTCGCGCATACCAAGCATATTGATATTCGGTCCTTGAATCACCATAATTTTCATTTTTGCGTCCTTGTTTTGAAATTTAAGCAAAAATTATAACCAAAGCGAGCTTATTTTTTAATATGGCGCTAAATTTGCCCGCTCAAGCCCGGTCGCTAAAATTTTATCTCTAAATTTAGCACGGAAGAGAATTTTATGCTAAAATCACGCGCTGTTTTAGATAAGGAAAACGATGAGAATTTTAAGGGCGAAGTGGGTTCTTGTCTGCGATGAGAATTTTAAAATTTTAAAAGATGGCGCGATCGTCTTTGATCAGAAAATAATCGAGGTCTGCGCCTTTGCGAGTGCGGCACGCAAATACCCGCAGGCCGAAATTTTAGACTTTAGCGGCGATATAGCGATGCCTGCGTTTATAAATCCGCACGTGCATTTGGAATTTAGCGCAAACAAAGGCACGCTGCGCTACGGCGATTTTTTGGATTGGCTAGGCAGCGTCATCGCCTCAAGGCAGCAGCTGGATGCCGCGGCACGCGGACGATTGATCTTGGAGCAGATCGCCGCGATGATGCGAAGCGGCGTGGGTACGATCGGCGAAATTTCAAGCTTCGGCGGCGAGGCTGAAGTTTGCGCGCAAAGCGGCATTAGAACCGTGTTTTTCAATGAAATTTTAGGCGCGAGCAAAGACGCTGCGGCGGAGAATATTTTTAAATTTAAAGAGCGATTTGAGCGCGCAAAGGCGCTTGCAAGCTCGCTTTTTATCCCCGCCGTGTCGGTGCACTCGCCTTATTCGGCGCACCCGCAGATTACGGAGTTTGCGACGAAGCTTGCCCGCGAAAACGGACTTGCTATAAGCACGCATTTTATGGAGAGCGCGTATGAGCGGCAGTGGCTGCACGTGGGTCGCGGTAAGCTTAAAACATGGCTTTCTAAATTTAATCCCGCGCCCGCGCCTTTTTACTCGCCGCAGAGCTTTGTAGCGCATTTTAGCGGGCTTCGCACGCTTTTTACGCATTGTGTGTGGGTGGATGATTTTAGCATCTTTGATCCGAAGCTCCACTCGGTCACGCACTGCGCGCGCTCCAACCGCCTGCTTAGCAAAAAGCGGCTGAGCTTCAAAAAGCTGCTCGCAAGCGGGCTTAATTACAACATCGCTACCGACGGGCTTAGCTCGAATTTTAGCCTAAGCTTTTTAGACGAGCTGCGCGCAAATTTAATGATACACGACGAGCTGGGCCTGGCGGAACTGGCGCGAGTGCTGATTTTAGGCGCGACGAGAAATGCAGCCGCAGCACTGGGGCTAAATTTGGGCGAACTGAAAGAGGGCAAGCTCGCCGATATCGCCGTTTTTGAAGGCATTGAGTGCGATGAGGATCAGCTGCCGCTACAGCTCATTTTGCAGAGCAAAAACGCAAAATCACTTTTTATCGAAGGAATGAAATGCAATTTCTAAAAAACATCTTTGCGCCGATCGGCGCCGTGCTCGGGTTTATCAACAAATACTTTAAATCCCTGATTTTTCTGCTTATTTTGTTTTTGATTTTTGCTGGCGGCGAAAGCGCGCAACAAAAGGGTGCGAATCTCGCTCAGCTTTCGCTAAGCGGCGCGATAATGGACGATAGCGAAATTTTAGAAAAGATCGAAGCCCTGAAAAACGACGAGACGATCAAAGGGGTGCTTCTGCTGATCGATAGTCCCGGCGGCGCACTAAGCCCGAGCGTGGAAATTTCGCTGGCCATCAAGTCTCTAAACTCGCGCAAGCCGGTTGTCGCCTATGCTAAGGGCACGATGGCTAGCGGCAGCTACCTAGGCGGCGTGTGGGCGAGTAAAATTTATGCAAATCCGGGCAGCTTCATCGGCTCCATTGGCGTGATCATGCAGGGTTTAGATGTGAGCGAAGCGGCCGCTAAATTGGGGTTTGCCGAACAGATCGTCAAAGCGGGCGAGCTCAAAGAAGCGGGCACGATGATGCGAAAATGGAGCGACGCGGAGCGCGCGAGCTTGCAAGCTCTGGTGGATGAGAGTTACGAGCTATTCACGCGTGAGGTAGCGCAGGCGCGCTCGCTGGATCTTAGGAAGCGCGATACGTGGGCGAATGCGCGAGTATTTTTGGCCAGCGGCGCCAAAGGTGTCGGGCTCATCGACGAGGTAGGCTCTTTGGATGACGCTAAAAGCGCGCTCGTAAAGGCTAGCGGCGTAGCAGATCCGATCTGGCAGGAGCCTTCTGCGTATGAAAAGATGATGGATAAGCTAGCAAATAAAAGCGAGAGCTTGGTGCGCAGTGCATTCGGCGCCAAGCTGATGGCGTATTAGAATTTTAGAAATTTTAAATTATGAGGGAATTTTAAGAGTAGAATTTTGTATGCGAAAGCGCACTGGGTTTGATTACTTTTAAATTCCTCGCTTTTCCATTTGGCATTTTTCCTTAAAATTTTACCTTTTTTGTGAATTTTCTTTGTTTAAGAACTCCTCATTTTTCTACCAATTATTCAGCCCCCTTTAAGCATCGCTCTTGTATAATCACAATTCTGTTTCGCACCG
>CAUPXM010000032.1:0-10525 GCA_963515585.1 uncultured Campylobacter sp.
GAGTCCGATTTTAGCAAATATCGCAGTCAGCGCCGCAAAGAGTGCTGATGCAAGCTAGCCAGGTAAAAGAAGCTAAAGTTCTGCCGTGTTTGATTTAGACGCGACTACCAAGTCTCGCTCGCGATTATTGCTAAATTCTACCCCGCATATATAGAAAAATCGCCAAAAGCGCATTCTCGCTTCGCCTAACGCTAAGAGAGATCTGTTTAAATTCCACTTCGACGCTCCTCAAAAACAAATGCCAGCGACGCAAGCGCATCCATCGTCGTTTAAATTCCACTCCGATGCCTCTCTAAAAAGCAAACTTTAAGCCCAAACCTACTACTCTAAAAGTTCAAATTTTACAAATAAGGATACTGAATGAAAAATTTCATATTTTCCGCACTTTTGGCTCTTGGCATCGCAGGCTGCGCCGTAAGCACCGCTCCGACGCCTGCAGGCAACTTACGCTCGCTCAAATCCGAGATTGTAAACTACACTCGCCAAAGCTCCACAGCTTACGTATATACGTTTAAAGACCTATCCAGCGGCGAGCTTTACACCGCTCGCGCAAGCAGATACTATGCGGCTGCAGGAGATACTGCCTATATAAGTACCGCTTCAGGCGCTATCACCGATATGCGAATCATCTCGCGCAAAGCGGGTTCCGTTGCTCCGCGCGCTTATGATATCGGTAAAATCGAGACCAAACAAATGCATAAAAACGACGCTATTGCTGTACCTGAGAGCGAAAATATCAGCTTTTAATCCTACGCGATTTTTAGTCGCTGCGCCCTTTAAGGTAAGCGAGCCTGCTTTTAATTTGAGATAAACGTTTTTGTGTTTGCTCTCTACTCTTATGAAGGCAATAGTTTCTGTTCTTAATCATGGCGGACTGGCGCGATTTGCTTGCGCTTTAAAGTCCGCTGATTCTTTATGCGATTGCCTGCATAAATTTTATATTTTATAAGGTGTGGAATTTTATATTTCACGAAATTCTGCGCTGCACATCTTACTTATATGGCTCGGCTCGCATTTCATATCCACTTGCTTTCGCGCTTAAATTCCTTGCTGCATAGTGCCATTTTGTCCACAAAATTCTATATTATAGAAATACGGCTGGCGCTAGAATTTTGATTGCGAAATTCTTATAAATTTTCTTTCTCGCGATTTTTCGCGTACTGCTCGTTCTAAGTGTCGTATTCTTAGCCGATAAGATATCGTGTAGATTTCTAAAACTCACGCTTTGCAAATTTCGTGTCTTGAAATTTTATCCATAAAATTTCGCATCGTAAAATTTTATTAAATTTATCCCGCATGAAAGAGGTGTTGCCGTCTGTTTACCGCAGCTTGATATAATCCCCGCATCGAAATTAGAACTCCTTTCAATAATCGGCGAGGCCTGTGTGGGTCTCGCTTTTTTATGCCCGTTAAATTTGGATTTTCGGTAAATACTCGGTAACAATTTGGTAAAATTTTAGTATTTTTCAGCATATTTTAAGCATATAATTTGTCATTTTGTGCTACTATTGCGCTTACAAACTTTTAAAGGAGTTCAAAATGAAACTAGTTAAACTTAGTTTAGCGGCAGCAGTCGCTGCAGGTGCTCTTGCTATGAGTGCAAGTGCTGTTCCGTTAGAGGAAGCTATCAAGGATGTGGATCTAAACGGATACGCTCGTATGCGATATACTCACGATCACCTTAAAAATAAAGCAGATAGTAATAGAGGTGTTTGGCAGTTTAAATCGGAAGTAGATTTTAAAGCTAAAATCGACGATAACTTCTTTGGTGTAGTAGGCATTAGATTTATGGATGAAGATCATGGCGAATCCGCTTCTTCTTCAAATAGTCAATATCATGGCAATTACGGCGCAAGAAGAGAAGACCCGGATTCTGATTTCGATATTGCTAAGGCTTACTTGGGATACACTATCGGCGGTACTACAATCGCAGTTGGTCGCCAGGGTATAGGCTCATTCTTTACCGATGATATGTATGGAGATGGCGTTAAAATTACTAGTACTGATATCGAGGGCTTAACAATTAGTGGTTTTTGGATGGATTCTCTAGAGAACGATGGCGATATTTCAAGCCTTGATTGGGCTAACGTAAATAATAAGCTAACTACCGATCATAACCTATATGGCATAGGATTTATGGGTTCATATGATCCCGTATCTTTCCAATTATGGTATAACTCTTTAGAAGATGTAGCGGATCTTTTTGCTGCAGAACTGGCTCTAAGCTTTGATATCTCTGATGATTTTAATCTCGGCGTAAAAGGTCAGTATGCATTTTCTGATTTCGATGGCGACTATAAAAATGTAGTAGGTGCCGATGATGCAGATTTCTGGGCCGCAGAAGCAAGTGCTGGTTTCTTTGGCGTTGATTTAGCTGCGGGTTATTTGAAATTTGAACCTGATCATAAAGACAGCCTTTCTTTTGTATCCTTTGAAGATCAAGGATCCTTCATTAGCCCGGGTGAAGAGTTGCTAGATTATAGAAGCTTTACTGGCGAGAACCACTATTGGTATGTAGTAGCAGGCTATACTATCCCCGATACTGGTATCAGAATCGGTGCCGATTACCTAGATGGTAAAGCGCATGGTGACGATGCATACGAAGTAGTAGGTAGAATTTCTTATAAATATAATGAAAAGCTAAGCTTCAAAACTTGGTATTCTCACTATAAAATTGACGATGCTGCTGGCGGTATTGATGAGAAAAAAGATCGCATCAGATTTGAGGCTAAATACAGCTTCTAATTATTTACCTTATACAGGTAAAATTGGGGCGAAGCTTTTGCTTCGCCCTTTTTAAATTCTAAATCAAGGTTTTCTATGAAAATTTTTAAAATTTCTTTTTTAGCATGTTTTTTTGCCTTTAATTTAAATGCCGCGGATAAAGGGAGCGATGACACGTATGTATTTGAAGCCAAAGGTGAGTTTGCCAAAGAGCTAAAATCCCTTATCGAAAAGCATTCTAAAGATGAAAACGTAACCGTAAATATCTACAAAAACACTCCGGTCGCAGGCAGTGAAACCCATAGCGGCAAGGTAAATCGAAATATAAATTTTTTAAAAGAAAGAGGTGGAGCTATCTTTGCTGAGAAGTGCGCTTCATGCCACGGCGAGAATGGCCAAAAAAGAGCTTATGGAGTATCGCGTAAACTCAAAGATATGGACGCCAAAGAGATCTCGATAGCTATGTCGCAATACACTACAGATCTAAGTTATGGTGGCAAGATGAAAAATATCATGCAGCCGATCGCCGCTAAGACGGGCGCTACGGAGCTAGGCTACATCATTGCTTATCTAAAAGGCGACGATTCGTTCCTATACGATAGCTCGTCTAGTAGGAGCACGAATACTGAAATTTCGACCGCCCCGAGCGAGCAGGGCTCATACCTAAAATAAAGGAGCGTAGATGAAAGTAGCGATCGTTTTGGCAAACGGTTTTGAAGAGATCGAGGCGGTAAGTTTGATCGATATTTTGCGCCGCGCGGAGATCGATGCAGCATCCGTGGGGCTGGATAAGAAATGCGTCTGTGGTGCGCACGGCGTAGAGATGATCGCCGATGAAATTTTAGACGATATAAAAGTTTCGGAATTTGATATGATCGTTTTGCCTGGCGGCTTGCCCGGAGCCGAAAATTTGGCAAAGAGCGAGAGGCTAGGGCAAGTACTGCGCGATTTCGATGCAAATAACGCAAAAATCGGCGCAATATGTGCCGCTCCATGGGCGCTAGCTACCGCAGGTGTGCTAAAAAGCTCTTACACTTGTTATCCAGGTTTTGAAAATCAGATCGCCCACCCAGGCTATACGAATTCGGCGAATGTCGTAAAAGATCAAAATATAATGACTTCGAAAGGTCCTGCTACTGCGATGGAATTCGCACTGCAAATCGTCCGCGAGCTAAAAGGCGAGCAGGTTTATTTCAAGCTAAAATCCGATTTGCTTTTTAAATAAAATTTCAAGTGAAGGCCGATTCCAACGCGCTTTATTTTATCGCTTGTAAAACGGGGCGTGCTGATTTTGCCACGCCTGAGAACTACAAATTTTATCTTACTCTGCACGTATAAAATAACCACAATATTTATTCTGAGTATCCGTAAACGACGAATGAAATTCTCGCGACTCAAATTTTAAATCGAAAAACGCAAAAGACCTTGTGCGTGACAGATGAAATTTTATTGGAGCTAGTTGCTATTAAAACCAAATATTAACATCACGACGGCGTGGAGCGTAAGCATAAAATATTTTAGGCGTATCCTCAAGAGGGCATCGCTGAGCTGAATAAATTTCAGTGTGGCATCTTCGCGATGCACTCGCTAGCAGAAGATGAACAGATCGCGCAAAATGTGCTAAATAAGGGTATCGGCGTGATCAAAAACGACGAGATCGCGCTGGATTTAAATTTGATCAAATGGCGATAGCAATGTGTCAAGAGGCAAAACGGCGCAGTTTTTGAAGGTTTTGTCGGTAAAGCACAGATCTATCGGTAAGCAGATAAGCTTGTAGCTCGCGACGAAAGCGTTATTTAGAATTCCTAAAAAGGATAAAATTTAGCGCTTCTTTAAAATATCGTTGTTTAATAATGTTGCGCTGCTTTGTATCGTTTTAGTAACGCGGTCTTTAGAATTTTGCGTTTTGTCGGGTACGGGTCTATGTGCGATCAAATTTACGTGCCCGATTTTCGCCGTGAAATAAAAAATCCCCAGTATCGTCGCGTTTAGAAATACTCCAAAATATATCCGTTCTAATCCCCATATCCCTATGCTGGCGGCATGAATAGGCACAAAAATTATCGCGATTAAGACCGGATAATAATCCGAAATTTTATTTTTGGCAAGGATTACGGTCGTAACGATGGCGTATGCGATGAGCGTAAAAGGAGAGATAAGCAAGAGTGCAAAAAGTGCGTTTATGCGCTGATAATCTTCGTGCCCGATTAAGACGCAAAAACTACAAAACGCGAGCGTTATAAGAAAAAATAAAGGTAAAATCCACCGCGTTTTCACGTCGCGCCCTTTAAGCAACGATAAAAAGAGCAGATGAGAGCCCAGCGCAATACAATAATAATCAAATATAACCGACGAGCTTAGAAACGTGAGCGGTATGGCGAGCAGCGTACCCGGTCCGTCAAAATATACCCCACTAAACATGAGCCACGTGATAAAGAGCATAAAAGCATATTTCAGACCCGCATAAATGGCGCAAACACAGACACTAACGAGGATAAATCGTATAAATTTGCTCATTTGCCTTTTCCCTAAATTTAAGTAATTATAGCAAACCGCGACAAACGAACGGCGCAAAATTTTAAATTTAGCCGTGCGCTCGCCAAATCCGCTGCCTATCGCGAGTTCGTGCGCGCAAGAGAACCCGCTAATGTCTTCGTATTATTTCATCCGCGCCCGCGCCGCAAGAACAAATTTCATAAATTCTAAATCCGTTTTGCGTTATCATTGCGCTAAATTTAAAATTTTACGCAAAGGGGATCATATGAAAAACACGGCATTCATCACGGGCGCTACGAGCGGCTTTGGCGAGGCGATTGCTAGGGCGCTTAGCGCGCAGGGCTATAAGATCATAGCACTCGGGCGCCGCAAGGAGCGGCTACAGAAGCTAGCCGGCGAGCTAGGCAATACGCACATTATCGCCGCGGACATTCGCGATAAAGCTGCGGTATTTGACGCCGTAAGCGCGCTACCTGAAAATTTTAAAGACGTCGAGGTGCTCGTAAATAATGCAGGCCTTGCGCTCGGGCTTGAGGGGATCGCGCAGACGTCCGTAGAGGATTTGGAGACGATGGTCGATACGAATATCAAGGGCGTGCTGTATTCGACCAAGGCGGTGCTACCGCTGATGATCGCGCGCAAAAGCGGCTATATCTTCAATCTCGGCTCGACTGCGGGCGCGTGGCCCTATCCGGGTAGCCACGTTTACGGCGCGAGCAAGGCGTTTATCAAGCAGTTTAGCCGCAATATCCGCAACGACCTGCGCGGCACGGGCATCCGCGTGACGGAGATCGCGCCGGGTATCTGCAAGAGCGAGTTTAGCGAGGTGCGCTTTAAGGGCGACGTAGCGCGCGCTGCGGCTGTGTATGAGGGGGTCGATGCGATCCTGCCCGAGGATATTGCACAGATCGTGCTAAGCTGCCTAGCGATGCCGCACCGAGTCAATATCAACGTGATAGAGGCGATGGCGACGCAGCAGAGCTGGGCTGGGCTTTTTATCGAAAAGCATTAAATTCTAAGGCGAGAAAATGAAAAAAATTCTATTACTGATGTTTTTATCGGTTGCCGCGTTTGCGGTAGATGACGCTACCAGGCAGCATAATGCCGAGCTTTTCGGCATCTGGACGCTAGTGCCGCCCGTCGTGGCGATCGCGCTTGCCTTTATCACCAAAGAGGTGATTTTATCGCTTTTCATCGGCGTTTTTAGCGGCACCTATATGCTAGCAGTCGTTAACGACAATCCGATCTCCGCGCTTGTGGGCAGCTTTACCGATCTGGTCGCGCGCGTGGTGGGCTCGATGGCTAGCAAAGGTAACGCGGGCGTACTTTTACAGGTACTTTGTATCGGCGGCGTGGTCGCTCTAATTAGCAGGACGGGTGGCACGAAAGCCGTGGCGCTTTGGATTAGCAAGCGCGCCAAAACCGGTATCTCGGCGCAAATTTCAACGTGGGTTATGGGTCTTTTCGTATTTTTCGACGACTACGCAAACGCCCTGATCGTAGGCCCCGTCATGAGGCCGATCACCGATAAATTTAGAGTCAGCCGCGAAAAGCTCGCCTTTATCATCGACGCCACCGCCGCACCGATTGCGGGTATCGCGCTAATTTCTACCTGGGTAGGGCTCGAAGTCTCTCTGATAAGAGCAGGATATGATCAGATCGGCGTGCAAAACGTAAACGCCTTCTCGATCTTCGTGCAAACCATGCCGTATCGCTTCTACAATCTTTTTATGCTTGCTTTCGTAGTTTACGTGGCGTTCATGCGCAGGGATTTCGGGCCGATGCTCTCTGCCGAAAGGCGCGCAGCGACGGGCGAAATCCACTCTAAAAATTCTAACATCGCCGAGCTCGAAGATAAAACGCTAGAGCCCAAAGAGGGGATCAAGCCGCAAGCTTCAAACGCCGTTATCCCGCTTATAGTGCTAATCTGCGGCGCATTTGCGAGCTTTTATTTTAGCGGGCTAAGCAAGCTGCAAGGCGATGCTCTCGCAGCCGCAAAAGCCGCTCCGCTAAGCTTTGCAACGCTTCAGGCGACATTCGGCAACGCGAACTCGTCGGTCGCGCTTTTTCAAGCAGCGCTTCTTGCTACGGTCGTGTCTATATTTATGAGCGTTTACCGCAAAATTTTTGACGTCAGAGAGGCGATCTCTACGTGGATCAAGGGGTGGAAGACGATGATCGTCACGATCGTGATCTTGCTGCTTGCCTGGTCGCTCAGCTCTGTCATCAAAGAGCTCGGCACGTCGCGCTATCTGGTCGATATGCTAAGTCAAAACACGCCGAAATTCTTGCTGCCGGTAGCGATTTTCGTGCTGGGCTCGTTCATTAGCTTTTCGACGGGCACGAGTTACGGCACGATGGGAATTCTAATGCCGCTAGCCATACCTTTGGCAAACGCCGTGGGACTTCACTACGGGCTTTCGGGCGATGCGCTTCACGCCTATATGATCGTAAATATCTCGGGCGTGCTAACCGGCGCGATTTTCGGCGATCACTGCTCGCCGATTTCGGATACCACGATCCTTTCGTCGATGGGCGCGGGCTGCGATCATATCGAGCACGTAAAGACGCAGATGCCTTACGCTCTATCCGTCGGCGCGGTCGCCGTGGTGGCGGGCTACCTGCCCGTAGCGCTAGGACTTAGCGTCTGGATCGCGCTACCGATGGGGCTTATCGTTACGTGGGCGCTCGTGCGATTCGCAGGTAAAAAGATAGAGGAGTAGCTCTCGCAAATTTTAAATTTGCTTTTAAATTTTGAATTCCGCAGCGATGCGGAATTCTACCGAGCAGAATTCTAATCTGCCTCGCGAAATTTCACTCCGCAAAATTTCGCCGCGCTAGTAAAATTTTAAAACGAAATTTCAAAAAGCGCGAGCAAATTTTAAAAGCTGAATTTTAACCAGCCGCGTTAAAACGGCGCGTGCGCCTGCAATTTAAAATTTTTAAAGTAAACGGATAGTAAAATACTGATAAATTTCAAACAAGGAGAATGAAATGAAAAATCCCAAAATGTTCCTCTGGGGGGGGTGTTAGCTGCTTTATTAGTTGGTTGCGGTGACGATACCGAAGTAAAGACCAAGGAGTATTACGACGCGCATCTGGACGAAGCCAAAGAGATTTTAGCGAAGTGTGATTTCAATACTTTAAAAGATGGAAGCAACTCATATAAAAATTGCTTGAACGCCAAAACGGTCGTGGAGGAAAAGAGTATGGCGTATTCGATTGAATATTATATGGAACACTTAGACGAAGCCAAGGCTATCTCGGAAAAATATAAATATAAAGAGCCGGCAGATAAAAATAGTGTTGAGTACAGTAATATGATAAATGCGGAAGAAGCTATCGGAAACGCACTCAATTCCGGGAGAATGAGGAAATAAATATAAAGAACCGGAGCCTGCGAGCTTTTGACTACCGCAGAAAAGACTTACGGGCTGCGCGGCGCCTTAAAATTTAATCATTTTAAAATTTACGCCGTGCGCCTTGCCTAAATTTCTCTCGGCGGCGGTGAAATTTCGCAGTGCGGTATCCTAAATTTCACGATCTCACATGCCGCTAGTCAAATTTTCTCGGCGGCGGTTTGCGCGGCGTGTTAAATTTAACCTCGCTCGCGCACTTTATCCGCGCTCTAGTCTAAATTTAAAATTTCAAATCTGCGGCGATATTTCGTGCGGCGAGGTATCTCCTCACATACGGCAATCTCGGTTTACGCTATATAATTTAAAGGAGTAGCAATGACGGCGTCTTGCCCCGTCAAATTTTAATTTTCGCGCGCCGGGTAGTAGCGAGACACCATTGCTCGCATGCCGTTGCGAAGCCGCTTCTAAATCGCCGAGCCGAGTTAAATTTTCTCACGCCGAAATTTTAGCCTATGCGGCGCGATTTACGAAACGGCGAAATTTTGAGTCTGCGCTGCAATTTATAGCGCATCAAAATTTTAACTTTCACGGCACAATCTGCGATGCGCTAGAATTTTAATTTGCGTGGTGCGATCCGCGATGTGATAAAATTTCAATCCGCGCTGCGGCGCACGGGCGCGCTGCCTAGCTAATCCCTCGCATCGCATCGAGCCGCTTTAAAAACAGTTCCACTTTGCGCAGCTGCGCCGCATATAGCGCCCTACCCGAGTAAAAATACTCCACGCTGTTGCCGTTTGGATAGTAAATTTTACCACCACTCTCGCCGTACCTTTCTGCATTATTTTTGCCGACACAGCTTTCGTTGCCCCCTTCTGCGTCCTGCTCGCTGCGAGCGCTTTCATCGCTCCCCTCGCCCCGCTTGCTCTTGCCTCTTACGCTCTGTCCGCCGCCCGCGCTTCGTCCTTCCGCGTCGAATTTGTCGGCTTGCACTGATGAATTCGTATCAAATTTTACGCCGCCGTCAGCGTTAAATTTAGCCGCTTGCGAGGGCAAATTCTCGCCGCGCGCAAGCTTTAGCCCTTCGTCCAGCTCGCTTGCAAGGCGGTTTAGCGTGCCGTCTATGCCGTCGATGATGCGCACGTGCGGAGGTAAAATTTCACGCAAAACATCCTTAAAATAGTTAAAATGCGTGCAACCAAGCACGAGCGAACCCAGACGCTCAAGCTCAAATTTACCGAGCTCCTCCCGCAGATAGGCTCGAACCGCGGGTGAGTCAAACTCCAAATCCTGCGCAAACTCCACAAGGCAAGGCAGCGGCAGGCTCCACGTCTCGCACTCCAGCCGCCCCACGAGGCGCGCGAGCTTCTCACCCGCGATCGTTAGCGGCGTGGCGATGAGCAGCGTCGGGCGCGCGCCGAAGCTGTCCGCAGCGAGCTTGACGGCGGGCTCCATGCCGATTACCGGCACGCTAAATGCGCCGCGAAGCTCCGAGATGGCCGCGCTCGTGGCGGTGTTGCAAGCAACGACGACCCCGTCCGCGCCGCGCGAGACCAAAAACCCCACAGCATCGAGGCTTAGCCGCACGATCTCGGCTCTACTTTTCGTGCCGTAGGGGACGTGATCCTCGTCGGCAAAATACAAAAACTCCGCCTCACTAAACCGCCGCAAAGCCTCAGCGAGCACACTCAGCCCACCGATACCCGAGTCAAAAAACGCTATTTTCAAATCTTTATCCAAGGTTAAAATTTCAAAAAAGGGATTATAGCCCAATTCGGGTAAAATTTAAATTTTGAGCGGGCTTGGCGGATCCGCGGCCGTTAAATTCTCGCCGCCTTTTTAAAATTAGCGGCAAATTTAATCAATTTCTTAGGGGGGGGGGGGGGGATAAAAAAACAAAAATTACCCGTAAAAGAAAAAAAAAAAAAAAAACACTAATTTCGTTACAA
>CAUPXM010000033.1:0-10050 GCA_963515585.1 uncultured Campylobacter sp.
ATTGGTTGCAGAGCCGCTAGCTTTTGCTCCTTTTACGTCGCCGGTAACCTTACCGCTATCGACGTTTACCGTGTTATTGGTTGCGCTGCCTGCCGTCGCCTCTGCGCCCAGTGCGCTGCCCGCTACCTGTGCGCCTCCCTCTATTGTCACGGTGTTTTGCGAGGTACCGGTGCGACCGTATCCGCCCCAAACGTTCTTTTTAGCTTCGCCGCCGTTTAATTTTACAGTATTTTTATCGGCAGCTTTTTGTGAGCTTAATCCGCCGTAGACTTCATCATTCGCGGTAGTATTCGTTAAATTTACGACATTTTCCTCTGCGTTATTGCTTATGCTATATCCGCCGTAAATTTCTTTCGTTACGGCGCTATCGCTTAAGTGTACTTCATTTAATTTAGCAGCTCCGCTTGAAGACTGACCGCCGATAACGGAATTTATTTTTGAGTTATTTTGCGCCGTTACGATATTTTTTGCGGCATCTCCGCTATTAGCTTGGCCGCCACTTACGATGCCGTCCACCTTAGCGCCGTCTAAGGTTATTTTATTATCGTGGGCACTACCGCCGCTCGTATTAACGCCGCCGCCGTTGACTTGATTTTTAGCGTGAGTACGGGTTAAATTTACGGTATTATTAAATGAATTTACGCCTCTTCCGCCAAAAATCGTACCGCCTACTTCGCCGTCTTCTATATCTACGATATTTCTTGAAGCATCTTTGGCATTGGATACACCGCCGTAAATTTCACCGGTTACGACGTTATTTCCTCTAAGTTTGACGTGGTTATCTTCCGCTTTTCCGCCCGTGGCATTGCCGCCGTAAATATTCTCGCCGACTTTGGAGCTAGTCAAAAATACTCTACTGCCGGTTACGGCGCCGTTAGAGCTTTTTCCGCCGATAACGCTCTTTTTAAAAGTCGTGCCGGTTGCGGTTATTTTATTTTCGGAAGCGCCGGTTTTGCCTTCGCCGCCGATTGCTTCCTTACCGATCGTTCCGCCTGTAGCGGTTACATAGGATTTCGTAACGTTTTTAGCATCGCTTCGTCCGCCGACGACTCTTCCATTTATCTTAGCGGTTCCGCTAATATCGACGTGGCTTTCGGTAACATCGCCTCCTGCGACATCGCTCCAACCGCCGTAAACGCCGTCGCTAGCTCCTACTTCGCCGCCGCTCATCGTTACGTAGCCGTTTTTTATGCTACCTTTCAAATTCCAGTTACCGTAAACGCCGCCGTCAACTTTACCGCCACTCATAATAACATGGTCGTTTTCGCTCGTATATCCGTCCGCTCTGGAGTAACCTCCATAAACATATGCACGCACATAGCCGCCGCTAATATTCGAGTAGTTATTTTTAGATGTCGTAACCATATACGAGCCTGCCATACCGCCGTCGCTTTCAATACTTCCGTTTCTGAGTATCACGCCGTTGCCTTCGGCAGTAGCTTTTCCCGCGGGATCATGTATACCGGCGTTGTTGCCATTTGCACCAAATACGCCGGCATTGCCTATCATCTTTGCATTCTCATTATCGAACGTAACGGTATTGTCTTTTAAAGTAGCGGCATTGCTGACCGAAGCGATTACGCCGTTAACGGTAGTATTGCCGTTGCCGAGCGTAACGGCGCCGGTTATAGTAACCTTATTACCTTCGGCATTGCCGTTTTCTACCGCAGCACCCGCAATTCTACCAGCGATAGTAGGTGTTCCACTAATATTTACTTCGTTATTATTTGCTTGATTTGTACCGGTCGCTCTACCGCCCATTAGCGATGTGCTGTTAAAATTATTGAAATTCTTGTAGTATATCTTAGTAGCGCCGCTAACATTTACGATATTGTGTATGGCGTCTCCGCTATTGCTCGCTCTACCGTACCATGTGCCGTTACCGCCGAGTACGACATAATGCACCTCTGCGTCATTCAAATTTACAGTATTGTTTTGTGCGCCTTTTCCTTCGCCACCCACAAGTATCGCCACCGTAGCGCCATTATTGACATTAAGTATATTATTATTTGCCGAGGTAACTTGCTCGTATAAAAAACCCTGTCCCAAATTGGTACCATCGCCGTTACCTCCACCATAGATCGTACGATTCCAAGTGCTTACGCCGCCCGAGGCAACGCCTCTTATTGTTACGATATTATTACCGTTTTGTCCGTGAGCATTTGCTTTACTTTCAAAGCCGCCCGAGTAATTTTCGCCGGATGATTTATATAATTGACTTGGAGTACCGTCGCTCTTAGTTACCGTTATGATTCCATTACCGGCTAAAGCTTGTGAAGGAGCAATGGCTAAGCACGCCGCTAAACTCAACCCGGAAATAATCGGTATCTTAATATCTTTCATAATCCATAATCCTTTGTAAAAAATAAAAACTATCCATTATACAATAAAAATACCTATTTACAATAAATTTAATACAATTTCTAACGAAAGGTAGCTTAATGCGAAAAAATGGGTATTGTGATGCAACGTTTTCGATAATAAAGTAAAATTTCAGCTTATTTTTGTTATCGAAGCTTAAACGAAAAATTACGATTACAAAATGATGAAATTTTAAAATTCCGACTTTAAAATTTAGCCAGCGGAATTCCCAAGAAGTGACGTAGCTGGAAAAAGTGATAGAATAAAAAGGTGGTAGTTTCTGGTAGCAGAAATATGGTAGGGCATAAATTTTATAAATTTGGATTTGTAGAATTTAAAGTGAAGTAATATATATGAGAGGAATTAAAATTTGAAGTAATTCTAAGCTAGAAGCACATGATTCTACGGTATGTCGTTTAAAATTTTAAAGCAGTTCCAGGTGAGTCGAAAAAACGATAAAGTAGCGGCGCGGAGAGTTAAATTTTAAAAATTATAAGTGAAAACAAAAGCAAAATTCTAAGAATTTCAAGTGAAAAATCTGGGCTTTTAGCGGTGTTTTGAAATAGCAGAGGGCTTTCCGAGGTGCTTGAAATAACAGAGAGCTTCCGGTAGCTTTAATGCCTGCCGGAAGCCCATTTTTATAGTTTATGTATCTTTTGTGCTCGAAAGCTCGAAATTCCGCTTGTCAAAAAGTCCAAAACCTCAAAAGATCTGCTGGCTTACTCGCAATGTTCCGCTAATGCTTTGTCCTGGGCTTGCCGCGGTTAAATTTTAACGCTTTCGCGTTTCTCGCCGCTAAAGCCTGGCGGAAGAACTTAGCGGATTACAAGACCTTGCGGAATTCCGCGTCTGATAACCCAGACTAGGGTCTTTTTGCCTTTGTAATCTTTGATGTATCGATCGAAATCGTCTGAGCTTTTGACATCGTTTTGACCGACTTGGATGATCACGTCGCCCACCTCAAAGCCGTAATCATCGGCTTTTGAGCCATCTTTGACACTTAAGACGAGGGCGCCCGAGACATCGTCGTCGAGGTTATATTTGCGGCGTAAGCTATCATTCAACGTCCTTAGCTTTAGCCCATCTATTGCGCTTTGTGAGTTTTCACCGGCTGAGCCTAAGGTGGTGGAGTCGGATTTCATCGCGTCTAGCTTGATAGTGGTGCTCTTACTTTTGCCGTCGCGCTCAAATTCTACATCCACTGAGCTTCCTGGAGCCATTGAGCCGATTAAATTTTTTAGCTCGTTGGCGTTTTTGATAGATTTGCCGTTTATTTTAGTAATCAAATCGCCGCGCTTGATACCTGCTTTATCGGCTGGCATATCCTTTTCTACACTTGAGATTAGTGCGCCCTCTTTGCTTTCATAGAGCTCTTTTTGGTCTTTAGACATATCCGAGATCGTGACGCCTATAAAGCCACGCTCGATCTTGCCGTTTGTGATGAGCTTTTCAGCAATCTCTTTTACCATATTTGAAGGGATTGCGAAGCCTACGCCGTTATTTCCGCCGCCGCGACTTAAAATAGCGGAATTTATCCCCAAAAGCGCGCCGCGACTATCCACTAGCGCGCCGCCTGAGTTGCCCGGATTGATCGAAGCGTCGGTTTGGATGAAATTTTCATATTGATTTAACCCGATATTGTTTTTATTTAGTGCCGAGATTATACCTTGAGTGATGGTGCCGCCCACGCCGAAAGGATTTCCGATAGCAAATACAATGTCGCCCTCCATAGCCTTGGACGAGTCGGCAAATTTAACCGCAGAGAGGTTTTTTTCGTCGATTTTGATGATCGCAAGGTCGGTTTTAGGGTCGGTGCCGATTACCTTGGCTTTATATTCCTTATCGCCTTCTAATAGCGTAACTACGATCTCGTCGGCATTTTCTATCACGTGATTATTAGTTACGATATAGCCGTCTTCGGAGATGATGACGCCAGAGCCTAGCGAGCTTCCCTCGCGCTCCTGCTGTTGCGGAATGTCAAAGTCGAAAAATTGCTTAAAAAACGGATCGTCAAACATCTGCGACATCGGGCTATTGCCTGCTTTGATCTTGGTTTTAGTTGCGATATTGACGACGGATTTTTTTACGTCCGCAAGCGAGCTGTGATACGAAAGCACCACGTCTTGATTAAAGCCCGGATTTACGCGCTCATAATTGCTTGGAGCTTCTTTAATGTCGATACTGGCGCCAAAAAGCGTACCTGCTAAAGCTATCGATATGATGATCGATTTTTTCATTTTTGCTTCCTTTGTGATAATGAAATTTTGGCGGAATTATAAATTTTGTCCGCTAATATATTCTTAACGCAAAATTAAAATTTATAAATAGAATTTAGCAAACTTGATTGACACTCACTAAAGTTTTATGATATAATCTACATAAATTTTAAGATTTTAAGGATTAAAATGGCAAGTACAAGCAGTTTATACGAAACCTTAGGCGTGGATAAATCAGCAAGCGCCGAGGAGATTAAAAAAGCTTACCGCAGGCTGGCTCGCAAGTATCACCCGGATATCAATAAAGAACCAGGAGCTGAGGATAAATTTAAAGAGATCAACGCCGCGTATGAAATTTTAAGCGACGAGAAAAAGCGGGCGCAGTATGACCGCCACGGCGACGAGATGTTCGGCGGACAGAATTTCCACGATTTCGCGCAGGGCTCGGCAAATATGGGCGATCTAAACGACATCCTAAACAGCATTTTCGGCGGCTCTTTCGGCGCAAAAAGCTCAGGCTCGCGCGGCGGATTTAGTTTCAGCTCTTTCGGTGGCGGCGAAGGTTTTAGTGGCTTTAGCGGCAGTAGTTTCGGTAGCGGCTTTGGCGGCGCGCAGAGCCTAGATACGCACAGCTCGATTGAAATTCCTTTTGAAACCGCGATACAAGGTGGCGAGATGAGCGTGCGCGTAAGTGGCGAGACGGTTAAATTTAAAGTACCCGCGGGCATCAATGCGGGCGAGAAGCTACGCATCAGGGGTAAAGGGCAAAAATCAGGCGCTCAAAGCGGCGATCTAATTTTAGAGATAAAAATCGCGCCAAGCGCCGAGTATACGCGCGAAGGCGACGATCTTTTCAAAAAGATTGACGTGCCTTTGAAAACAGCGATGTTTGGCGGAAAAGTAGAAATTTCGACGCCGAGCAAAAGCGCAACGATAAAGATCGCTAAAAATACCAAAAACGGGCAGAAATACCGCTTAAAAGGTTACGGCGTGCAAAACCGCAAGAGTAAAATTTTAGGCGATCTATACGCAGTGGTAAATGTCGTTTTGCCAGACGTCGATTCGCTGGACGAGGACGTCAAAGCCGCGCTGCAAAAGCTATAAGGAGGCATCAAAATGCATGATTACGACGAGCCGGTTTATCTCATATCGATAGTTTCGAAGGTCCTAGATATCCATCCGCAGACGCTGCGACAATATGAGCGCGAAGGGCTCGTAAGCCCGGGGCGCACGGAGGGTAAAATGCGCCTATACTCGGCGCACGATATGGACCGCATACGCATGATTTTAAACCTTACAAAGGAACTTGGCGTCAATCTTGCGGGCGTGGATGTGATCTTTCGCCTGCAAGAAAGGATCGCCGAGTATGAGCGCGAGATCGAGGAGCTGCGGGCTAGAATTTTAGAGCTTGGCGGAGAGACAGATTAAAGTTTGCGAAATAAAAATTTTAAAGCTCAGCAAAAATCAGATCCTGGTGCTACAAGCTGAAATTTTAATGCTATCAAAAAGCAAGATCGCCTCTTAAGCGTAGATTAAAGCGATAAATTTTGACTTTCAGTGCAGATTTATGGGCGCGTCAAATTTAAAGTTGCGCTAAGCAAACTCGGGCGAATTTTCTTGCAATTAAATTTTAAAACCGCCTTGATATAATTTGGTTTTAAAATTTAAAATTCCAAGCCGTGTTAGGCTTTAAAATTTTGTCGCGAGCCTCTAAATTTAGCGATAAAGTGCGACATAATTTCTCTATTTTTAAGCGGGATTTTAGTAAAATCACATTATAAAATTTACCCGTAAATTTATATGAAAAGATAGAATTTCATCGATTATCGCCTCCGGTAAATGGTCGCATAATGTAAAATTTGACAATAAATTTAGCGCTAAATTTTATGCATAATCTTACAAAAAAGGGAGTTAATGGAGCTTGTTATAGAGCTATTTCTTGCGATCACTGCGCTTGCGATAGTGCTAAATATCGTCTTTAAAATTTTTGAAATTCCCACTATCATCGGCTATATCGTTGCGGGCGTGTGCTTTTCGCAGATCTATAGTCTAAGCAGTGTCGAAAACGCCCATATGTCCGAGCTTGCCGAGTTTGGCATAGTATTTTTGATGTTTACCATCGGGCTTGAGTTCAGCTTCCGCCACCTTATGAGCATGAAAAAGGACGTGTTTTTTAACGGCACGCTGCAGATGCTCGGCACCGCTATCATCCTCGTGCTCATCATCGAGCAAGCCTTCGGCGCAAATATCAAAACAGTAGCGATCATAGGGCTTGCGCTCGCGCTTAGCTCGACTGCGATCGTGCTAAAGACGCTAAACGAAACGGGCGAGATCAACCAAAACTACGGCCGCAAGGCGCTTGGAATTCTGCTTTTTCAGGACCTCGCCGTTATTCCTATTTTGCTGATGATCGACATCTTCGGCTCGACTGACAGCACCCCGGTGAATTATCTCATTTTAAAAACCGTCATAAGCGCCGCAATAGTCGTAGTTACGCTTTTTTTGATAGGCAAATTTGCCTTCAACCGCCTACTTACTTACGTAATAAGGACGAATTCTAAAGAAATTTTTATCGCGACCATCCTTTTTACCGTCGTAGGAGCTAGTTTTTTAGCTCACGTTTTCGGCTTTTCCTATACCTTGGGCGCATTCATCGCGGGTATGCTTATCGCAGAGACCGAATACAAACATGAGATAGAAGCCGATCTTACGCCGTTTCGCGATATACTGCTCGGACTTTTTTTTATCACGATCGGAATGCAGATAAATTTCGAGGTTATCCTGGCGCATTATGGGCTTATTTTGCTCGCTATTATAATAATAATGGCGCTGAAAACTGGGGTCATTTATGCGATCTTATTTATTGCGACCAATAAGAGGGTGGCGCTAAAAGCCGCGCTGTCGCTGTGCCAGATAGGCGAGTTTGCGCTGGCTATATTTTCGCTGCTTATGAACCGAAATATGATAAGCAGAGAAAACGGGCAAATTCTAATCACCGTGGTGGTCGCGACGATGATTTTGACCCCTTTTATCCTTAAAAATTTAAATAAAATCGCCAACCGCTTTGAATCCAAGGTCGAAAAGCTCGAGGATGAGACGCACAAGATCCAGATTCCGCCGATGAAAAACCATATCATCGTCGCGGGCTACGGCAGGATAGGGCAGGAGATCGTGCTGCGCCTAAAAGATCAGGGGCTGCTTTACGTAGTCGCCGAGAGCGATTTGGAGCTCGTGGATCTGGGTAAATCGCGCGGCGAGAACATATATTTCATCAATATGATGCAAAAAACCGCGATAAAGGAGCTTTACGCATACGACGCCTCCGTCATCATCCTCACGATCGCAAATCAGGAGCGCCTAGAGATCGTAGCGGGGCTGCTAAATTCTTTAGATTTGAAAGCAAGCATCATAGTGATGCATACCGGCGCGGATACGACAAGCGAGCTGCAGGACGAATACGGCGAGAATTTTATATTCGTAAAGAAGGAGAGGGTGGTGGCAAACGCGCTGCTACAAGAGGCGCTGAAATGCAAACTGACGCAGTAGCTTTCGGCGGGTTCGGAGTTAAATTTAAAGCGGTTTGATAGCGACCGGAAAATTTTATCGCTGTCTTTTATCTCGCGTCTTTCTTGTCTTTGTTTCTTTTATCGGAATGCCCCGTTTGGGGCTAAATTTAAAGCGGTTTGATCTTAGTTAAATAATTTCAAATTTTACTTTCGTGTGTGGCTTGCTTGTGCTGCAAAAAAAGCTTGTAAATTTAAAACCGCACGCGGATATGCCGTTTTAAATTTGATCTAAATTTTAAAATTTAGACTCGCTAGCTGCGGTAAAAAGGACGCTCGGCCAGCGCAGATTGAGCGAAAGATATTTTTTGCACGACCGAGCTTATAGAGCCACGATTTAGCTCAACCGGTTAGGCTTGAAAAGCCCAAATTGAAACAAGCCGCTTCTTTCCGTGCGCTAAACGGATCGCGATTCGGCAATGCCGTAACGCCTATCCGTTTAAATTTGCTTGCGCATTATCTCTTTAGGCTCGATTTTACTTAGTTTTCGCCTTCTCGGTATTCGGCTTGCTATCTGCCGCTTGCGGAGGGGTATTAAATTGTAAAGGGGCCGTCGCTTGCCCGTCAGCTTTTATATCCTCCCTTGTAAGCGAGTTTTTTTCGATATATTTTTGTATCTCGGCATAGGCTTCCTTTACGGCGGCTTTATGCATCCAATCTGCGTTTCCGCCGAGGAAAGGGCCGCGATTTAGTATTATGTTTACGTCAAATTTGGCGATATTTTCACCCGTTTTGCTTTGGAGTATGAAATTTGCCGCCGCACGCGCATGCCCTGCGCCAAATCCTATCATTGAACGCAAGAAGCGATTGCCCCTATCATAAATGCCGTATCCGCATCTAACCACCAAGCCTCCGTTAAGCGGGATGCGTTTGGATTTGAATGTCCTTTCTAGAAGGTTTTGCAGCTGCTTGCTTTCGTTGTCGTCTAGGCACTGTATGGTAACGCCGTCAAATTTCTTGGCGTCATTATAAACCTCCATGTTTATCACATCGACCTTTCTGCTACAGCCGCTAAAGATCAAAATGGCCATAACGCTCACCGCAATCAGTAATTGTTTCATAGGACTGCTCCTTAAAAAATATTCGCGAGATTATATGAAATAAAAGATAAATGTAAGTTTAATATTTAGCTTAGATTTAAATAAAAATTCCGCGAAGGTGCAGAATTTTAAAGCGTAAATTTAAAAGCAGTCGTTTGGATAAATTTTAAAATTTTATCTCGGCGGGCGCTGCGTAAATTTAGCAAATGCAAACCCGCCGAGAATTTAAACAAAAGCAAGCGGCCTATTGACCTTTGAAAATTTCGATGACATGCCCAAGCTCGCCTATGCGCTCCTTTGTCATCTGTAGATAGCAATCCGCCGATTCCACGCGGTAAAGCTCGCCATCAAAAGGGATAAACGGGCATTTGGCCTCCTTGTAGGCTACCCATTTTCGCTGGATCTCTTTCAACTTCTTTTTGTTATCGTCGTTTAGGGCGTCTAGCGCTTCTTTGTAGGTCTCGTTTAAAATTTTATCCTGGATCTTTAACTCCGCATTGATGCACTTGATGTTGCCTTCCGCCGAGCCGTCCTTTTTGAGGCACTCGCCTATCCTTGCTTCAGACTCGTCCGCCTCGTTTGTTTCTAAGCCTGCCGACTCTTTTACCTTTACGGAAAGCGGCCCGGCGCCGAAAGCCAAGCTCGCCGCAAACGCAGCAAAAATCAATTTTTTAACCATATTTTATCCTTTAAATTTTTGCTGAGAATTATCCCTAAAAATGGCTAAATAAACAATAAATTCTAAATTTACAAATAAAGCGAGCAAAGGGTAGTCCGGTAAATTTGATTTTAAAATTTTTAGAATTTAGAGTTTAAAATTTAAAAAACCCAAAGCCCGCAGGCCTTGGGTTTTGGGGTTTATTTAAAATT
>CAUPXM010000034.1:0-9520 GCA_963515585.1 uncultured Campylobacter sp.
TCACAAATCTACTCGATGGCACGAAAGAGTATAATTACGAGCTGGTGAAGTAAATTAGAATTCGGGCTTTTGGAGTAAATTTTAAAAGCTCTAATTTTATAAAATTTGCAAATTTTTTATAATTTGATGATTGCTTGTTTTACGGCGCGAAATGCAAAATTTAACTTCGTGTGCGGCGCGTAAATTTAGACGCCGCAAGCTCGCAAGCTTTTTGATAGAACTTTCGTGCCATATTTGGCGATGCTTTATCGCGAGCAAAATTCTGCACGCATTGGTTTGGCGTAAAATTTTACTTTGGAATTCCGCTCTCGGAATTTTGCGGTGTGAAGTTCCAAGCAGCGAAATCTTTCAAAAATTTTAAATTTCAGCGAATTTAATTTCCAACATGCGTAAATTTCACTAAAAACATAACTAGAAGCTTTTCGCGAGTTTTGACCCCCGTAAATTCTTGATTAAATTTATTCGGATTAATAAAAATAAATCCCGCAAAATGATAAAATGCTGTTTTGAGTAAATTTGAAGCGAAATTTTACAGGAGGGATCATGAAATTTAGAGATTTTAAAGCTGCAAACTGCGCTAACTACGACTTTTTCACCGCCGAAGAGCTAAGCTATAAAGAATTTATCAGGCTTAGTTTCGGCGAGTTCGCCCGCAAAAATCCAAACTCTAACTGGGCGCTTAGCATCGACGACAGGAGCCTCGATTCATTTCCAAATTTTACTCAAAAGCATCCAATTTGCTTGTCTGATTTAAATTTTAAAGATAGCGTCTTTCAGTTTAGGATCTGCTCCGAAAACAGCGTCCAAAGCCTAGGGCATCGCATTTTTACCTGCCTAGACGGCATCCACAAAGACTTTGTCGCAAGCGAGATCAAACAAACCGACGAAGTGATGATGAAGCTAAAGACGGGCGTTTTGAAGGACTTTACCTGCGTCTCGAAGTGCGGCTGGTGGATAACCGATATCTGGCGCGATATGTATCCGGTGACGGACGAGAGCGAGAGCGAAAATTTCGTTGCAGATATGCTTGATAGCGAGTTTTCGGCGCAAATGCGGCTTATAAACGAGCGGCTTTTGAGCGCGCAAAATAGCGGGGAGCTTGACGGGCTCATTGCCGAGCTAAGGACGCAGGAGTAAATTTTTAAAATTTGCCCGCGCTTTGTCCTTGATGCAGCGGGCGTACTCCCGTATTTTACGGATAGATTTTAAAATTTACCGACTTAAATTTACCCCAGTTTGCCGTTTGTCGCACAGCTATTTACGGGATACGGCGTGAGTCCGTAGTCTGCGGATTCGACATTCCAAAAGTCCAAATTCGCGCTGCGCGAGACGATATACTCAAAGCCCTTTTGATTCAGCTCGATCAAAATTTCAAATTCATTGCCGTTTTTGCAGACGATACTTTCGAAAAAGTGCGAAAAGCAGGCGATCTTCGCGTTTTCTTTCTGCATCGATTGATTTAGCATGAGCTCCATGTTGCTTAAAATTTTAAACACCGTCTGGCTCGTCTCAAACCTGCCGAAGCGCGCGTAATACTTCGCTAAATTTTGCTCATTTAGCGTAACGGATTTGGTGCAGTTTTGCGTTATCTGCTCGTATATCACGCCAAAAAGCTCAATCGACGCATTTTGATTATCTATCGCCTTGTTTTCGTGGTTTTCGATGACGACAAAGCCGTCTTTTATGCAAAATTTCTCGTTTTTATAATAAAAGCTCACTCTTGCGATCTCTTGCTCGAAGCGCTTTTTATAAGTGAAAGGCAGATATGTCGTAACGCCCATTTTATCGATGATCGCAGAGCTTTTGACGCCGCCGTCCAGCTCGTGCTGCATGAAGTAGCGGATGAAGCTGCCCTGTTCGATATCAAAGCTATTTAAATACTCGATCTTATCCAGATACGCACAGCGGTAGAGCCGCACGAACTCGGAATTTAGCGAGATATTGATCTCGTCGGGGATGTCTCCGTATTTTTCGGTCACGGGTGCGTCGATACGCTCTATGATATTCATCTGTTTTTCGACTTTGTCTTTTACGAAAATAGTGATTTTTACTTGCTGCATCTCATAAAAGCGCTTTATCGTCTCGGTCGCGCTTTTGGTAATATCGGTCTTAAATTTTTTCGCGAGCTCCGATTTTTTAAGCGTCAGCGAAAAATCGCCGTTTTTTAGCTTGTTCTGCGAATACAGAAGATAAAGCAGCTCCTCATAAATCATCAAATGCGAGTAGGTCAAAAATGTATTATCCACGACTATGACATAATAACAGCGCGTTACGGAGTACCTTTTGTTGTCTCTTAAAAAGTCGTTGTAAATTTTTAGCTTGCTCGCATTTTTCGATACCTTAAATACGTCGTAAGATTCTAAAAATATATTTTCCATATTCCGCCTTAGGTTAAAATTCTATTGAAATATTACACAATATTTGTTTAAGTTGTTTTAAATTTTATCTTAAGGATAAAAAATATTAGCGAGTAAAATAATTTATAAAATTTCAATCATATTTTTAATATTAGCTTAAATATAATAAAATAATTTATAAAAATATATTTTTAGTAGGAAAATTTTATAGAAAAAAATTTAATATGAATAGAAAAATCTATTTTTTAAACCAAATTTAATAAATAAAGTTATATTATTTCTTTAAGAATAAGCATGCTTAGGATTAAATTTTATTAGGAAAGGACGGTTTGAAATGGAATTTCTTATTTTGACGCTATTTTTGATCAGCGGGCTTATATTATATTTTAAGCCGCAGAGGAAAAATTTAGCTACGGGCTGCGCGGCGGTAGGCTGCGTGATACTGATCGCGCTCGAGTTTTACGTAAATTTATGGGTCGTCGTGCCGGTAGGCAACTTTTAGGAGGGCGATATGCAAAATTTAGAACAAAATCAAATTCCCGCCGCTGAGCGAGGATTTTTCAACCTAATGTCGCTAGCCATCATCGCCCTCGTAGCACTTCCAGTCGGTATAGCCTGTTTGGTACTGGGCTTTGGCATGGGAGATAGCCCGTGCGTGATGTGCTGGGCGGAGAGGATCACGATGATAGCCATCAGCCTTATCGCGCTTTTTATCCTTAGATATGGCCTAAGACCCGGCTACGTCGCGGCGCTTTTGCTAATGGCTTGCTGGGGGATGTTTAACGGCTTTATCCATTATAGCCTTGATGGGACGTTCGGCGGCTATCTCGACATAAAGCAGGGTTTCGGACTTGAAATTTTAGGCGCACACACGCAGCTTTGGGTCATCGTCGTGGATTTTTGCGTAATCGCGTTTTTGGCGATCATATTTTTATGTAGCAAAAATTTGGGCGAGATAATGAAAAAGAGCACGAGCGGCGAATACGGCGAGTTTTTGCGCTATCTGCCTCTTGGCAAAATTGCAAATTTAATCTTCATCGTCATCATCGCCGCAAATTGCGCACAGGCTTTCATCGTCTCAGGCCCGCCGCCGTATCTGGGCTCTAGCACGCCGGCTAGGTTAAGTCTTGATTCCGCCAAATGGTTTTGGGAAAAAGATCACTGGCAAAGCGCGCTTGATTTTAGATTTGATTGGAATCCGGAGCTTCCGGATCTGCCAAACTAAGGAGCAAAAAGATGAAAAAGCTGATGATTTTTACGGCGCTAGCGGCTCTGGCGTTTGGGTTTGAGTTTAATCTCGATAGCAAAGCGGGCGCGCTTGAAGGCGTGAAAGAGCTCGGTACGCCGAGTGCGGAAGTGAGCTTAAGCTTACAAAACGACGCACCGATTACGGGGGCGGACTACGACGCAGATAAAAAGCAGTTTGCGCTGGTTTCGAAAAATAACGAATTTTACGTTGCGGACGAAAATTTAAAGCCGCTTAGATACGGTAGGCACGATCGCCACTTTATAATGGAGATGGAAGCGACCGTAGGCGCAGCGTGGTACAAAAACGAGCTCGGCATGATAAGCTTTAATAAAACCTTCGTATTTTATGAGCCTACGGACGGGCTTAGTGCAGAGGAGCAAAACAGCCAGTGGAGGCATTTGAGCGAGGGCTGGGATAAATGGAAGCTAAACGATCTCGGCAACAAAGGGCGCTTCTCCACGCTTCGAGCGAAGCAGCAATATATCCTCGGCTGGGATTACGACGCGGCTGCGAATAAATTTATCATTGCGTCCGTACCTAATGATGTGAGGGACTATTGGAGCGTGGCGGTGTTTGACGGCGACGACAAGATGATTTTGGAGGAATTTATTCCGCAAATCGGCTCAAATTTAAAGCTAAAAGAGAGCAGGAGCCTAGGCGAATACTATGTCACGGGCATCGATGCTCAGCCTGATGCCGTTTATCTTTTGAGTAAAAATTTCTCGACCATTTTAAAGCTAAATTTGCAAACTCATACAATTGAGGATGCGTATAGTTTTAGCGGAGCGGCAAACGCAAGAGCGCTTGCGGTGAAGGACGGCAAATTTTATGTTTTTTCGCGCGAAGGCAAAGAAAATAAAGTTTTCATATACGATATGAAATAAAGCCCACATTTAAGGAGAAGAGATGCAAAGACGTTCTTTCTTAAAAGGCGCGGGAGCGACTCTGGCTACGGCGGGAGCCTCTCCAAGCCTATTTGGTATGGAGCAGTTTGAGGTGGATTTTAAACCTAAATCCTATAAAAACGAGCAGGGTGTAGAGTATCACTATCTCACCTGTCCTAGAAACTGCCGCGACGCCTGTTCGATGATCGCAGAGATCAAAGACGGCAAGATGGTTAGCATCAAAGGCGATCCGAAGCACCCTCTAACGCAAGGCACGGTCTGCGTCAAAGGTCATACCTACGCGATGCACCTATACAATGCCGATCGTATAATGTATCCGATGAAGCGCGTCGGTAAAAAGTGCGAGGGTAAATGGGAGCGCATCAGCTGGGATCAAGCGCTAAAAGAGATAGCCGCCAAGCTTACCGAGATCAAGGCAAAATACGGCGGCGAGGCACTGACGGAATTTGTCTATTCGGGCAACGAAGGGCATATCTCAAAGACGATCGCGCCGGGAAATTTCTTTGAAAAATACGGCGCTACGAGGCTTGTGCGCAATCCATGCGACTGGCCGCGCTATGCGGGCACGCCGAGCGTTATCGGCACGGACTTTTCAAAAGACGCGCTGGAAGTCGATGAGAGCGATATGTATATCAGCTGGGGTTCAAACGAAGCCTATACGGCGGTGCACTGGATTAGATTTGCCCACCGCGTCAAAAAGCGAGGCGGCAAGATCATCGTCATAAATACGATCAGAATTCCGCTCGCAAACCAGGCCGATATGTTTATCCAGCTAAAGCCTTCAAGCGATCCGGCATTTTGTCTAGCGGTCTGCAAATTTTTGATAGAAGAAGATCTATATGATCATGAATTCGTAGAAAAATGTACAACCGGCTTTGAAGATCTAGTACATGAGTGCTCACTCTACACTTATGGCGAACTATCTGAAATGTGCGGAGCAAGCGTCGATCAGATCAAAGTCTTTGCGCGAGAATACGCCCACGCCAAAGCGCCTGCCATTATGCACGGCGACGGCGGGCAAAGGCACTTTAACGGCGCAAGGCTCGTGCGAGCGGTTACTTTCTTGCCGGTACTTACGGGCTGCCTTACAAAACTTGGCGGCGGATTATTCTGGGCTTACGTGCATGTAAAGGGCTGCTTTAACTTCGATAACTGCATGCCAGATCTTTCGCCGAAAGACGCGGAAGGCAAAAAGATAGAGCGCCAGCAAATAAGCTATATAGAATTTGGCAAAGGTATCCAAAAGGAAAATCCGACCTATCTAGGTAAGCCGATAAATACGGTAATTCGAGCCTGTATCAACTATAACTCAAATTTGATGGTAACGGCGCCCAATACGAATTTAATCAAAAAACGCGTGATGGACGACGACTTTTTCCTAGTAGTCATCGATCCTTACGATACCGACACCTGCGATTACGCTGACTACGTATTGCCGGGCGTTACCTTTATGGAGAGCGAAGATATTCAAAACGATCAAATTTCGGGCTACGTCTGCTACAACGCCCAAAGCGTCAAACCGCTGGGCGAAGCCAAGACGAATTTGGAATTTTTTAACGCTCTAGCCAAGGCGATGGGATATACCGAGGAGTGCTTCGACTGGGATAGCGAGACGGTTTGTAGAAGGTTTTTAGATACGGAATTTGCCAAAAAGCAAAATATCACCTACGAAAAGCTAAAGAGCGTAGGCTGGATTAAGCCGTTTAGAACGCCTGAGACGATGAAAGATCAGTTCCCTTACTACCCTTATGCGCCGAAGGACAAGCTAGTATTCGGCACTAAAAGCGGCAAGTGCGAGCTCTACTCCGAAGCTTTCAAGGACGCAGGCTATCACCCGGTGATCGATCTTGACGACGATTGGGATTACTACGAAAGGCATAAAAATTTCGGCAAAAATTACTTGAAAAAGTATCCGCTTTATTTCATGACGCCGGGTACGCAGCTTCAGGATAACTCAAACTGGGGCAATATGCCTTACATCCTAAAACGCGTCATCGTAAAGGGCAACGCCGAGCTATTTATGACGCGCGAGGATATGCTGGCGCGCGGTATCAAAGAGGGCGATACGGTCGAAGCTACGAATGAAAAGGGCACGGCGATATTTACGGCGGTCGAAACCAATCAGATGCAGCCGGGCATCGTCTATGCGTGGAATAATATCTGGGTTAAGGTCACCAAGTCTCGCACGGGAGCAAATATCCTTTGCTCGGACGGAGTGAGCGATTTGGGCAACGGATCGACCTATACTGCAAGCTTTTGTGAAGTGCGAAAAGCGGCACAGCAGATGCAAGGTTGAGGTGCGCTTGTCTTGCGGACTTATACGTCGTTGGTTTTAGAATTTCAATGCTCATGCACGTTTTAGTGCGCTCCGCTTGAAATTCTAAAAACCGCCTAGTCTAAGTCGCGCAATACTTCGCGATTAATGTTTAAATTTTAGGCGATACGGAGCTTAAAACGCGACCGAAGTCGTCGTGCTTTAGGCGCTCGAAGGAGTGCCTGCGCTCCTCGTCGCAGCTTGGGCTTTGCTCAAGCGAGAAGTAAAGGAATTAAAATGAAACGAAAACAAGGATTTTTATTTGATTACAACTTTTGCATAGGTTGTAAGGCGTGTGAAATTTCATGTCAGGTCTATCATAACCAAGACCCCGACATCAACTGGCGCCATGTCGATATGATGCTCATCCATGAAGACGAGATCGAAAAGGAAATTTTCATCTCGCATTCGTGCCACCATTGTGAAGAGCCTGCGTGTATGGATGTTTGTCCCGTGGGAGCTTACATTAAGCTTGAAAACGGCATCGTTCAGCCGCTGCACGATAAATGCATCGGCTGTGGATACTGCATCGTAGCCTGTCCTTATGGATCAATAACCAAAGGCAAAGACGGCAAAGCGCAAAAGTGCAACCTCTGCGCCGAGAAGCTCGAGCGCGGCGAGGAGCCTGCGTGCGTAGCGGGCTGTCCTTGCGACGTGCTAAAGCTAGTCGATAGCGACGTGAGCGATAGCGCGGGGATGGAGAAAGAGATGCCGGGCTTCAAGCACTTTTTTACTAAGCCGAACATTCGCTTCTATCCTCGTATGAAGCGCAATGAGTTTATCCACTAAGGATAAAAAGATGCGTAATTTAAAGCAGAGCCTTTGCGCCGAGGACTTTTTGAGGCAGGTATTTTTGGTGCCTCTTACCGGTGAAAATTTGGACGAGCTTTTAAATTTGACGCAGGATTTTGCGCCTAATCTTAAAGAGCATAAATTTATCCTCGAATTTGCCAAATGCAAAAGCGAGCCAAGCTTAATCGATGAAATTCGCTACGAATTCAATAGGCTCTTCGTAGGTCCTAAGCGCCCCAAAGCCGAGCCTTACGAGTCGGTGTATTTCGACTATCAAACGATGTTTGGGGCAAAGACGATGCAGGTGCGAAGCTTTTATGAAAGCTCGGGACTAAAACTCGAGGATGCGCAGCTCGATAAATTTCCCGACGATTTCATCGGGTACGAGCTGCAATATCTTTATTTTCTAAGTTTTAGCGCGCTAAAGGCGGAGGATGAGGCTAAATTTAATGAAATTTTGCATAAAAAGGCGGAATTTATCGCCGCTCATCCGTCGCAGTGGTTTTGCAAATTTGCCGCTCGTTGCGACGAGCACGCAAATTTAGACCTTTGGAAGAGTTTCGGAAGCTTTTTAAATCTCTACCTAAATAGCGAGATGGATGCACTGAAAAGTGCGCTAAAAGATCCTGAAATTTTTAAAAATTTAAAGGAATGACGATGGTACAGACGACTTGGGGATGGCTCATAGTCATCTATCTATTTTTAGGCGGTTTAGGCGCCGGGGCGTTTTTGTGCTCGGCTTTGGCTTACAAGGGCTTTTTGGGTTCATTAAACGAGAGGTTTTATAAATTCGGCTTTCTGCTCGCACCCGTTGCGGTAATAGTAGGAACCGCACTTTTGCTGTTTGACTTGGCGCCGAGCGCTGCGATAAATCCTCTTAAAATTTTGCAGCTCTACACGCGCCCGGTTTCGATGATGAGCATAGGTACATACCTGCTTACATTTTTCATCGTGGTTAGCGTTTTAGTACTTTTGCAGATCAAAAAGAGCGGTAAAATTTGCGATATGATGCTCGCGTTCGGAGCTATTTTGGCGCTTGGAGTGATGGGATATACGGGGCTACTGCTTTACGTCGTAAAGGCGATCCCGCTTTGGGCTAGCGTGTGGCTGCCGATTTTATTTACGATCTCTGCGATCTCCACGGGGCTTAGCGCAAACGCCGCCGCTACATTAAATGCCGGACATGGGCTAAGCCACTGCGCGCATAAATTTCACGTTGTGCTAGTCGCGCTTGAGATCGTTGCGGTGCTAGCGCTGTTTGCGAGCGTGAGAAGTGAGGCTGCGGGCATGGCGAGCGTAACCAAGATAGTCAGCGGCTCGCTTGCGCCGATGTTTTGGATAGGCTTTGTCGTGTTTGGGCTTGCTTTGCCGCTGCTAGGCGGAAGCAAATTTATGCTTCGCAGCTGCAGCGTGAATGCGGACGGCAGTGTCTGCGCGCACGGCGGCGAGGAGATAAAAAGCTGTGTTTATAACGAATACGGCGTACTTGTGGGCGGTTTTTGCCTAAGAGCATTTATCGTGCTGGGCGCGGTTTATATATTCTAACTCCTCCTTTCTGATACTGGTCGGGCGCAAGTCCGACCTTTAAATTTTAATCTTAAATTGTGATTTTTCGATAGACCACCAAAAGCAACGCAGCACTGCACAACTTTTGACTTTAAAATTTGGGTTAAAAACTAATCCAAATTTGACAAGCACACCATTAAATTTACGCTTAGTAAAATTTGATATCTTTGATGCTTCTATATCCTCTGCGAAGTATTTTAGAATTTCTATAAATTTAGCCTCAGAAATTCTTGAACAGGACTGTATACTTATTTTTTAACTTCGCTACGCTCGTTACTTTTCAAAAACATAGTTCTCATCGTAACTTACTTGCTCCTTTGCATGAGCTTAAGTTAAA
>CAUPXM010000035.1:0-7347 GCA_963515585.1 uncultured Campylobacter sp.
CCGACTAATCCGACTAATCCGACTAATCCGACTAATCCGACTAATCCGACTAATCAAAACTCAACTGGCTAAAACCCGGCGCAATAAAACCCAAGCATAGCAAAAACCATGACGCGATAAAACCGAGGCACGATAAACTCGTCGCAACCTGCAAGCAAAATTTATCACCGCCGAAGCTCGCAGCTAAATTTTACCGCCCAAGCGCGGAATTTTCGGCTTTGGCTTCGGGCGCCGAAAATAAAATTTCATGCTAGCCCGCTTATAACGCCATCGCTAGTAATCTTCATATTTAGCGCGTTAGGAACCTTCGGCAGCCCCGGCATCAGCATTATCTTGCCGCAGACGGCGACGATGAAGCCCGCTCCCGTGCGGATTTGAAGGTCTTTAACGCTAAGCTTAAAGCCGCGCGCTCGCCCGAGCGCCTTGGCGTCGTCGCTGAAGCTATACTGCGTCTTTGCGATGCAGACGTTTAGCCGCTCAAGACCCAAAGCTTTGATGTGCTGTAGCGCCTTTTGCGCTTCGGGCTCGAAAACCACCTCGCTCGCGCCGTAAATTTTAGTAGCGATCTTTTCGATCTTGCTCGCCGTATCGTCGCTAAGCTCGTAGGCGAATTTCAGCTCCTTAGCGCGCTCGCACTCATCTATGACGAGGCGGGCTAGCTCAAGCGCGCCCTCGCCGCCTTTGGCGAAATTTTCGCAAATCGCCATCTGCACGCCGCGCTGCTTGCAATACTCGCGCACGAAAGCGATCTCCTCATCGCTATCAAAGCTGAAGCGATTAAGCGCCACGACCGGATTTAGCCCGAAGTTTTGTAAAATTTCAATATGCCCGCCTAAATTTACGATGCCTCTTTGAAGCGCGGCAAGATCCGGGCTTGCGATATTTTCTTTCTCCGCGCCGCCGTTGTATTTAAGCGAGCGGATCGTGCTAACTAGTACCGCGGCATCCGGAGCGATGCCCGCGCGGCGGCACTTGATGTCGATAAATTTTTCAGCCCCGAGCTCGCTTCCAAAGCCCGCCTCCGTCACGGCGTAATCTGCAAGCGAAAGCGCTAACTTACTCGCCATTATGGAGTTGCAGCCGTGCGCGATATTTGCAAAGGGTCCTCCGTGCACGAGCGCGGGCGTGTGCTCAAGGCTTTGGATGAGATTTGGCTTCATCGCATCTTTTAGCAGGATCGCCACGGCATCCGCGCAACCCAGATCGCGCACATATATCGGCTCTCCCTGCGTATCGTAGGCGACCATTATGTTTGCGATGTTTTCCTTAAGCTCGGCAAGATCGTTTGAGAGGCACAGAACCGCCATTATCTCGCTAGCTGCGGTGATATTAAAGCCGTCCTCACGCTCTACTCCGTCGGTACGCCCGCCCTGACCTACGGTGATGTGGCGCAGCGCGCGATCGTTCATATCCATGCAGCGCTTCCATAAAATTTTATCGATCTTTAGCGGGTTTTCTTGATACAGCGAGTTGTCGATGACCGCCGAAATGAGATTGTTTGCGGAGGTTATCGCGTGAAAATCGCCGTTAAAGTGCAAATTTAGATCATCCATCGGCACCAGCTGCGAGTACCCGCCACCCGCGGCGCCGCCTTTGATACCGAAAACCGGTCCCAGCGACGGCTCGCGCAGCGCAAGGCAGACTCTTTTGCCTAGACGCTTTAGCGCGTCGGCTAGACCGATGGAGGTCGTCGTCTTGCCCTCGCCAAACGGCGTCGGATTGGTCGCCGTGACTAAAATAAGCTTCGAAGCGCGCGGGCGCGGCTTGATGTTTAGCTTGGCTTTGTAGTGGCCGTACAGCTCGATCTCATCCTCGCCAAGCCCCAAATTTTTCGCAACGTTTGAAATTTTATCCGGCCTCGCCGCATTTGCTATTTCGATATCGCTCAACATTTTCTCTCCTTAAATTTAAAATTTTATCGCGCTGTGTTTACGCACCGCCTCTTTAAATCCGCGAATTAGCTCGCGCCGCTATGCGCACCTTAATCCGCCAGCCGCACAAGATCAAAGCTCGCGCCGCGGAATTTGCCCCGGCTAAATTTCGATCTCGATACCCACGGGGCAGTGGTCGCTGCCCATCACGTCGCTTAGGATGAAAGCGTCCTTTAGCCGCGAGCGCAAATTTGCCGAGATGAAAAAATAATCGATCCGCCAGCCTACGTTTTTTGCGCGCGCGTTAAAGCGGTAGCTCCACCACGAGTAGGCGTCTCGCAGCTCGCCGTGCACGGCACGGAAGGTATCGACGAAGCCAGCCGCCTCCACCTTATCGAGCCACGCCCGCTCGATCGGCAAAAAACCCGAGGTTTTGGAGTTTGCTTTTGGGTTTGCAAGATCGATCTCGCGGTGCGCGGTATTTACGTCGCCGCAAAATATCACCCCGAGCCCCTCCTCCGCGAGGCTGCGCGCATAGGCTAGAAATTTCGCGTAAAATTCCATCTTGTAGGCTAGCCGCGCCTCGTCCTTTTGGCCGTTGGGAAAGTAGATATTAAAAAGCACGACATCGCCGAAGCGGTGCTGCAGCACGCGTCCTTCGTCGTCTGGGAAAAACAGCGACTTGCTCGTCTCGCTTTTAAATTTCGCTAGGCTCGCCACGCCAGAATAGCCCGCGCGAGCGGCGGAATTTAGATCGATCTGAGAAAATCCGAGCTCATAAAGCCCTTTCGGAGCGTCCTTTTCGCTCACCTTGATCTCTTGTAAGCCCAAAAAATCGGGGTTTTGCTCCGCGAGCCACGCAAAGCCGTCTTTACCGAGCACTGCGCGCAGCCCGTTTACGTTCCAACTAATCAGTTTCAAATTTAGCCTTTGGCCTAAAAATTTTGGTATGATTATACGAAATTTTGACTAAATTTAAAGGAAAATTATGCGCAATCAGCCCAAATACCGATTTTTTGCCAACTGGAGCTACGCGATGGCGGGTCTTTGCGAGATGCTGCGCAGCGAGCGTAGCTTTAGACTCGAGCTTTGCGTGTTCGTCCCGCTTCTGCTGTCGCTATTTTTTTGGAATTTCGGCGCGGTGCTAAATCTATTTTTGATCTTCGGCGCGGTCTTTACGCTCACAACCGAGTGCATAAACTCCGCCGTCGAGCGCGCGGTCGATCTTGCCACGAGCGAAATCCATCCGCTAGCCAAGGGCGCCAAAGACACCGCAAGCACCGCCGTGATGATGAGCCTATTTCTCAACGCCGCGCTGTGGGGATATGCGCTTATCGGTAAATTCTTTTAATCGCGTAATTGCAAATTTCGCGATAAAAGATTTAAATCGCTGTAACGCAGAGTTTTTTTGGCGAGTGCGGAATTTGCAAGCCACTTGAGTCGTTGATCGTCCACGCCTGCAACCCAAACACGACCCTGCGTGATATTGAAATTTTAAAATCCGAAATTTGCTTTAAATTTAAACTCTCCTGTGCGCGAAAATTTTAATATTCGCTCGGCTCTTAAAATTTTAAAATAGCTTTTAAAATTTCTATAGATAAATCATTCAAGCAAATTTTACGCCGTAAAATTTTAGCTAAAAAATTATAATGACTTTCAAGATGCTTTAATACAATTTTCACTAAAATCACGCCGTCTTAATTAAAATAATTTTCAAAAAAAGGAAAATTTTGTCTAAATCCTTTCGCAAAATCTCGCGCAAATTTCATTTGTGGCTATCTTTGATATTTTGCATACCCCTTATAATCATTTCTATAAGCGGCTCGGTTTTAGTTTACGCGGAGTAGATCAATGAAGTTTTGCTAAAAGACAAGGTGTTTAGGACGCAAGAAAGCATAGCGAAATTCCCCGTTAGAATGAAATTTAGTACCCTGCAATCCGAGATAAATTCCAAATTTAAAGAGTATGCGATCATGGGCTGGAGCATCGCGCAAGATGCTTCAAAGACCGATAAAATCAGACTTTCCTCACAGAAGCTACAAAAGCAAGCCCTAATTTACCTGGACGCCTTTAGCGGCGAGATAAAAGGCGCGTCTATACCGCGAGCTCATGGCTTTATCGGCGCGATAAACAAACTGCACGCGGAGCTGTTTTTAGGTCGCGGCGGTAGAATTTTTGCAGGCGTTGTGGGGCTTAGCGCGCTACTTATCGGCATTAGCGGCTTTTTTATCTACAAAAAATTTTGGCAAAACTTATTCTCGCTGAGGCTAGATCGGGCCATATATTTTATGCGCGGCGCTCACCGCCTAATCGGAGTCGCGAGCACTCCCGTAATGTTTGCTATAGCTATAAGCGGAGCATGGTGGGAGCTAAGGGCGGTAACTTACAAGCCGCTCGCAAATCCATGCGGCGCGGTCTTGCAGAATTTTAAGACCGAGCGAAATTCCACCGTCGCGGCATCAAACGGAGCGGTAAGCATGAAAACGGTGCAAAATCTTGCGACGCTAGATGAGGCTTTAGCGCGGATAGCGGTTAAATTTAAAGAATTTCGCTCCACCTATATCGCCTTTCCGCTCTGTCCGGGCGGCGCTTTTACCGTATACGGCTTCGAGGCGGGGCAAAACCCGCTTCAAAGCCCTTACGCGAGCCGTATCACGATATCGGATGCAGGCGAAATTTTAAAAACGGGCTTTATAAACGATGCGGATTTTTCGGACAAACTTCAAGACGGCTTTCGTCGCGCCCATGCGGGCTCATACGGCGCAATAACGAAACTTATATGGTTTTTAACGGGGCTTGCGCCCCTATTTTTAAGCATTTGCGGATTTTACATAACCCTAAAAAATAGAAATTCTAAAAGGAGAAAGTTATGAAGAAAGTATCTCTTTCGCTCGTAGTCGCATTAAATATGTTAACTTCACTTTATGCGGAAAATAACGCCACTGCGAGCACCCCGGAGGACTTAGGCACCATAGAGGTGCAAGATACCCAAAAGCTCCGTCGCGACGACAGAGATTATGAGGCTAGAAAGCTCGTTAAAAGTACCACCAGGCTCGATCTTACGGCAAGAGAAACGCCCCAGTCTCTTACCGTGGTGACCGAAGCCAAGCTAAAAGATATGGGGATAACCGATTATCAGGTGCTGATGCGAAATATCGCGGGCATTACGAGCGGGCGTATGGATGAGAGGCTCTATCCTACGGCGCGCGGATTTAGCATAGATTATTATTTGCTTGATTCGATGCCTAGCTTCGGAGGTTTTAGCCTCGGGGCGAACGATTTAAATTTACTGCCATATGAGCGTGTTGAGGTAGTAAAGGGTGCGAACGGATTATTGGCGGGCGCGGGAAATCCCGCCGCGAGTTTAAATTTTATCCGCAAGCACGCGGATTCCGCCGTTCCGAAAGGATACATCAGCCTAAACGGCGGCTCATACGACAAATACGGGCTTAAAACCGATGTGCAAAGCCCGCTCAATCAAAGCGGTTCGGTGCGCGGACGCCTAGCGTTTATGCATGAACGATCGCACTCTTATATGGACTATTACAATCGTCGCAATACTGCCGTTTATGGCGTATTAGATATCGATGTAACGGACGATTCAAGGCTGAGCTTTGGCTCATTTTATCAGACTCTACGCCGACATGGCACACGCTGGGGCGGAATGCCCGCGTTTAAATCGGACGGCACGCGCACGCACTTCGGCAAAAACAAAATTTTCTCTCAGCCTTGGACGCGATACGACATCTCTACGCTTGATTTTTATGCCGATTTTAAACAATATTTCTCAAACGAGGCGAGTTTAAGCTTGAGTTATTCGTTTCGTCGTGCTCATACCGATTCAAATTTGCTCTTTTATGGCGGCAGGGTAGGCCCTGGCGGCATCGGAAACGTCGCCGATCTTAGCGTTTATGCTAACAAGCGCGAAGAGAATATCCACAATATCGACGCCTATGTGAATATCCCTTATGAATTTTTCGAACAAGATCATGAATTTGTATTTGGTGTGATGTATAATCTTTACAAAAAAGGATCTGATAACGTAAGTAGCTACTGGAATAACCGAAATACTCCAGCAGGCCTTGCTTATGCCGCGCGTACTAGAATAAATTTTAACGACCTTCATATTGAAGATCCACGCTTACCGTATGTAGATCAAAATAATGCCGATCGAACTATTCAAAAAGCAATTTATGCCGCGAATAAACTCTCAATCACCGAGGATTTAAAGCTCTTATTAGGAACGCGGATGAGTTACTATAAATATAAAATTACAGGTGGAGCAGATAATAGAAATTTTACCCGCGAAATTACTCCATATGCAGGGATCACCTATGATTTAGACGATCATCATACCCTTTATGCAAGTTATACGAGTATTTTTAAGCCTCAAACCTACAAGGACAAAAACAATAAATATCTTGATCCCATACAAGGCAAGGATTACGAAGCGGGCATCAAAGGCGAGTATTTTGACGGCGATCTGCAAGCAAGCCTGGGCGTTTTTAAGATCATACAAGATAAGCTCGGCATCCGCACCGACGAATATATCACGGGCACAAATTCCTACGCTTACAGGCAGGGTCGCGGAGTAACCAGCAGGGGCTTTGAAGCGGATGTAAACGGTAAAATTACCGATGCGCTAAGCCTAAGCATGGGGCTAGCGCACTACAAAGCCAAAGACGCTGACGGCAATATTTACGCCAGCGACTCCTCCCGCACCAGCGCAAATCTTTTTGCAAAATATGAGATCGGCACATTTAGAATAGGCGCAGGCGCGATGTATCGCTCAAAGATTTATTCCGACTCGCCATACGGCAGGATCGAGCAGAAAGCCTACACGATTGCAAACGTAATGCTAGGCTACAAAGCGAGTAAAAACCTAGATGTGCAGCTAAACGTCGATAACATAACCGATAAGCGCTATTTTGAGGGCATCGGTTCTAATCTAATGGTCTACGGCGATCCGCGCACCTTTAATCTAAGCCTTACGTATAGCTTTTGACCCAAATAGTCGCGGTGGAATTTATCTAGTGCTTAGCTCTAATAGAATTCCATCGCGACGCGATAAATAAATGGCAAATTAAGCCTAAATTTCGTAAAATCACCGCTAAGACGCGAGGTCGCGTAATACGTTTAAAGGCAAACGATGCAAAGTTTAACTCCATAAATCCCGCTAAATTTAAACTAAACCAACCACCAAATTTAAATTTAACGGAGACAACCATGAAAAGACGAGATTTTCTAAAACTAGGCGCGCTAGCTGCGGCTTCGGCGCAAGCAAAACGATTTGACGCGGCGGCGCAGGCGATATTTGACGAGCAGATGGGGCTTTGCGCGAATAAATTCGGCGCGTTTTACGTCCAAACCATCGGCGGCAGGGTCGTGGGCACAGAGCCATTTGAGGGAGATGCGATGCCAACGGTGCTAAACAACGCCCTAAGCGATCACATCCAAAACGAAACGCGCGTGAAAT